>NZ_CALIBB010000030.1 GCF_938045595.1 uncultured Campylobacter sp.
CAAGAGATGATCAATGCAAACTACGTAGCGCTCGAGGGCGACGATTTAAATTTGATCGTAAAATACCTACAACACAACGCAAAAAAACCTGAATGATAAAGGAGATCAGATGAAAAGGCGAGACTTTTTAAAGGCAGGGATTTTAGGCGCAAGCGCGGCTAGCGCTAGCAGGATCGAGGGGGTTACGCAGACGATTTTCGATAATAAAAAAGTATTCGGCGCGAACAGATTCGGCCCCTTTTGGCTAAATTTAAACTCGTCGCAGATCGTTTCGGTAAGCGAATTTGAGGGCGATAAATTTCCAAACACGATGAACTATAGCCTGCCCGATAATATCCAAAACGAAAACCGCGTGCTCTATCCGATGGTGCGCAAAAGCTATCTGAAGGCAAAAGGCGCGGCAAAGAGCGAACTGCGCGGCAAAGAGGAGTTCGTACGCGTTAGCTGGGACGTAGCGCTTGATCTAGCGGCGAAGGCTTTGAAAGAAAATTTCGACAAATACGGCGCCGAGGCGATCTACGGCGAGTGCTACTGGTGGGGCGGCAGCGGCAAGATCGGCTGGGGACGCACCGTAGCGCACCGAATGCTTAAAATTTTAGGCGGCTACGTAGAGGAAAGCGGCGATTACTCCACCGGCGCGGGGCTCGTCATCATGCCTCACGTGCTGGGTTCAAGCGCCGTTTATGACGCGCCTACTACGTGGAAAGCGATCGTCAAAAACGCCAAAAACGTCGTATTTTGGGCGACTGATCCTGCGGTAACCAATCAAATTTCATCCATTCCGCCTACGCACGACGGCTACATCGGCATGCAAGAGCTTAAAAAATCGGGCATCAAAACTTATAGCGTAAACGTGATGAGAAACGACACCGCGCGCTACTTTGGCAGCGAAGATATCATTGTGCGCCCAAATACCGACACCGCGCTCATCATCGGTATGTGCCATTATCTGTTTACGAACAACCTCTACGACGAGGAATTTATCAAAAAATACACCGTCGGATTTAATAAATTTAAAGCGTATTTTTTAGGCGAGAGCGATAAAATCGTAAAGGACGCAGCTTGGGCGAGCAAAATTTGCGGGCTTAGCGAGGAGGCTATTGCGAAATTTGCTACGGCGCTTGCAAAGGAGCCGAGCACGATTTTAATCGGTCGCGGTTTGCAGCGCGCAGATCACGGCGAGCAGCCTTTCTGGGCGCTAGTGGCGCTTAATGCGATGCTGGGGTATATCGGCAAGGAGGGTCTCGGCTTTGAATTTAGCCTAGGCTACGGCTCTGCGGGCGCTACGAATAAAGTGGCTCCGATCTTAAAGGGGCTTAGCACTCGTATAGATGAAAAATACGAAAACACGGGCTCTGCGCCTTGGAAAAACGCGAAAAACATTACCATTCCGTCCTCTCGCAGCATCGAGGCACTGGAGCATCCGGGCAAGGAGATTAACTACGATGGCACTAAAATCAAGCTACCGCATATGAGGGTTGCTTATATGGCGTGTGGATCGATGTTTACGCGCCATCAAGACGTGAATAATATCGTCAAGCATTGGCGTAAATTTGATACCGTTATCACCGCCGAGCCTTACTGGACGAGCACGGCGAAGCTTAGCGATATCGTGCTTCCGGTGGCCGTCGAGGTCGAGAGAAACGACATCAACCAAACCGGCGCTACGGGCGAATATATAGTCGCTTACAGGCCCGCAATCGAGCCGATGGGCGAGAGCAAGAGCGACTTTTGGATCTGCGAGCAGATCTGCAAACGCTGGGGATACGGCGAGGTCTTTAGCGAGGGCAAGGATGAGCTAGGATGGATGAAGGAATTCTACGCCGATGCCGTAGAGCAAGCTAAAGGTCTAAATATAACGATGCCTAGCTTTGAGGAATTTTACGACAAAGGCTTCGTGCGCTTTGAAAAGGACGACGAGAGCAGCGCGCTATACACGCGCCTCGCGGCATTCCGCGAAAATCCCGCCAAAAACCGCCTAGGCACCCCATCCGGCAAGATCGAGCTTTACTCGCCAGTAATCGCTAAGATGGGCTATGCCGACTGCCCGCCGATGCCTACTTGGATTGAACCTAAAGAGTGGCTGGGGGATGCGAAAAAGACGGCGAAGTACCCGATTCATATCGTAAGTCCGCACTCTCGCTACCGCTTGCACAGCCAGCTAAACAACTCGATCATCAGAAATTTCGCCGAGGTTAGCGGCAGAGAGCCGGTGCTTATCAATCCAAAAGACGCCGAAGCTCGCGGGCTTGCGAACGGCGACATCGTGCGCGTTTTTAACGACCGCGGCGAAATTTTAGCGGGCGTGCTCGTTACCGACATCGTGCCCGAGCGCGTCGCAGCGATTTGCGAGGGCGCGTGGTACGATCCAGAGGTTTGGGGCGAGAAGAGCCTCTGCCAGCACGGCTGCGTAAACGTGCTTACGTTTGATAAAGGCACGTCAAGTCTCGCGCAAAGCAACTCGGCTCACACCGTGCTAGCGCAGATTGAGAAATTTAAGGGAGAGATTAAACCTATAACGGCGTTTAGTAAACCTAAAATCCTACAATCTTTGTAGAATTTAACGCGTCGTCTTTTAAGCGTCTTTGAATGAGCTAGAAAATTTCGCCCTACGACAGGCTAATTGCCTAGTCTTGGGACGAAATTTTCGTCGCAACATTCAAATCCATCTTAAAATACTTCCGCTT
>NZ_CALIBB010000031.1 GCF_938045595.1 uncultured Campylobacter sp.
TTTTTCCGCCAAATGCGCTGCTTTGAGTTTCGGCACATCCGCCGCCGCCGATAGTGGCTCCGAGCGCGAAAAAGGTCCTCTTAACCTCCTTTTTGCTAGCGCCCAGGCTAAGTAAAAGCGCAATCTCTTGGCGGCGGTTCATCACGGTCATCAGAAGCGAACTTACGATATTTAGGCTCGCGACCAGGATTATTAGCATCAGCACGATAAAAAGAGCGCGCTTTTCAAGCGCAAGGGCGCTGAAAAAATTGCCGTTTTGCTGCCACCAGCCCACGGCATTAGCGCCGCCGGGAAGGCTTTTTTTGATGCGCTCCAGGTCTTTAAACGGATCGTTTGAAAAAACATGCACGCCGTCGAAAGTTCCCTCGTCGTAGCCCAAAATTTTTGCTAGATCGTTTGCGTCTGCGTAGGAATACGCCTTGTCGTAGGCGATCAGCCCCGAGCTGAAGTCCGCGCGCACATCAAAGCGCTTCATCTTGGGTATCAGCGCAAAGCCGCCCGGATCGCTCTTCGTAAAGATCATCGTGATCTTGCCGCCCTCATCTAGCATAAACTCGTCCTTGATCCCGCGCCCTATCATGATGCCGTAGTCCGTTAGATTGGCGTCTTTGGCGCCTGCTGCGACGACGGAGTTGATGCGCTTTTCATCGTTTAAATTTACGCCGAAAATCAGCCCGCCCTCGAGCTTCTCGCCGCTTTTAGCGATGACTTGCGAGCTGATGTAAGGACTAAAGATCAGATCGGGAAAGTCCGCCCGCAGCCCCTCCACGTCGTCCTTTGAAATACCGCCGCGAAAGTGGCTATGGATCGTGATCGGGTAGTTCATCGTAAAGAGCTTGCGCTCAAATTCTTTATCAAAACCGTTCATTATCGCCATCGCGACGATCAGCACCGTAAGCCCCACGCCGACGCCCAAGAACGCAAGCAGCGCCGAAAGCGTAATGAAGGGCTGGGAGCGGTCGAATCTGAGATATTTGAATAATAAATACTTTACCAAAAAGTCGTCCTTGTAAAATTTCACATAAAATTTAGCGTTAAATTTTATGTGAAATTTTAGGTATTTTGGAATTTTAAAATTCCAAAAATAGGTTTTGCGGCGTCAAATATAGAAGTTCTAGCGGGTTTTAAAAATTTAAAATCGCGCCGAAATCTATTTTTATACGCAATAAAATTCGCCCCCAAGAGATATCAGATACGGTAAATCAAACAGATCGTCTTGCCGAGACTTCAGAATTCTAAACTCAAATTCTAAATTTTAAAATTCAAATCATCTAAAATTTTAAAATTTCAATGCCTCAAAATTTTAAAATTTCAGAAATTTAAAACCTTTTGGAATTTTGAAATTCTTAAAA
>NZ_CALIBB010000032.1 GCF_938045595.1 uncultured Campylobacter sp.
CGCCGATTACCACGCGCGATAGCCCGAGCTGTGCCAAAAGCTCGGCGCAAGACGGCGTCTTGCCGCGGTGCGCGCAGGGCTCGAATGCGGCATAGGAGCACACATCTGGTTTTGACGTATGTTCGAGCTATGCGCTATTTTCTAAATTAGGCACGATCCGTGTACATGTCGAATAGCGCGCTGTATGTTGAAAACGCACGAGAATGCCGCTCGTAAATTTTATAAAATTTTAAAATTTAATCGAAATCTGATAAAAAAATTTATAAAATAACTCATCAAATTTCAAAAGGATAAAATTTGCCGACGCCAAAAGACAACGCTGCAAGCTGCAATGAAAACCAGGCTGAAAATATAGCCCAAAATAACGCCAAAAGCGAGGCGCAAAATTTCACCGAAAATCAGACCGTAAATAACGCTGAGGGTAAAATCGAAGCCGCCGCCGAAGCCAAAGCGACTGTCAAAAACAAAACCAAAACCGCTGCTGAAAATAGAGCTGAAATCGGTGCCAAAAATCAAAGCGGAAGCGGAGCCAATGTCGGTGTTGAAAGCGGGGTTAAAGCCGTTAAAGCAAATACCGCTGCCGATAAAGCGGCTTCGGCTGTGCTAGATGCCGCGGAAGGTAGGACTAAAACCTCCGCCGAAAATCAAAGCAAAAACCGGGTCAAAACCGACAAGGCCTCATCTGCCGGTGCGGCTGCGCTTAGCGACGCTGCCGAAGCCAACGAAACCTTCTTGGCTAATGCTTCCGCGCTAGGCGCTGCTGCGGGCATGAAAGCAGGTCTTGCCAAGGTTAGCGGGCGCGCAAAGACGAACAAGATATTTTTTATCGGCGCAACCTTGCTGATGTTTTGCTGCGTGATCTATCTGTTCTCGCCGTTTTTGATGGTGATCGTAATCGGCGTGCTGATGGCGGTGGCGACCTCGGGCCTGCACGCTAAAGTAACGAAGCTGTGCCGCGGCAGGCGCACGCTAGCCTCGGTGCTTAGCCTGTTTTTGCTCTGCGCGCTTTTTTTCGTGCCCTTCATCTACGCCGTGATCGAGATCGCCAAAAACGCCGCGAGCTTCGATATGGCGCGCCTAAACGACGCGCTTAGCTACGTTCAGAGCCTAGACATCAGGCTGCCCGGGCCTTTTGAAAAATTTGATACGCAGTTTCGCTCGTTTTTGGCAAACCTAGACGTCGCGGGCCTAGCGAAGCAGATCATCTCCTACCTCTCGGTCGTTGGGAAATCCAGCGCAAAATTTATCGTCGATATGGTGCTTATCATCGTGTTTTGCTTTTTTGCATACCTCTACGGCGAGAGCTTCAAGCGCTTTTTCAAAAAAATTCTACCCGTCGAGCCCGCGCAGATCGATTATATCTTTTCCGAGACGGCAAATACGATGAGCGTCGTGTTTTACTCGACCATCTTCAACGCCGTATTGCAGGGCTTTTTGTTTTCGATCATAGCGGGGATCTTCGGCTTTGACGCGCTGCTGATGGGAGTACTTTTCGCTTTCTGTTCTCTCATCCCCGCAGTCGGCGGCGCGCTCATCTATGTACCCACCGCGCTATACGTGCTGGCCCAAGGTAGCACCTCGGGCGCGATCGTGATAATGGCGTATTGCGTGATACTGATCTCGACGCTCGCGGACAGCTTCGTAAAGCCGCTCGTGATAAAATTTATCAACTCGCGCCTAGTAGAAAACCCCGCAAACATCAACGAGATGCTGATTTTCTTCTCGATGCTTTCGGGCATCAGCACGTTTGGGTTCTGGGGCGTGATCTTGGGGCCCGCGATTTTAACGCTATTTATCGCGGTGCTAAATTTATACGACTATCTAAAAAAGATAGAATTCGAGTAGGGCTTGCGTCGCTGGGTGCTTTTAAATTTATGAAAATGCTGCCCGTAAAGCGCAATGCCTAACATGTCCTGGCGGCTTTTTCGTCCTGGCGGCTTTTTGTCCGTTCGCGCTCTTGCGCGGGCTTAAAGGCTTTAAATTTAAAGGCAAATTTTAATTTCAGCTGCTGCTCGCGCCCTTTAGACGCCTGCATTATAAATTTTAAAATTTAGCTTCGGTGCGGAATTTTACGCCTAGGAATTTTAAAATTTAGCTCTTGTTTTGAGATTTAAAGTTCTCATCCGCGCCGTAAGGTCCGTGCGCCTAACGAAGGGTTGCCGCGGCATCAAAACCGCAATCTTGCACGATCTTTAAAATTTGCAGCTCATCCTCGGCGATTAGCACATGGTTTGCTGACGGTATTTTGATCGTTTAATAAACATTGACACGTCGTCCAACCCCCATAAAATTTTATCTTTGCGGCGTACTCAAGCTATGCGCGCGGAAGTGATCTATGCCTAGCGGCCGGTATCGGGTCGCCGTATTTTTATAGCGGCACCTTAAGCAGACGAACCGTCGCGTTTATAAGCACGGCGTCGGACGGCAGTCGCTACGGCGCCGCCTTTTATGCGGCGTCTGATTTTGGTACGGCATGTTTTTTATGTAGCGCGAGGCATCGCACTGCGTAGAAATTCTATAAATTTATCCGCCCGTCGCTTTTTAAAATTCCACATCGTCGCGGGGCTTAACTGCGGACTAAAATTTCACAGACGAATGCAATGCGGCGGATCAAAAGCATAAAAATCGGCTAGGAGCGCAAAAGCGGCGTCGGGCTAGAGATACAAAAACAGGCTAGAAGCGGTAAAGATGAGTTGGAAAAAATTTCAAATTCTGTGGGTGCGGATAAAATTTATACAAAAAATTTTACCGAGTGACGCAGAGATCGCTGAAAATATAAAATTTAGACAAAAAGCGCGAATATGGCGGCGGCGGTTTAGACCCGCACCTTGCCGCCGTATTTGATCTGGCTCGGATCTTTTTCGTCCAGCTCGCGCATTATCTGTTCACCGTTATCGGAGTTTGCCGCGGCGATATCTGCGTCCAGATCGGAGTATGAGTAGATCATCATCGCCTCGCTTACGCCCTCTATGGCCTCTATCGCGCGAAATGCGGCGATCTCGTCCTCGAAGCTCTCCGCGCTAATCGTGGCTACCGCCTTGCCGTCCTCGCACGCGACGAACTCGCAGCTGCCGATACTTTGCAGCTGCTTGCGAAACGCCGCTACGTCGGTATTTGCGCCTAGATAGATCACGACGCTTGAAATATTCATTTTAGCCCCCAAAAGTAGATATATCTATTGTACCCCGAGCCCACGAGATACTCTCCTGCGAAAAGCAGATAGTTGATGATGTCGTTGTCTAGCTCGATGCTGCGGACGATCTCGCCTGCTTTATCGATTACGCGCACGCCGTTACCAACGGTAAAAGCGCCCAGCTCGGGGCTTAGCGCCACGGCAAAAACTGCAAAATGGGCGTTATAAAATTTAGCGAAATCGCCGTTTTCGTAGTAGCACGATCTTTCTTTGTCGTTCGAGCCGCTCATCATACGATCGCCAAGCAGCGCCACGGAGTAGATCCCGTCCTTGTGCAGGGACTTTTGGCTCATAAGCTTTTTCGCTTTCGCGTCGAAATAAAACACGATGCCGCCTTCGCACGAGATTAGTAGCGTCCCGCTAGCGCGGTCGTAGGCGCTGCCGCCCAAAGACGCGATGGTGAGCTTTTGCTCGAAGCTTACCTTGCCGCTAGGTAGGTCGAAGTATAAAATTTCGCTACCAAGACCTAGCAAAATCACGGTGTTTTCGTCGTAGAAATAGACGTTTTTAATCCCAGTCATCGGCAATTTATAGTGCGTGATCTTGCCGCCTGCAAACACGCCCAGCATCTTTTCAAACGCGTCGCCGTTATACAAAAATGCGTATTTTTCGCCTAGTTTATCGACGTCGAATATGGTAGCGCCCATCGGCTCGTCTAGGTAATTTTTGGACGAGGGCAGGGCGAAAATTAGCGTTTTGGATATTGCGTCTGACGCGGAATTCCGGGCGGAATTTAATGCCGTAGAATTTTCGGCAGAATTTTGCGCTGTACAATCTGCCGTTGCGGAATTCTCTACGGAATTTATAGCGGCGGCATTTGCCTCGAAATTCCCCGTGGAATTTACGCTCGCTTTTGCATTAAAATTCTGCGCCGCATTGGAATTTGTGCTTGCGGCGGAATTTTGATCTGCGGAATTTATGGCAGCGGCGGAATTTCGCGTGGAATTTTCCGCGGAGCTAATGGCAATTTTATAGAGCTTGCCGTCGTCGAGCCCTGCGTAAATTTCGCCGTCTAGATTTTTTAGCACCGCAACATTTGCGTCAAGCTCTAGTATGAAGCTAGCGTGTTTGATCTTTGCAGGCGTATCTATGCCCGCAGCGCCGCTAGGCGTCGCGACGCCGTTACCGGCATAGATGAAGCAGGCGCAAAGTAGCAGCGGTAAAAATTTCATCGTGCGCTCCTACTCAACCTCGGCGCCTTGATTTAGCGTATCTATGAGGTTAGAAGTGGAATTTGCGTCGCTAAACCTGCTAAAATCAGCCTTGAAGTTGTTTTTCACGAGCGGATTGGTTTGGGCTTGCGGTACGTGGCATTGAGTGCAGTTGAATCTCTGCTCGGCTAGCGTGCCGTTTAGATCCGCGCCTGTGCGAAAGTCCACCAAGTGGCTTTTTGGAATCGGCGTAGAGCCTACATCCTTAGCGACATCGGGCATATGGCAGGTTACGCACATATTGTTATCCTTTGTGATCGGCACGAGCCCCTCTAAGCTGTGCGGTATGAGCGGCGGAGCGTTTTCGAAGCTGCGCTCGATTTTCGAAGCGGCGCCCGGAGCATCCTCGCTATATTTGAAATCGGGCAGGGAATTTTTATTTTGCACCGATTCGTCCACGCTTTTTATAAAGCCCAAGCTGTCGGCGTCTATAGAAGCCGTCTTGTCCGCGGCAAATAGCGCCGCACAGCATGCAAGAGCCAAGCCTAAAACCATTTTTTTCATTTTTTCACTCCTAATATACTAAAATTTAACGCATCGTCGTCGCATACGTCGATGCAGCGCCCGCAGCTGATACACTCGCTGCTAACGCGCCCGTTTTCGCGCCCGACCATCTTAAGTACCTGCACTTCGGGGCAGACCATTTTGCATTTGCCGCACATCGTGCATTTATCAACCTCGTGGCAAATACGAATGATGCTAAAATAGCTAAGCGCCGCCCAAAATCCGCCGAGCGGGCATAGCCGCGAACAGATCGTGCGATCGCCTGCAAAAATTTCAAAAACTACGATCAGTAGCGCGATTGCAAATGCACTAGCACTCAGCGATATGACGGCGCGCGCGAAAAGCGAGATAAAGTTTACGCTCTCAAACGCCGCAAAGCCGAAAGCTCCGCTGCAAATGAGCGCTAGCACCGCTAGGACGTAGCGAGCCTTGCGGTTTACGCTAACGATCTTAGTCGTTATGCTAAGTCTTTTACGAAGCCACGCGGCAAGATCGGTCAGTAAATTTATCGGGCAGACCCATGAGC
>NZ_CALIBB010000033.1 GCF_938045595.1 uncultured Campylobacter sp.
AAAAAATTTGAAAAAGCCGTAAAACAGGGCTTTTAAAAAAATCAAAAAACTAAAATTAGGGGGGAAATTTGATAGATGGTGTCCCCGACAGGATTCGAACCTGTGGCCTCAAAATTAGGAATTTTGCGCTCTATCCTACTGAGCTACGAGGACAAAATCGGCAATTTAATCGCCGATAATATTCATAACGTCGTCTAGTTTTTTGTGAAGATCTTTGTCGTTGATGGGCTTTGTCATAAAGTCATAAGCACCCTTATTTAAAGCCTCTCGTTTAGCGGTCTCGTCCGTCGTAAGGACGATGACGGGGATATGAGCTATGCTTTCTCTAGCGTGAAGATTATCTAAAAATTCCAGCCCATTCATCACAGGCATTACTATATCTAGTAATATCAAATCAACAGGCTGAACTTCGAGTACGGCAAGGGCGTCCAAGCCGTTTTTGGCTTGGAGTATAGTTTGAAATTTGCCGTATTTTTTTAGCATAACTTCAAGTAGCTTTAAATTTATAGCGTCGTCATCAACCGTTAAAACTTTCAAATCTCTCATTTAAGACCTCATCCTTATATATATTTTTGTGCGAGTTTCTCAAGACCCGACTTGGTAATATTGTAACTAGCGACTTCGCTAAATAGTGGATTTTCATCGTTGTCGTTAGAAAACAGAACTAGCTTGGTCGCAGATGCTTTTCGGCGCAAGCTCTCTAACGCCGCTAAGTCTAGCCCTGCTAGCTTTTTATCAATCAAAACAAGCTTATAGCTGCCCGTAGCCGCCATAGAAATAAGCTGGTCGAAATTGCCCGCAATTTCTACGTCTTTATACTGGTGTTTTAATATGCTGGCAAAAATTTTACTTTCCATAATGTTTGCCTTACATATAAGTATATCTTTTGTCGGCACGCGCGCACCTTTAGCTTTTACTACGTCATCAGAAACTATACTTTTTTTAGGAACTAGCTTCATTACCGTCTTTGGCACTTTGACAGTTTTAATGACCGTCTTAGGTACCTGGCGTTTTACAAGCTTTTTAACCAGCTTCTTTGTAGTTCCACCGGCGGGCGCTGCATCGGATCGTTTATCGCCGATAAAATTATCTAGCATTTGGGCTAAGATATCCTTTTTGATCGGCTTGGTGCAGTATTCGTCAAGCCCCGCTGCCATAAATTTCTCTCTATCGCCCTTTAGCGCATTGGCAGTAACAGCCACGATCGGGATGTGGCGGAGATTATTCTCGTGCTCGTATTGCTTGATCTGCTTTGTAGATTCGATACCGTCCATAACAGGCATCGAAATATCCATAAATATGAGATCATAGTCGTTATTGGCTTTTCTGGCTTCCAGCGCCAAAAGTCCGTTTTCGACTATCGTCAAATTCATATTAAAGCTATTTAACGTATGCTTCATAAGCTTTTGATTGATCTCATTATCCTCCGCAATAAGGATTTTGGCGTTATATTTTCTATTGACCAAAGGTACATTTTCATCGGCAGGATTTCGCTCTACCGGCACTTCAACCTCTTCTTCGACTTCGACATCCTCTTCGACCATAATGGTTTCTTCCTGTTGCTCGTCTTCGTACACGGTAACGGGCACCTCGACCATCTCCTCTTCCTCGGGCTGCGGGATCACTACCGGTTCAACTTTTACGCTAACAGGCTCAATCTCGGGCTCTTCGGCAGGAATATTTTGAGCTGCCGGTTCTACTACCGGCGTTACCGCTTCAGATTCGATATTTGAAGGTCCCTGTTTAACCTCTTCAAGTTTTGGCTCGATAGGTTTTAGTTCAGGCTCAAT
>NZ_CALIBB010000034.1 GCF_938045595.1 uncultured Campylobacter sp.
CAAGGTGATTTACGCCCTTGATGCTGGCGCGCTGATCGCAGGCACTACGCTGCGCGGGGAGTTTGAAGAGAGGCTAAAGGATCTCATAGACGAGTTTAGCGCTAATCAAAACGCGATTTTATTTATCGATGAAATTCACACGATCGTTGGCGCAGGCACGGGCAATCGCAACGAACTTGATATGTCAAACATCCTAAAACCTTCGCTTGCAAGCGGCGAGCTATCGGTCATCGGTGCTACTACATACGGCGAATACCGCTCGTTTTCGCAGGATAAAGCGCTTAGCCGCAGGTTTTGTAAGATCGATGTAAGCGAGCCTAGCATTGACGATAGCGTCGAAATTTTAAAAGGCGTAGCCAAAAAATATGAGGAATTTCACGGCGTAAAATTTAGCGACGAAATTTTGCGTGATAGCGTAACGCTTGCTAAAAAATATCAAAGCGATAAATTCCTTCCCGATAGTGCCATTGATCTCATCGACGAGGTGGGCGCTAGCTTTGCGTTTAAACCGCACGAAGCTCCGCTTGAAATCAGCAAGGACGATTTGGTAAATACGCTTTCGATTAGCGCGAATATTGCAAATTTAAGTAGTAGCGTCGATAATAAACAGGTACTAAAAAATCTGGAAGCCAATATCAAGCGTGAAATTTTCGGTCAAGACGAAGCGGTTAGCAGCCTTTGCAAGGCACTTTTGCGCTCTTACGCCGGGCTTGGAGGCGCAAGCTCCCCAATCGGCGTATTTTTGTTCGCAGGTAGCAGCGGTGTGGGCAAAAGTGAGTTAGCTAAGGTCTTAGCCGCGCAGCTTGGAGTGCATTTTGAGCGCTATGATATGAGCGAGTATATGGAAGCTCACAGCGTCTCAAGGCTCATCGGCGCACCTCCCGGATACGTGGGCTTTGAAAACGGTGGAATTTTAACGAATAACATCAAAAAGCACCCTTACAGCGTCATTTTATTTGATGAGGTGGAAAAAGCTCATCCTAGCATGACGAATATTTTTTTAGGAATTTTCGATAACGCAAGTCTTACCGATAACAACGGCGTTACGACCGATTTTAAAAATACGATCATAATAATGACGTCGAATTTAGGCACGAAAGAAGCGCCGCAGGTTGGATTTACGAAGGACGAGAGCTATAAAGTAGATAGCGCCATAAGAAGCTTTTTTGCGCCGGAATTTCGTAACCGCATCGATAAAATCATAAATTTTAACCGCTTAAGCGGCGAAATTTTAGAAAAGATCGTGGATAAAACTATCGGCGAGCTAGAGTCGCAGCTAAAAAACGTAAAGATTAGTCTAAACAAGGAAGCAAAAGATTTGATTATCTCGCGCGGCTATTCGGACGAGTTTGGCGCGCGAAATTTAAAGCGCGAGATCAGCTCTCAGATCAGCGATCATATAAGCGGCGAGCTGCTTTTTGGCGCGCTGCAAGAGGGCGGCTTAGTTAGCGTGAGCGTAAAAGATGGCGAGCTAAGCTTTAGCTTTGCTTCTACGCCTTTGCCGCAGATAGAAAAAAAGCAACCAGCACTAGCTCAAAGCAGTGTCGTTAAATAATGGCTCGGTTTTACGATTTTCCAGATCCTATGGATGCGCCCGATTTTGCGCCGCTTGCAAGTGGCGGCGATCTGAGCGAGGATTGCTTGCTTAGCGCTTATAGCGCAGGGATATTTCCGTGGTTTAACGAGGATGAGCCGATTTTATGGTGGTCGCCCGATCCGCGCGCAGTGCTTGATCCGCGTGAAGTGCGTGTGCAAAAGTCCATTAAGCCCTATCTTAAGAGATATGACGTTAAATTTGACGCGAATTTTAAGGGCTTCATCGAGCGCTGCAAAGACGTACGAAAAAAAGAGAGCGACGGCACGTGGATCAGCGAGCAGATCGTGCAGGCTTACTCGCGTTTGGCAGCAGACGGCTACGCTCACAGCGTCGAGACATACGAAAATGGCGAGCTTGTGGGTGGGCTATACGGGCTAATTTTTGGGCGTGTGTTTTGCGGCGAGAGCATGCTGAGCCTAAAGAGCAACGCTTCGAAAGTCGCGCTGATTAGGCTTTGTGAGGTGCTTGCAAATTTCGGCTTTCTAATCGATTGTCAGATTATGAACGAGCATCTGAAATTTATGGGTGCTAAAGAGATGCCGCGAGCGGAATTCCTCGCTCTATTTGCTGAGCTTAGTGTGCAAGATAGCGGCTTTGAGCGCTTCGCGGATCTTAAAGTTCCGCGCGGAGCGCAGCATTGAGTCAAAGCTTGAGATGCAGCAGCGTAAAAAATGCGCGGAATTTAGAATTTTAAAGAAATAAGATGTGGCAAAGAGATAAAAGCTCCTCGGTCGGTATGATTATCGTGATGTTTATATTCGTGCCGGCGGCGCTTTTCGTATTTTTGGCGATTTTATATTTTTGGGGCAGCACTGAGCGCAAGCTACCGCGCCTAGATGTCAATGAAACCAACAGCGCGATCCGTGGCGCGATAATCGCAAAAGATAATTATGTCGCGGCAAATTCCGTCAAACTCTACAAAGTTAGCGTCGATGCACGCAGCATCGATAAAAACAAGCTTGATCTTTTCGTGCGGCTTTATTGCATCTATACGGGCGATAGCGAAAAGCGTGTCAAAAGCGCGATCGAGGGCTCTGGCGGCACGACCGTGCTGTCGTATAAGATCGACGCCAAAACCGCCGTGCATCTAAAAGAGCTTGCATATAAGCTAAATTTAAAAAAGGTATTCGTTAGCTTTATGGGCTCAAACGGCAGGCTAAATCCGCCTATCCGCATGAGCGTGACCGAAAGCGGCGAAAAGCGCAGTTACAATGTCGGCGATTCGCTCACTCCGTTAATCGGCTATATCAATAAAAAAGAGGTTGATGGTATCACCAAGGTTAGCGGAATTAAGGGGATCGAGAAGTACTATGAGTATTATCTAGCGCCGGTTAGAGATGAGTTTATCGTGGGCCCGCGCGATATCGGCGGCAACATCATTCTAGAGCGCAGTAGCAAAAAAACGGGCAGGATCGACGGCTACAATGTCCGCCTAAGCGTGCCACTAACGCTGCAAAGAAAGATAGAGCGCCTAAGCGATGAGGGCGCTGATAATTACGATGCGCGAGAAATCGTGGTGGGCATTATGAACTCCAAAACGGGCAAAATTTTATCCCTCGCGACCAATGCCCGCTATGATCCCTCAAACATCACAAAAAACGATCTTAAGAATTTAAATTTTACCGCGAGCGAATACGCCTACGAAGTGGGCTCGATTATGAAGCCGATAATTTTCGCAATTGCCTACGACGCCAAAGCCGTCAAACCGGGAGAGATCATCAACACCTATAACGGCAGCTATAAGCTTGGTACTCGCACGATCCGCGACACGCACCCTGCTAAGCAGATGAGCGGCGAGGAGATCATCATCCACAGCTCAAACATCGGAATGATTAAAATTTCAGAGCGGCTGGAGGGGCAGGCTATTTATGATGGGCTTATGAACTTTGGTATGTCGCAAAAAACGGGTATCGATCTGCCGTATGAGCAAAGCGGAAATATCCCAAGCATCAAAAGCCTGAATAATAAAATTTACAAAGCCACGATCAGCTACGGCTACGGTGCGCAGATGACCTTCCTTCAGATGCTCAATGCCTATACCGTCTTTAACAACGGCGGCGTCATGATTAGCCCGCGCCTAGTCGAAAATCTAGAAAATAACGGCAAAACTTAC
>NZ_CALIBB010000035.1 GCF_938045595.1 uncultured Campylobacter sp.
ATGAATACAACCGCGCCCACGGCATAACCCCGCATTCTGCGAGCCGCAATATCGAGGAGAGCCTAAAGATCGAGGACGGCACCGAAATTTTAAGAAAGGGTGCTAATCTCGAAAAAATGCCAGCCGCCGAGCGCGCCAAGATCGTAAAGGAGCTTCGCAAACAGATGCTCGAAGCCGCAGCAGCGCTGGAGTTTGAAAAGGCTGCTGCGCTACGCGATGAGATCGCGAAGCTTAGGAAGCTATAAGCTACAGAGCCCGAAATGTCGTGAAATTTGAGCGTGAAATTCCACCTGGCGGAGCATAAAATTCATGCGCGTAACGCAATGTGAAATTCACAGCAGCTCGCGCCTCTATTCCGCAACGCGCTCCGTGCCCATCTTTGCATCTTTTGCGACCTTTATTGCTTTTCCGTGCGTCCATATTTACAGCCATCTTTACGCGTTTGTCGCGCTATGCTTAAATTCCGCGCCGAAGCGGAATTTCGCCCAATTTCTTACGTAAACATCCGTAAAATTCTAAGCAATTTTTTCGTTCGAAATCACGCGAATAAAAACGCCGCGGGCACCGCAAAATTCATCAGCAAGAATATTCGCGAGCTCTCATCCCGTTTAAATTTAGCAGAATTTATCGTTTTTTGGAATATATGTGCTTCGGTTGAAAAAATAGCACGCTGCGAAAACGATCAAGCAAACAGACGATATATTCGAGCCACTTAAAAGCAAATCTATTATCCTCTCATTATTTTTAGCGATCAATGCCACTATTATGAGCGCTAGCGGATACAAAATCAAAGCCGCGCTAGCTAAATTTTCAATAGTAAAAACCGCTAAAGAAATTCGCTGATTTTTTATGAAAAGCTTGCTATATTCTTTCATAGAATTACTTTTTAAATAACCTATAGTTAATAGAATGGACGAAAATAACATTACTAAAACAATAACAACGCCACGCAATGTAGTAATAGCGCTCGCAAATGTAACAATGATAAATAAAAACGCCAAAAATATTGCGCTCGCACGTCTAATCAATCTATGTATGTCGTATTGCCTTTTTAAATTCTTTGGAATATTGGCAAATTTCTCGTTTAGTTCATCCTCTTTAAATTCGACTTCTCGCACCGACAAATCAAGCTTCGTTTGAGAGCTGCCGATATGGATCCTTGGAGTATATGAGCCTTTATTATAAAAATAGCATAAAAGAAAAACTAATATGCAAATCGGAGCTATAAAGACTCCGTATAAAGTGCCGGCGCCGCTTAACTCATCTCGCGAACCTCCCATTGCCGAAGATAGAAATAGCAAAGTGGGAAATAAAACCAAGACTAAGCTAGCCGTATTCTCAAAAGTAAAAATCATCAAACTGGCATCTTGATTTTTTATGAAAAAGTTGCTGTATTTTTTTGTCTTGTAGCACTTTAAACAAAATGCCGTCAAGCAAATGGATAAAACTACCGCCACACAAAACAAAAAGGGCTCGGGCATCTGAATATCCACGTAAGAAATAAGTCGCGAGGTTACCGATGCAATGCCGAACAAAAGCGCTAAAAATACCATACTAGAGCACCTAATTAGTCTGTGTTTATCGTATCGCTTCTTTAAATTCTCCGGTATTGCGGCGAATTTTTCGTCTAGCTCTTTCATCTCGGCTTGAAATTTTTCGCTCACGGCTCGCTCCTTTTAAGCGTTTAAATTTTAGAGATTATATCAAATTCGGCGCCGCGTCTTTTTGATGCCGCACCTTGCGGTTAAATTTTAAAATTTACCGCGTTACATTCGCGAAAAGCCGAAAAATTTCAAACTCGGCAAAGCATTAAAATTCCCATCCGCCTTTAAATTTAGCATTTTACCGCAGTTAGCAAAGCTCCAAATTTTCCACGCGCAGCGGTCTTTCGCCTTCAAAAATCACCCCGATGCCGAAAGGCTCGCAAATATCAAGCGCGCCGGGCCCCAGCAGCCACTGCGTATCGCGCGCGTAAAACGTGCATTGCGGCAGCTCAAACGGCAGATCGCAAACGGGCACGTCAAGCAGCCTAAGCTCATCCTCGCTCAAACGATACTCGCGTCTAAGCTCGTCTCGCAGGAAGACAAGAGCGTCTTTTACGTACCGATCGATGTCCCAGGCGTCGCTGCGCGAGCAAAACCCCTCATCGTCCACATCCGCCGTATCTGCAGACACAAGACAAAACGGCACCTCGCTAGAGCTTTCGCTTTTTAGCTCCGCATACCAAATAAAGCCCTCGTCCGTCGCGACTTTTTCAAGCTCGCCAAATTTCCAAGCCATTTTTTGCATTTTATTTCCGCCTCATTTTTGCGCGTCGTTTTTTAAAATTTTAATGCCGCGCCCGTTTTTACGCGCCGTGTTTAAATCCGCGCCGAAATAGAATCCCGCTCGCTTCTTAAGCGGACGAGCGCAAAAGCTCTAGGTGATTTTTTCCGTCCGAAGCCACGCAAACAAAAACGCCGCCGGCGCCGCAAAGTCCATCAGCACGGATATGCGCGAGCCATCGCCTGAGATGACGGACAGTATGCCGCCCGCAAACGAAATCCCCACGGCGATCAGAAATAGCGCGTTTTGCGTGTCTTTATACAGCCCGTAGTAGAGCCTAGCGATGAAAAACAAAACCGCCAGCGCGCCGATAATCGTGAGGGCGCGATTTTGCAATATCGAAGCAACCGCATAGGCAATCGCGGTGATAATTATAAATTTTACGTTGGAGACGGTATCGCTGCCCGCAAGCTCGGAGATGCCTTTCGCCGCGCGGTAAAGAAGGATGAGCGAGCCCAGGCCCAAGCACGCCCTGATACCAAAAAGCCCCTCGCCGCCCGGTAGGTGCTCCGTAAGCGCAGAAATCAGCATAAGCGCCTCCGATATGATGCCGAAGCGCTTTGCGTCTGCGAGCCTGCCTTGATTGAAGGGGTTTCGCATACCGCCGAAGCCACCGCCCATGCCGCCCGAACCGCCGCCGGAGCTTTTGAAACTTCCTTGCATTTTTGCCTCCTTATTCGCGCGATACCAATAAATAATGCGGGAGTGCAGATAAATTCTGCTCCAAATTTGAAGTAGACTTTATCTAACAATTCATTTTATTAATTTCTCTTTTTATTCTTTCTTCCTCTTTTTGTTGCTTTAAAATCATATCGGCTTCCTTTTGTGCTTTGATTTTCCTTTTTATTGCTTTTAATCTAGCAAACCGATTAAATTTACTTTTGTATTTAATTGATAAGACTATATGTGGAATTAGCAATAAAATTAATACTATCAACGGTATAATAGTTGACCTATATTTATTAAATAGGTCGAATAGGCAAATTACAAATAGTCCAAGAATAAGAATCCAAAATGAATATGTTGAATTTAAAGCCCATATAATATCTTTTTTATGCCTTATTTTTAATAGTTTATTTTGAAAATAAAGCTCTATCAACAATGTAATTGGTGAAATCGCAAAAGCAAACATTGCTAATATAATAAACAAAAATGCTGGAGTTGAAGTTTCTACTGCCTTATCTACTCTACCTG
>NZ_CALIBB010000036.1 GCF_938045595.1 uncultured Campylobacter sp.
AACCTTTTTATAAAATTCTACGAAATCCGCGGCGGCTCGCACGCAAACGGCATCTGGCGCGAACAAAACCTGCGCAAGCGAAACGAACGAGAGCGGGATCTGCGCTAAATTTGCACCAACGCGGCGAATGAAGCCCTCTGACGCCGATCTGCGGCGAATAAAATTTAAACGTAGCCCGCCAATTCTAACGCAAACCGCGTCAAAGCTCGCTTGCCGCAAATGAAATCCTCGCCAAAAATAGACCCGTCGCGAATAGAGTCGTGCCAAAGCCTGCTCGCTGCTAACGAAATTTCCGCCAAAGCTCGATTGCGTGAACAAATGCGCTAAAACCGGCTTCGGGCGATAAAATTTACGCCGAAGCGGCTCTATGTGCAAAGCAAACGCGGGTAAATCTATGCTAAATCCGCGCAACCGCGAGCTTCGCCATAGAATTTCAGCCCTTTATCGCTTCTGCAGCCGCGCGAGCCATAGCGTCGCACTCCTCGTTTTGCGGATGACCCGCATGCCCCTTGACCCACGAGGCCTTGATCTCGTGAGGCGCCGCCGCCGCAAGGTATCTGCGCCACAGATCCGCGTTTTTCTTGCCCTTAAAATCGGTAACGACCCACTTTGCGAGCCAGGAATTTATCGCCTTGACGACATACTCGCTATCGGTAAAAAGCTCGACGCGGCAGGGCTGCTTAAGCGCGCTAAGCCCCATTATAGCGGCGGTTAGCTCCATTTGATTATTCGTTGTCATCGCTTCTGCGCCGCTTGCCTTTTTTATCGCGTCGCCGTATTGCAGTATGTAAGCCCAGCCGCCCGCTCCAGGGTTTCCGAGACAGCTGCCGTCGCTAAAAAGTTTGACCGATTTCACCGGTTTTCTCCGAAATTTGCGCTCTGATCTCCATGCTGCCTAGCTCGTAGCAGACCGGGCAGCGGTGCGAAAAAAGCCCCACCGAGCTTTTGCACTTCGCGCAGGTGTAGCTAAAGCTAAGCCCGGCGTCCTCAAAGCCCGCGTCTTTCATAGCCATAAGCGCGTTGATCTCAAAAATTTTACTCGCGCTCTGCGGCTTTTGATCGCTTTTTCCGAGCGCGTAAAAAAGCGCGTTGTACTCCGCATCCTGCGTATTTACCGCCGCAGGGAAATCATAGATCAGATCGATCGCCTGCTCGATCGGCGGGAAGCGGTCAAAGCCCTCCATAGGCTCTTTGTTTTTGATAAAAAGCTCCATGCAGAACCGCCCCGCGCCTTTGAAGTTTAGCTTTGAAATTTTAGCGATCTTCTTGTTAAACGGCGTATTGGCATCGTTTGCGATGATCTGGGCGCGCTCGAACTGGCTTTGAGCATATACTTCGGCGTCCTGTTCGCGCAGCGCGTCAAGCACCTCAAGCGCCTCATTAAAGCGCTTCAGCCGCTCATAAATCACCGTAAGATGCGTAAGAGCCTCTTTGTTTCTGGGGCGCAGCTTCAGCGCCTGCAAAAACACCTCTTCGGCGCGCCCTAAAAAGCCCGCTTTGAAATATACGATACCGAGATTGGTGAGGATAAACTCCCTCTGCACGCCGCCGCTAGCCTTACTTAGCGCGATTAGATAAATTTCTATCGCGCGCTCGAAGTCGCCGCTTTTGACGAAAGAGCTAGCCAAAATTCCAAGCGTCGGGATATCAATTTGCGGGCTTGCCAAAAGCGCTCTGTGCTCCGAACTAAGCGCGTCTAGAGTGTCAAATTTTTTGATGAAATTCTCTAGGCTCTGCCTCTCGTTTTTTTTAGAAAAAACTCCCCAAATATAGCTTAGAATCGACACTAGCAAAATTATGCTTATCAGCATGATAAGCCCGAAAATCGGGTCGCGATCGTCTAAGAAAAAATTACCCAAATCAAACCTCGTCGCAAAAATAAAGGGCAATTATAGCAAAGTGCGGGTATAATTTCGCTTATGATTAAAAACGAAAGCATAGAAAATCTGCTGGCCACCGTAGATATCGTAGACGTCGTAGAAAAATATGTCCCGCTTAAGCGCAGCGGCGCAAATTTCGTGGGTGTCTGCCCATTTCACGACGATTCGCACCCGAGCATGAGCGTGAGTTCCAAGCTTGGAATTTTTCACTGTTTTTCGTGCAAGGCTGGCGGCAACGCGATTAAATTTATCCAAGATTACGAAAAGATAAGTTTTCCAGAAGCGGTCGAAAAGCTTGCGGGGATGTATAATTTCGCGCTGCAATACACCGGCGCCAAGGTGCAGGAGCGCAGCGAAGAGAAGAAGGTGCTTGGGATTTTAAACGCCTACTACCAAAGCTGCCTTTATCAAAATCCTACCGCCGTAAAATACCTGCACGATCGCGGCCTAAGCGATCAAAGCATTCGCAAATTCGGCCTTGGCTACGCTGGAGCTAGCGCGCAGACGATCAGAGTTTTGCAAAACGAAGAAATTCCGCCGCAAGACGCGCTAAATGCGGGCGCGGTGAAGCAAAACGAGCGCGGGCTTTATGCTAGCTTCATCGAGCGCATCACCTTTCCGATCTACAACCACGCAAGCAAGCTCGTGGGCTTCGGCGGCCGCACGATAAGCGATAACCCGGCTAAATACGTCAATTCGCCGCAGTGCGCGCTGTTTGATAAATCTAAAATTTTCTACGCATTCGACCTTGCGAAAAAAAGCGCGATCGCTAAAAAAACCCTCATCATCACCGAGGGCTACATGGACGTCATCATGCTGCATCAAGCGGGCATCGACAACGCCGTAGCGGTGCTCGGCACGGCGCTGACGCCCGCTCATCTGCCGCTTATAAAGCGCGCGGAGCTTAACGTCGTGCTTAGCTTCGACGGCGACGCCGCGGGCATCAATGCGGCGATAAAATCGGCGCGGCTTTTGTGTCTGAACAAGATCGACTCAAGCGTCGCTATAATCGGCGGCGGTGCCGATCCCGCGGATATGATTGCGGCCGGCAAGGTGCGCGAGCTAGAGCAAATTTATGCTAGCGGTATGGAGAGCGGGGAGTTTCTGATCCGAAGAATCGCTAAAAAATACGACCTCGCTCGCCCCGTGCAAAAAGAAGCGGCGCTAAATGAGATTAAAGAATTTACCGCAGCGCTCGGTCCCGTGCTTGCCGAGTCCTATCAGAGTTTAGTGGCGCAAATTTTAAACGTCTCGCCCGGCTCGTTTAATCTCTCTAGCGGCGGTAAAAATTTCGGCGCGGGCTTTGAGGGGCAAAATTTTAACGAGAGCGGGAGCTTCGGCTCTCGCGATTTCGGCTCTTACGAAGGGCACGGCGCAGACGGCGGGGGCGGTGCGAGCGGGGGTTTAAACGGCGGAAATTTTGTTCGCGAGCAAAACACGACGCGCTACGAAAGCTCCGCACCGCCTGCGGTTTCGGCAAGGCTCGGGCGCTCGCTACCGCGTCGTAAGGAGATCGCAGAGCTTCAGATCATAAAATCGATGCTGCTCGATGGCGAGATGGCGGAGCTTGGACTCGGCTGCTTAGAGCGGCGCGATTTTCGCATGCACGGCGATATTTTCGAGGCGTTTTTGGCTTTCGCTCGCAGCGGCGGAAATTTTAAAAATTTCATCATGGGCGAGGGCGGTAATGCGAATGGTAGCGCTTTCGAAAATTTTACTGCGGGCGGCGCGGGAGAAAATTTTAACCGGGGCGAGAGCGTAAATTTAAAAAGCGGCGAGAGCTCTAGCGAGCAAAATTTTAGCGGGCAGGGCTCTACAGGCGCCATAAATTTAAAAGGCTCCGCGCAGCAGGGCGCAAACGGCGGCGAGAAGCAAGAGGGTGCAAATAACGGCGAGAAGCAAGAAGTAAACAACGTCGCAAAGCAAGGCGAGAGGGAAGCCGCAGCTCAAAATGTTCAAAGCGCTCAAAGTGTCCAAAATATTCAAAACGCCGAAAGCGAAGCCTGCGAAAATCTGCGCGCGCTTGCGCTGGATGATGAAATTTTGCCGATCGGCGGCGCGGCGCTTTTTAACGACGCGTGCAAAATTTTACGCCGCAACGCCCTGCAAGATCTGATGCAAAAGCTCAAAAACTCCGACGCGCCCGACAAGATCGAGCGGATCTTGGAGTATCAAAAAAAGATCAATCAACTCAAGTAAAGGAACGAAATGAAGGCATTGGCGCTCTTTAGCGGCGGGCTTGACTCCATGCTCGCGGTCAAACTCATCGTCTCGCAAGGCATCGAGGTGCTCGCGCTGAATATGGATATCGGATTTAGCGGCAAGGACGACAAGAGCGAGATCATGCGCCGCAGAGCCGCAGCCGCGGGAGCGGATTTTAAAAGCGTCGATATCAGAAGCGAATATCTGCGGCAGGTGCTTTTCGAGCCCAAATACGGCTACGGCAAGCACTTCAACCCCTGCATCGACTGCCACGGATATATGTTTAAGACCGCGCTTGCGATGCTGCAAAGCGAAGAGGCGAGCTTCATCATCACGGGCGAGGTGCTCGGACAGCGCCCGATGAGCCAGCGCGCGCAGGCTCTAGCTCAGGTCGGCGGGCTTAGCGGCGATGAGGAGGGGCTGATCCTGCGTCCGTTGTGCGCGAAGCTGCTGCCGCCCACGACGCCCGAGATCAAGGGCTGGGTCGATAGGGGCGCGCTGCTTGACATCAGCGGGCGCGGGCGGGCTAGGCAGATGCAGCTGGCGGCGGAGTTCGGCTTTGAGGATTACGAAACGCCCGCAGGAGGCTGTCTGCTGACCGTGCAGAGCTTCAGCGAGCGGATCAAGGATGCGGTAAAATTTGAAAAGATCGAAACGCCCGCGGACGCTGAAATTTTAAAATTCGGACGCCATCTGCGCCTGCCTGAGGGTGCCAAGCTCATAATCGGGCGGGATGAGAGCGATAACAAAAAGCTTGCCGCAGTGCAAAATCCTAAATTTAGTGAGATAAAATTTAAAGACGACGTTGTGGGTGCGCTAAGCCTGCTAAGCAGGGGCGCGAGCGAGGCGGATAGAGAGCTTGCGGCGAGGCTGGCGCTGACCTACGCCAAAACGGACGCCGCGCGCCGCTACGCCCTGCTCATAGAGGGCAGCGAGCTGAGCGTAAGCCCCTTTGAGAGCAAGGATGCTGCGCGCGAGTATTTTGTGTAAAATCTAAACCGCCTCAAGGTTGTATTTAATAGACATAAAAACGATACATAAGCGCAAGAAGCTGCGATAGCAGATACAAGAATAAAATTTAAAACGGCGGCGTCTGAAAAACGAGCCGAAAAAGCGGGCGCCGCGAACTAAATTCGGCTATCGCAAGAGCCAAATAGGCATAAATTTAAAAGTGCAAGCCGTTAAATTTAAAAACGAAAGCGAGCAAATTTTACAAATTTAAGGAGCGTTTATGGAGTATTTCAAACCGTTTTTCGTAAAGATCCCAGGCCGCGCCAGAGAGGGCGACCACACGAGCGCGCACGAGTAGATCATCGCTCCGCTACTGCAAAACGCGCTCGCCGCCTACGTCTATAACGGGCGCAAAGATAGTATCGTGGGGGCTTTCGGTAGCGTGGAGCACCCGTTAAATTTGAGCGAGTTTAGTTTTCTCGTGCGCGAGCGGGGTAAATTTCGCCTCGATCTAGCGCGCGAATGCGTAAACGGCGCCGAGATCTTTTGGAGCGCTTGCAGTTTTAGGCGCGGCTCGGTCGTTGTTTTGCTTGATGGCGAGTTTGATCCGGCGCCTATTTTGCGCCACTGCGCCGAGATAAGCATAGACGAGACGCCAAATATGGGCAACAGCCCAGCGGCGACCAAGCTTGCCAAGCGCGCGATGAGCGAGGGGCGGATCGCCGTGCTTTTTAGCGCATCAAATGGGATAGAGTGGATGGATATCTACGCTCCTGAGGCGGTGCAGGATAAAATTTTAAAACTTGCGGATGAGATAAACGGGGATGAAATTTAAAATTTAACCGCGAAAGCTAGAGATATGCGTATAAATTTCGGCGTGCAGCGAGAATTTTAAGACACTAGACGTTAAATTTAAGTAGCAAGAGCATGAAAATAGAAGCGAGGCAATATAAGACTAAAAATATGAATGAAACCGCGCTATAGGCAGGCTTTTGAGCTGGCTGGCAAAGTGTCTTTCATAGATACGAAAAGCTTGGCGCGTAGATTTTAAAATTTACGGCGGACGGGCGAAGCACTTGCCGCAGCCGTGCAAAGCTCAATCTGCATTGAAGCAGGCGAATTGCAAAATGTTCGCAAATTTATTCGCCTTTTTGCAGTCTGAGCCGATCGCTGGCTTTCTCTAAATTTTAGCTCAAGAAAGCAAAATACGCTCAAAGCGGCAAAAGCGTGGGCTTTGCCGTACGGCGTCGCTTTTTAGATAAATTTAAACCGCGCTGTGCTTCGGATAAATTTCAACCATGCGCCGCTTCGGATAAATTTTAAAAATCCCGCACCACATCAAACCACTCCTGGGTTTTGCTCTGCGGTATCTCAAAACGCGCATTATCCGCTATCTGGCGTACCGCCACATAAGCGTCCTCGCGCTCAGGCGTCTCGATACAGGTAGCTTATTTATCGCGCCTACAAGCTCCTCTATGACCGCCCTTGCTTCGCGCTCGCAGCTTGCTTTTTTGATCACTTTTAGCGCGGTTTTGCCGTTTTTGCCCTCCCAGTTTGTAAAGGGGATGTTAAACTCGCTCTCAAACCACGTCTTTTTACGCAGCTGCGCGACGGCGGCGTAGCTAAACTCTCGCGTTTTAGCAAGCGCGGCAAGCTCCTTTTTAAGCGCCTTGCCTGCGTCTCGCTCGACATTCCATGCGATAAAATAATTAAGCCCGCTCCACGAGCTAGGCGGCCCGCTCAAATCGGGGTAGTATCTTATCTGGATGGAATTTAATCCCTCAAGCTCGCTAAGGGCACGCAGGTTGCAGACGGCGCCGTTTAGACTGACGCTTTTTAGCGCGGAAAACTGCAACAAACTCTCGCAATCAAATGGCTCGCCCGCAAACGGGCGCGTCTATTTCTATGCGCTCTATGCCCGCTAGCGCCGCAAACACCGGTAGTTTAAAC
>NZ_CALIBB010000037.1 GCF_938045595.1 uncultured Campylobacter sp.
TGGTCGTCGGCGACGTTGAGGCACACGGACGCCAGAGGCGAGACGGTGTGGGTGGTCCGCAGCTGGAAGGAGGAGAGCTCGACGGCGAAGGCGCGCGGGGCGATGAGGTACACCGAAGCGCGTATGACGCCGCTAGCCGAGGAGCTTTTAAAAGACCTAGATAAAGAGACGGTCGATTTCGTACCGAACTACGATGAGAGCCTAAATGAGCCCGACGTATTGCCTGCGCGCGTGCCGAATTTGCTGCTTAACGGCTCGAGCGGAATCGCCGTGGGAATGGCGACGAATATCCCGCCGCACAGCCTAGATGAGCTCGTAGGCGGTCTTTTGATACTGCTTGAGAATAAAAACGCAAGCCTAGAGGAGATCATGGGCGAGATCAAGGGCCCCGATTTTCCGACCGGCGGCATAATCTACGGCAAAAAAGGGATCATCGAGGCGTATAAAACGGGCAGAGGGCGCGTTAAAATTCGCGCTAAAACCCATATCGAAAAAAAAGCTAGTAAAGATGTCATCGTAATCGACGAGCTGCCGTATCAGACCAATAAGGCGCGCTTGATCGAGCAGATCGCAGATCTCGTAAAGGAAAAGCAGATCGAGGGCATCTCCGAGGTGCGCGACGAGAGCGATCGCGACGGAATTCGCGTAGTAATCGAGCTTAAACGCGATGCGATGAGCGAGATCGTGCTGAATAATCTATTTAAGCAAACCACGATGGAGGCGACCTTCGGCGTGATAATGCTCGCAATCGACGGCAAAGAGCCGAAGATTTTCACGCTGATAGAGCTTTTGAAGCTGTTTTTGAACCACAGAAAAACCGTCATCATCCGCCGCACGATTTTTGAGCTTCAAAAAGCGCGCGCTAGAGCGCACATCTTAGAGGGCTTAAAGATCGCGCTAGATAATATCGACGAAGTGATTGACGTGATTAGAAACTCCGCCGACACCAACGTCGCACGCGAAAATTTAATGAGCAGATTCGGTCTTAGCGAGGCGCAATCGGGCGCGATTTTGGATATGAGGCTAAGCCGCTTAACGGGACTTGAGCGCGAAAAGATCGAGGAGGAGCTAAAAGAAATTTTAGCCGAGATAAAGCGGCTTGACGCGATCCTAAAGAGCGAGGAGCTAATCGAAGGCATCATAAAAGACGAGCTTTTGGAGATCAAGGATAAATTTAAATGCCCGCGCATCACCGAAATCGTCGATGACTACGAGGATATCGACATCGAAGATTTAATCGCGAATGAAAATATGGTCGTTACGATTACTCATCGCGGCTACATTAAGCGAGTGCCTAGCAAGACTTACGAGAAGCAAAAGCGCGGCGGCAAGGGGCGCGTGGCGGTCACGACGTATGATGACGACTTCATCGAGAGCTTTTTTACGTCCAACACCCACGACACGCTTATGTTTATCACCGACCGCGGGCAGCTTTACTGGCTCAAGGTCTATAAAATTCCGGAGGGCTCGCGCACCGCAAAGGGCAAAGCGGTAGTAAATTTAATCCAGCTCGGCGCGGACGAAAAGATCATGGCGATCATCCCTACGACCGATTTTGATCCGAGCAAGTCGCTCGTATTTTTCACTCGCAACGGCATCGTAAAACGCACGAATTTAAGCGAGTTTAAAAACATCCGCTCGCTCGGAATCCGCGCTATCAGCCTAGATGAGGACGATACGCTGGTGACTGCGCTCATCGCTCCAAACAGCGCCGAGGAGATGCAAAACTACAAAGGAGGCGCCTTAAGCGGCGACGATCTGGACGGCGGCGAGGCTGAGGAAGTTTTAGAGCAGACCGAGCAGGATATTTTAGAGGGAAGCGCGGATGAAATTTCAGATGAAATTTTGCAAGACGAGGGCGCGCAAGATGGCGAGCCGCAAAGCGCCAACGAAAACATGCTCTTCATCGCTACTAAAAAGGGAATGTGCCTTAAATTTAATCTAAATAAAATTCGCCAGATGGGGCGCATCGCTCGCGGCGTAAAGGGGATTAAATTTAAAGAAAAAGGCGACGAGGTCATCGGCGCCGCGTTTATTCTAAGCGATATGCAAGAAATTTTAAGCGTGAGCCAAAAGGGTATCGGCAAGCGCACCACTGCGAGCGAGTATCGCCTCACAAACCGCGGCGGCAAGGGCGTCATCTGCATGAAGCTCACCAACCGCACGGGCGAGCTCATCGGCGTCGTGATGGTCGATGAGGAGATGGATCTCATGGCGCTAACCACCAGCGGCAAGATGATCCGCGTCGATATGCAAAGCATCCGCAAAGCGGGCCGCAACACCAGCGGCGTCATCGTCGTAAATGTCGAGGGCGACGACGTCGTGAGCATCGCGACCTGCCCGAAAGCCGAGGAGGGCGACGAGGGCGAAGCGGACGAGCTTGCGCAGGATGAAAATTTATTAAATTCAAATTTAGATAGCAAAGATTCGCAGAGCGACGGCCCTAGCGATGAAATTTTAAAAGGAGGAGAGGATGAGTAGTTACAATATCGCCATCGTAGGCGCTACCGGCGCCGTAGGCGAGGAGATTTTGCGCGTCTTAGACGAGATGAACTTCCCCGTAAAGGACATACTGCCGCTTGCGAGCGCAAAGAGCGCGGGCGAGAAGGTGGAATTCCGCGGCAAAGAATACGTCGTGAGGGAGCTAACGGACAGTACCTTCGACGAAAACGAGATCGACATCGCGTTTTTTAGCGCGGGCGGCTCCATTTCGGCGCATTACGTGCCATTTGCTGCGGCAAGCGGCGCGGTGGTGATCGACAACACTAGCCACTTTCGCATGCAAGAAAACGTCCCGCTCGTCGTGCCTGAGTGCAATCCGCAGGATATAAAGCTATGGGAAGAGACAGGCATCATCGCTAATCCGAACTGCTCGACCATCCAGATGGTTCAAATTTTAAAGCCGCTTGATGACGCGTTTGAAATAGAGCGCGTGGACGTAAGCACCTACCAGGCGACAAGCGGTGCAGGTAAAGAGGGTATGAGCGAGCTTGTAGGGCAGCTGCAGCAGTTTTTCGCTTTTAAGCTTGATGAGTGCGAGCCGAAGGTTTTCCCACATCAGATCGCGATGAATGTCATCCCACACATCGACGTATTTTTGGACAACGACTACACCAAAGAAGAGATGAAGATGGTAAACGAAACGCAGAAAATTTTGCATAAAAACTTCGCCGTTTCGGCTACCTGCGTGCGCGTGCCGGTACTTCGCAGCCACAGCGAGGCGATCACGATAAAATTTAAAAAGGATTTCGAGATTAGCCGCGTGCGCGAAATTTTAAGAAACGCGCCTAGCATCGTGCTTGTAGACGATCCGAGCAAAAACGAATATCCGATGCCGCTGCTTTCGAGCGACACGAACGAAACCTACGTCGGCAGGCTCCGCAGGGACAATTTCGACGATAAAATTCTGCATCTTTGGTGCAGCGCCGATCAGATCCGCGTCGGAGCGGCTACGAACGCCGTGCGCATCGCGCTTCGCTGGATCGATATGCAGCAAGACAAATAAGATAAATTTAGCAGATGCCGAGCCTTTGTGCGCGGATACGGTTGTGCGCGCGGTTTCGGCGCCGAGGTCGCGAGAATAAAGTTTGTAAATCAGCCTAGTTAAAATTTAAGACCGCGAGCTGAAATTTTGCGCCTTTAATCGGGCGCAAAATTTAAATAGACTCAAACGAGTGCGTTTAAAAGAGATAAATTTACGCGATTGCAAACGAGCGTAAATTTAAACGGACGCTTCGGCATGAGGCAGCTTTAAATTTATATATCCGCTTGCGGAGCGGCTACCCGAATTAAAATTTAAGGAAAAAATGAAAGCTATATTTGAAAAATTTTTGCTTTGCAGCAAGTCTCTAACGCTTCTGCCTGTTATTTTTTGTGTTGCGGCTAGTGCGACGATATTTGTGGTGGCAAGCTACGAAATCTGCTCGGCGCTCTATAAAATCGTAGAATTTTTTCTAGCTCCGCAGAGCGAGCGAGCGCTTTACATTGATATTTTAAGCGAAATAATAACGGCGATCGATCTGTATCTGGTCGCCATCGTGCTGCTAATCTTCGTATTTGGAATTTATGAGCTGTTTATCGACGAGTTTGTGGATCTAAATTTACAAGTTTTAAAGATCGCCTCGCTGGATGAGCTGAAGCACAAACTCGGCAGCGTCATCATAATAGTGCTTGTAGTGGATTTTTTCAAGCGAATTTTACACACCGATTTTACTACCCCTTTGGATATGCTTTTGCTCGCAGGGGCTATCTTTGCGGTTTGTTTAGCTTTGTATATTTTGAGTAAATTTAAAGGATAAAAATGGTTTTCATCGACGCATGCTTCGGCAAAGAGACCCCATACACGCCCATTTGGATGATGCGCCAGGCGGGGCGCTACCTGCCGCAATACATGGCGGTGCGCGAGAGGGCAGGCGATTTTTTGAGCCTGTGTCGCGACTATCGCGCTGCTAGCGAGGTGACGATCCAACCCGTGGAGATTTTGGGCGTCGATGCGGCGATACTTTTTAGCGATATCTTGGTCGTGCCGATGCAGATGGGGATGGACCTGCGCTTCGAAGCGGGCGAAGGGCCGCGCTTTAGAGGTCCGATCCGCTCTCAGGGCGATTTGGCGCGCCTTGATCCACAAAAGGCCGCAGCGGAGCTCGGATACGTTTATGATACGATCTCGCTTACTCGCTCGCGCCTTGCCGCAGACAAAGCGCTCATCGGCTTTTGCGGCGCGCCGTGGACGATCGCTACCTATATGATCGAGGGCGGCGGCAGTAAAAATTACGCCGTTTGCAAAAGGATGCTCTACGAAAATCCACAGCTTCTGCATGAAATTTTGCGCCTCGTTACGGAGGCGACGAAGCTTTATCTGGCGCGCCAGATCGGCTCAGGCGTCGATGCGGTGCAGATCTTCGACAGCTGGGCGGGCGCGCTGGAGCCGAGCGCGTACGAGGAGTTCGGCTGGCGATATATCTTAGAAATCACGGAATTTTTAAAGGCGAAATTCCCGCATATCCCGCTCATCGTCTTTGCCAAGGGCACGGGCGCGCAGATGTCGCGGCTGAGCAGTATCGCAGCGCAACGCGGCGCGGCGAGCTTTGACGTATGGGGCGTGGATTGGAGCACTCCGATTGAGCTTGCGCGCGAGCAGCTCGGGGGCAAATTTACGCTTCAAGGCAACCTGGAGCCGATGCGGCTATACGACCGCGGCGCGATAGAATCGGGCGTGCGCGAGATTTTAACGGCGATGAAGGGTGCTGCGCATATCTTTAATCTAGGGCATGGAATTTTGCCCGACGTAAGCGTGCAAAACGCCAAATATCTAGTGGATCTGGTGCACGAGCTAAGCGCGCGCTAAAATCTTATTTTACGAGAGCCTGTTTGCAGCGCGCTCAGCTAAATTTGCGATGCCCTAGGCGGCTTGTGCTTCGATTTTTTTCGTCGTCATGCTTTGTATTCGGCCGCGGATGCGGCGTATGGATCTGCGCTTCACGAGCTGGCGTAGCGTTTGCGCGAAGTTGCGAGGAGATCGGCTCTCACGGCTTTAAATTTGCTTTTAATCATGGGGCGTTATCGTGCGGACCGCAATAGTGTTGGATTTTTATGCGGCAACCGTACCGCGCTTTTTGCGAGAAAATTTCACTGAATTATTCGAACGCCGATGTCGCGGCGAAATTTAAAGGCGAAGCGGGACTTTTAATTTAAATCCAAATCGCAGGTTAGATAAAGCCGTGTAGCGTCTAGGCGACGAGCGGACGTTGCGGCATGGATTTCATAGCACAAGACGTGTAGCGAGGGCAGGGCGGCGTAGTGTAGACGGCGATGAAATTTTAAAGCGGCGCCGACTACGTCAAATTTCAAATTTAATCGCAGCGTTGAGACGCTTGCCGCTTATGTCCGCCGCACCGCACTTTAAAGCCTGCGTCAGGCGCGCCCATATTGAGTCTTCGTGCGTGATCGGCCCCGTTTTATGGGAAGGGGGCGACCTAAATTTTACGCGCTATGTATGCGGCGGCGTAAAATACCGCGAGCTTGCGAGTTCAAATTTAGCTCGCGCCTTAAATTTATAGCTCGCACGCCCCAAATTTAAGAATAAATTCAAAGCTCTAAGCTTAAAATTCCGCCCTAGCGGGGGCGGTGCGCGGAAGTGGAATTTCGCATAAAAGCGGCGCCAAATTTCGGC
>NZ_CALIBB010000038.1 GCF_938045595.1 uncultured Campylobacter sp.
GTTTAAGGCGCTTGGTAATTTCAGTTTACTCGCAGAGTTTTAAGATGTGCGGTTTTTTGAGATTATAGCAGCGGGATTTTGGGTTTTTAGCGCGAAAGTATTTGGCGGATTTGCAGTGCTATGGCTTTGATTTTTGTCGAGAAATTTTAGAATTTTATGATTTTGCAGGAGAATTTTGTGTGTTTTGGCGCCGCGTCGAACTTAAAATTTCATCTTGCCGCCGCGTAAGATTGCGTGTCTAATCTTTCTGTTTTTTAAATACGGCGTATGTTTTGAGATTCGCGTCCGTTTTTAAAATTTTACTCCAAATAAACGCCGAATTCACAAAATGAGCCGCCCGGCGATAATTTTAGAAAGCCGTGCAAGCCTACAATGCAAAAGCAAAGCTTTATGAGAAGCGGAACCTAAGGCGCCTTTACCGATAATTTAGCCGCTCAAAATGCCGCGACTTTAAAATTTAGCGAGTTAAATTTTAAAATTTATGCCACTTGCTGTGGCTGGTAAAATTTCGCGAGCTAAATTGCGCTAAAATTTTACGAACGGCGACAAAAACTATTCGGCGTAGAATTTTATTCAGCTTGCTTATGCGGAGCGAGGGTTTAAGCTTGCAAGTAGCCGCGGTTTTTGCTTTACGCTCGCACCAACCGTCCAAAGCACCACCGCGTATTAGCGCGATGTTTATCTTGGCTACGCTTTAATGCGCGAGGTTTTGTGTCGCCGTAAAATACAAATTTATCAGCTTTCGGGATTGCAGATTAATTTTGCGTGCTTGCAGATCGCTTTTGAAATTTTGTCAAAATCTGAAATTATATCCGTGCAATGCCCATAAAATTCTTAGCGCTAAACGGCTGGTCCCGCTCGCAGCGCTGCTGTTTGAAATTCATAGTGCCTGTAAGCCGCTTTTTAAAGTTTCGCCAAAATATGAAATTTCACTCATGAATCATGAATCTGTCTCCGTAATGTAGAATTTGCCCACGACCGCAAATTTACGTACGCAATAATGTGGCGTCAAATTTTGTTTCGGTATAGCAGCGCTGAATTTCTTGGGTGGAAAGCGTATCGATTGATCTTGCCACATTGTGATAATGGCGTGCGTTTAATGCTTGAGCGGATTGAATTAGCTCGCGCGTCCATGAAATTTAGCCGATCAAATTTTATGCGCGTCAGACAGCCTTCGAATTCTGCTCGCTCGCGTAACAAATCCATTAAGCTGAGTTTTAAATTCTATCTATCTACCCCAAATGGGAATTTTATCTGCAAAATAGGCGAGGCGTAAATTTAATTGAATGCCACTCGCCCATCCATGGAATTCCGCCGCGTTACGGCGTGCCAAGGCGCTCGAAGCGCCGCATTGTGTGCTACGGTTTGCCTCATTACAGCTCGCCAAAACGCTCAAAGCGGGCTTTTAGAGATTTTACATTTTTATTTAAAAGCTCCGCTTGTGCGGCGAGCTTATCTGCGTATGTTTGAAGCGCCGTCGCATACTTAGCATGTGCCTCAAAGTCCGATTTTAGCGCGTAAATTTCATCTTTTACCGATTTTATATTTTGCGCTAGCGCCTCGTCTTTTACAAAGATTCGGATCGTACTTAAAAGCGCCAGCAGCGTCGTGGGCGATGCCGCAAAAATGCCGATTTGCGCGCAGTATTCAAGCACCTGCGGCAGCTTCTCGCAGACATATACAAAAACTGCTTCGCTGGGTACAAATAGCACCGCAAACTCCGTGCTAAGAGGCGGTATGATGTATTTCTCCGCGATATCTGCGGCGTGCTTTTTCATATCTGCGGCGAGCTGCTTATCCGCACTAGCAAGCGCTGCGGCGTCGTTTGAGGCGGAGGCGGCGATAATTTTTTCATAGCTTTGAAGTGGAAATTTTGAATCGATGCAAAGAATTTTTTCTTTTGCAATATGTAGCGCGCAGTCCGCGATTCTGCCGTTTGGTAGATGCTTTTGCAGCTCGTAAAATGCGGTGTTTTGCCCGTAAATCATCGATAAAATTCTCTCTAATCGGTACTCGCCGAAGTTGCCG
>NZ_CALIBB010000039.1 GCF_938045595.1 uncultured Campylobacter sp.
CGCGGCGCACGAACCACTAGTGCAGGCGGATTTAGCGTCAAAAACGACAACTCCTTCATCGTGATCTTCGTCATTGCGATGATGGCTTTTATATTTTTTTACGGCATGTCGGCAGGGCTCGATTTAGATGAAATTTTTTTTAGGCAACGGACGCGGTCGCGGTGGAGGCGGGATTTTAGGACTTTTGATCGCCGGCGTAGCTTGGTATCAAGGGCGCGATGGCGGCGGGCTGTTTAAATTTAACGACCACGCGATTACCTTCGTTTCAAACGAGCGCAAGAGCGAAATTTTGCTCTTTAATATCGACTACGTTAGGCTCACTCCAGGCTTTTTGCGCACCTGCACTAGCTACACGGCGCTTAGCCACTCCCGCTACGTAAAACACGAGCGACTCTTTAAATTCGGGATCGGATCGATGATCGTGCTATGGCTAGTCGGTATCGCCATGAGCGAGCGCGTGGGGATGGCGTTCGTGATAATGGTCGTGGGCGTCGTGATCTTTATCTTCGCCAAGACGCTCTCGTCGTGGCGGCTAAACGGCGACTTTCACGACATCTTGCTGCGCGACACCGTGCTGATCCGCGGCAAAGATCTGAACGACCGCGTGCTGTGGTTTGCGATCACGCCCGGTCGCAACGACCGCCGCAGGTTGCGCGCCTACCTCAAAGAGCATCTTAATTTCGACATCGACGGCGGCTAATTTTGATTTAAAATTTAAAGGCTTGGGCGCGGATAGAGTAGCGGAATTTTATGACGCAAAATTTAAGGCAGAATTTCACGCGGCGGAATTCCGCGATGCAAATTCTACCGAGCAAAATTTCAAGACGCAAAATTCTATGATATAAAATTTGCGGGACATAATTTCGCGGCGTAAATTTCAAAGCCCCGGAATGCACGGCGCGATATTTGCGGCTCTATACGGCGAACTTCGCCTCGTTTAGCCGCTCCAAATTATCAAACGAAAAAACTGCGTCATTTTTAAAATTTGCTACGATCTTGCCCGCCGCTTCGCTAAATTTCGTGCCGTTTCTAAGTAAAAGCGCCTTAATAAAAAACGGCGTGATTTAACTGAAATGCGCCTATGTAATCGCACGCCAAAGAGATGAGCTCGCTTGCGTCCATACCGGGCTTGATCGTACCATCTGGCGCCACGCACTCGCCTGCCGCAAACTCCACAAACACCGCTCCGCCTGCGTGCGAACAGCGGTAGTAACATACCGGTTCCTGCGATAATCCGCACGCGATCGCGCTTAGAGCGTGGCCGTTTATCTCCGCGCTTAGTGCGAGCTTAGGCGTGCTAAGCTCCTCTAGCCCGTGCCGCAAGCCGAAGTCGCGCACATCTCGCGCAAGGGTAAGCAGCCGCTCATCAAGGCGGTTTATATTTTCGTATCCCCACAGCCACGTGCGGCTGGTGTTTGCTTCGCTGCCGATATACCAGATAGCGCGCGGCGAATCATCGCCGAAACTGATCTCGCCGCGCTTTAGATCCACAGACCGGCGCCTGCCCTTCACGATCAGCTTCGAACCCGCCTCTTGCACCCTTGCGCCGCAACCTAAACACGCCGAAAACAGATCAATAAAGCTGCTCTTATCCACGCCTAAGCGGTCTAAAAATTTCATTTTTCTCCTTTGATATCGCGCCGATAAATTTAGCGCTTTTGTGGGATTTACGCTTCGCCCTCTTATACGCCGCTTTGCTATAAAACATTCGCGCTATGGAAATTTCATGCGGCAAGACGGGCAAAATTTAATCAAATTTTATAAAGTCGCAGCGGATAAAATTTCATAGCGGACACCATCGGGATAAAATTTTGTAGCCGAGCCGCGGGCGCGACCGCAATGATCGGCTGGCGGACATAAAATTTAAACCGCTCGCGGAATTTTAAATTTGAAAGGCAAAATTTTAGCCTAACGGTATGCGGCAAAATTCTACGACCGAGCAGCGAGCGCTAAGATCG
>NZ_CALIBB010000040.1 GCF_938045595.1 uncultured Campylobacter sp.
AAATAAGCACCCTGCCAAATACTCCCGCAGATGCGTGTACCTTTGCAGCGAGCGCAAACTCCGAGCGCGTAAAGCTCAAGCTCGTCTATTCCTACGACGGCTCGAAATTTAGCGGCTCGCAGTCTCAGCCTCACGGGCGCGGCGTCGAGGACGTGCTGCGCGCGGCTTTGGGGCGAGTGGGGATCTTTGCGCCGCTCATCAGCAGCTCGCGTACCGATAAAGGAGTGCACGCGCTGCGCCAGGTAAGCTGCGTCGAATGCACCGTGCACTGGGAGCTGTCGCGCCTAAAAGAGCTCATAAACCGCCACTGCGCGCCCTATATTTTTGTGCAACACATCAGCCCGGTGCCGCGCGATTTTCATCCGCGTTACGACGCCGTGGCGCGCTGCTATCGCTACGTTTTAAACCACGAACGCCCCAGCCCCTTTCTTAGCGATTTTTGTGTGTTTTATCCGCGCGTAGATCTTGCCGCGCTCAATGCTGCGCTTGCAAATTTCATCGGCGAGCACGATTTTAGCGAGTTTATGAAAAGCGGCAGCGACATAAAAAGCCCTGTGCGCGAGCTCTACGTCGCGCGCGCCTACTCTTTTAGAAATTTAACCTTGATAAATTTTAAAGCCAACGGATTTTTGCGAGCACAGGTGCGGCTGATGGTCGCAAATGCCCTAAAGTCCGTGCAGAGCGGGCGCAAGATCAGCTTCTCGCGAGCGCTTAGCAGAATCCCCTTTCCGCCGAACGGGCTGTATCTTAGCGGCGTGAGTTATTAAGACTTGAAATTTATAGCGTTAAATTTTATCCACGGGCGTTTGGATTTCAGGCTTAGAATTTTATCGCGGTAAAATTCCGCATATCAGAGCAGATCGCCACCCTACTTTAATATTAAATCGCCTGCACCACGATGTGTAAAATCGTAAATTTGCGCGAAATTCGATCTGTTTTTATTAGAATTTTATAGAAATTTAGCAATACTTTCAAACATTTAACTCAAAAAGGAGCAAAGATGAAAAAATTTTCTGTTGCTTTGGCCGGTTTGGCCTTACTAGCTAGCGTTTCAGGCGCTAAGGAGTTCATCAATATCGGCACCGGCGGTATGACCGGCACCTATTATCCGGTAGGCGGCGCGATTTGCCGCTTGGTAAATATGGATAAAAATATGAAATGCTCTGTGCAATCGACGGGCGGCTCGACATATAACGTCAATAACGTGCTTAAAAAAGAGCTAAATTTCGGCTTCGTTCAAAGCGATGTCGTCTATGATAAGTACAACGGTACGGGCAAATTTCAAGGCGCGGCGGATAAAAATTTACGCTCCGTAATTTCGATCTATCCGGAGCTTTTGGCTTTCGTAGTTTCTAAAGAGAGCGGCATCAAAGCTTACGGCGACGCTGCGGGCAAAAAGATCAATATCGGGAACCCAGGTAGCGGCAACGAGCTAACCAGCACTATAGTTTTTGAAAACTACGACTTCGATCTTAAAAAGCTCGCCCAACACGGCGTCTTAACCGCGCAAGAATGCCCTATGGCGCTAAAAGATAAGAAGATCGACGGATACTTCTACGTCGTAGGACATCCGACCGCAAATATCACCGATGCGGCGACTTCGCTCCCTATCGACTTAGTCGGCATCGACGATGAGCATATCAAACAAATTCTAGAAAAATATCCGTATTTTGCCAAAGGCGTGATCCCTGCGAAAATGTATGACGGCGTAGATCACGATACGCAGACTATCGGCGTAAAGGCTGTGCTCGTAACTGACGCTAGCCAAAGCGATGAAGCGGTTAGAGCGGTAGTTAAGGCGATACTTGATAATTTCGATGAGTATAAAAAGCTACATCCTGCACTAAATTTAGTAAGCAAAGAATCTCTTTTAGAGGGGCTTAGTGCGCCGCTTCATCCTGCGGCAGAGGCGGTGTATAAAGAAGCCGGACTGCTGAAATAGGCTAGTTGATGGAGAAATCTACACAAAACGACGAGCAGGTTTTAGAGGTAAAAAGTAGAGAATTTACCTCTAAAAAGCTCTTCTGGCTCGTGACGCTGGTCTGCTTCGCGTGGTCAGTCTTTCAGCTTTATATCGCGTATTTTACGCTAAATACAAATATCGCACGCTCGATCCACTTGGCGTTCGCTGTTTTTATAATTTTTTCGCTTTTTCCGTTTCGCCCGCGCTCTAAGGCGCATTTTTATATCCCGTTTTACGATTATATTTTATTAATCGTCGGAGTCGCCGCGATCTTGTATCCTGCGATAGAATTTAACGGGCTAGCGCAGCGCCCGGGAAATTATCTAACCAGAGATATCGTAGCAGCCTTTATCGGAATTTTCATACTCTTTGAAGCAGGTCGTCGTATGATGGGACCAGCGCTTGGCATTATCGCTTTTACCTTCCTTCTGTATTGTTACTTCGGCCCCTATATGCCAGATATCATCGCGCACCGCGGCGCAAGCTTTGAACTGCTTGCAGGGCATATGTTTTTAACTACAGAGGGCGTATTTGGTGTGCCGGTAGGGGTCAGCACCAGCTTCATCTATCTGTTCGTGCTATTCGGCGCGCTTTTGGAGCGAGCCGGAGCGGGGCAGTATTTTATAAACGTGGCGTTTGCGATTTTGGGCCGCTTCCGCGGAGGACCCGCCAAGGCTAGCGTAATCGCCAGCGGACTAACCGGCATGGTAAGCGGCAGCTCGACCGCAAACGTCGTGACGGTGGGTACCTTTACGATCCCGCTTATGAAAAAAGCGGGGCTTACCGCCACTAAAGCGGGTGCTATCGAGGTCGCCGCAGGCGTAAACGGGCAGCTTATGCCGCCTATTATGGGCGCCGCGGCGTTTATCATCGCGGAATTTTTAGGCATGAGCTATACCAACGTAATGATCGCGGCGGTGATCCCCGCCTTCGTCTGCTACGCGGGGTTATTTTTTATCGTGCATCTGGAAAGCTGCAAGCTAGGGCTTCGCGGCAGCCGCGATTACGCCAAGGTTTCAAAGCTAAAAATTATATTTAGCGGCATTCATTACATAATACCGATTTTGGTGCTTCTTTTTACTCTATTGATTCTAAAAGAAAGCGCGATCTCTGCGGCGTTTAACTCGATCTGCGTGCTGTTTTTGATAATGATCGTACAAGAGCCCGCTAAAAAAACGATATTTGGCGAAAAGGTTAGCAAGTCCGATTTTATCGTAGGTTTCGTAGATATCTTTTGGGCTATGGTGGGCGCTGCTAAAAACATGGTCACGGTCGCCGTAGCTACCGCGCTAGCGGGCATCATCATCGGCTCGATCTCGCTTACCGGGCTGGGACAGGTTCTTTCAGAGCTCGTAGAAGCAGTCGCAGGAAACAGCATAGTGCTGATACTTCTGATGACTGCGATAATGAGCCTGATTTTGGGCATGGGGCTTCCTACGACGGCGAATTATATCGTCGTTTCAAGCCTGATTGCGCCAGTGATTTTGATACTAGCGGGCAAAAACGGCTTTTTGATCCCTGCGATCGCGGTGCATCTTTTTGTCTTTTATTTTGGAATTTTAGCCGACGATACCCCGCCAGTGGGTATCGCAGCATACGCTGCGGCGGGCATCGCAAAGGCAAATCCGGTAACCGTGGGACTTCAGGGCTTCGTGTATGATCTGCGCACCGCGGTGCTCCCGTTTGCGTTCTTTTTCAACAATAAGCTGCTTTTGATCCAAAGCATCGGCGATCCGATGGATTCAAAGAGCATCGTTTGGATCAGCGATCCACTGCAAATCGTGCTGATTTTTGCCACGGCGATCGTGGGTATGTTTGCCTTCAGCTCCTCGCTGCAAGGCTGGTTTGTAACAAAATGCAATCCACTAGAGCGCCTACTATTGCTGCTAATAACGCCGCTAATGCTGGTGCCTAATATCTGCGCGAAATTCATAGAGTTTATCCCAAGTGAATACGCAAGTTATGGCGTCGGCGCTGCGATATACGTGCTGATCTTCGCTAAACAGTGGTTTTTAAGGCCTAAGGACTCGGGTGATACTCACGCCGAAAATAGCGTGCCTGCGGCGTAAATCCAAATTTGATCCCGCTAAATTTTAAATAAATTCGCGGGGTCTTATTAAATTTATCTTCTTATTTTGTATTCTTGCGCCAAGATTTTAAATTTGGATCGACTCTTTGCTCTAAATTTAAAACCTCGGCAGATTGTGCTGTGCTGATAAATCTAGTTTAAATTTAAATTTTATCGTTTAGCTCAAATTTAAAGCCGTTGATATGGTGCTGATAAATCTAGTTTAAATTTAAATCCGCCTATATAAACTACTCAAAATTTTAAATTGCGCCGAAGCGATTATGCCCCTTAGTAAGATAAATTTATTCATACGAAGCTACTGTGTTAAAAAACGTCGCATATTAATCCCATGCTGGTCTATAATTATCGCAAGCCGCAGGATGCACGAAATCAATAGAGCAAAGCCGTTTTCGCGTTGCCGCTTGTAATGCCTTCGATAGTTTAAAATATACACGTCCACAAAAGCGAAAATGATTCTTAAAGCAGACAAAATCAAAAACTGTGCAAAATTTCTTCAAAACGATTTGATAATTAATGCCGGGCGTTATAAAATTTTACTTATTTACAGCAATTTCTTGATTATATGCTGTATTTTATTTAAAATAATTTTTATGAAAATATCGATGGAATGGGGAATTATTAGTGAAATTTAATTCTATAAAAATACTTTAATAATTAATATTAAATTTATCCGCTTTGAGTTATAATCCGCGATTAAATTTCAAAATAGAGGAACAAAAATGCAAAAAGATATGTATTTTAAAAAGGCGAAATTTATCGCATTATCGATATGCGCGAGCGTTTCGATTTTATGCGGCGTCGAAGGCTCACACCTAAGCAGTGACGCAAATAGCACGAATCTTGGCGAAATCGTAGTAAGCGCGAGCGGCTTTCGCCAAGATATTAGGCAGGCGCCGGCCTCCATTTCCACCTTGGATAATAAAGAGATATCAAGCGGCAGCTTCACTTCGCTGCACGATATCGCGAATAAAATGCCTGGCGTCAGCGTTATCGCAGGCGACGACGGCCCGGCAAGCGGGATATCCATCAGAGGAATGGAAAGCTCTCAAACCCTTGTGCTTATCGACGGCAAACGCGTAAGTTCCGCGGCGGCGAACCCAAAAGGCGGAGCGGGCGATATGAACTCGAATTTTATCCCGCCCGCAGGAGCGATAGAGCGTATCGAGGTGATTAGGGGACCGATGAGCTCGCTTTACGGAAGCGATGCGGTAGGCGGCGTGATAAATATCATTACGAAAAAAAATTTTTCTAAATTTAGCGGAAGCGCCGCCATATCTACGGCTATCCAAGATCACGAGGGTATCGGAAACGGTAAGATGGGCGAAGCTTACGTCAATATTCCCTTCGGGCAGTATGTGGCACTTCAGCTGTGGGGATATAAAAAGCTGCGCGACGAGGACGGCTATAAGGGAGGCTATCAGAAGAGCGATAAATCGGATTCTAACGTCAAGCTTTGGCTAACGCCGGATGAAAATAATAAATTTTACGTTCAAACCGGAAGGCAAAATCACGATTATTCAAGGACTCTTGGTAAAACCGCCGTTTATCCCAACGCGCGTGGATTAAATCACTATAAATATAAAAGAGAAAATCACGGCGTCGGATATTTGGGTGAGTTCGAGAGCTTAAGTGCTGATATAAGTTATTTTTGGGATAAGACTCGCCGTACGAGCATTTTTGATAGCCTTTCTCCCGCAATCGTAAAAAATAGAAATTTTAATTCCAAATTTACGACTTATCTCGGTATAAATACGCTTACCTTCGGCTACGATTTTAGCAAACAGGATGTGCAAACGACTTTCATCGTTTCAAACGCGAATAGGCAAAATTTACGCTCTCCGCAGCGATTTTCTATGAACGAGCATGCGGGATTTTTAGAGGATGAGATCGAAATTTTGGAAAATACGCTATTTTTAACGCTCGGCGGCAGGCTCACGCATAACGAATACTTCGGCAACCACTTTTCTCCTAGAGCCTACGCGACGTTTAATATAGGCGATGCTTGGACGATCAAAGGCGGCGTTGCAACCGGTTATAAAACTCCCGACGTCAATCAAATTTCGCCTGAAGTAGGCACGATTCAGGGCGGCTGGAGGATTATAGATTTCGGTAACAAGGATTTAAAGCCCGAGAAAAGCACGACCTACGAGATCGGGCTTTATTACGACAATGCAGACGATCTGCGCGGCAATATCACGCTATTTAAAAACGACTTCAAAGATAAAATTTTAGATACCGATGGCAGCAATATCAATAGGATTCCCGCTTACGGAGGCTGCGCCGGCGCACCGAGCGTTAATTGCCCGGGTTGGGGAACGTATTTTAATATAGAAGGAGCCGAGGTTTACGGCGTTGAGCTGAGTGGCGATTACGATATTACTAAGAGGCTAAATTTCAAGGCGAACTACACCTATAGCCACTCCGAGATCGAAACCGGGGATCCTACGATCTATACGCCAAACGGCGCCGTTAAATTTAGCCAAACCAATCTTAGTAGGCTGGATGGCAAATCCCTGACCGCTACTCCGAAACATGCCGCACATGCGACGCTTAGCTATAGGCCGATCGCTCCGCTTTCTACCTTTATCGGTCTTAATTACGAAAGCGAGCTTACAAGCGTGCAATTCGGTCCGGGCAATAGGGTTAGTAAAAACGACAAAAAGCTTTTTACTACGGATTTGGGCGCACAATACGATTTAAACGATAATCTGAGTCTAAATTTAACCGCCTACAATATCTTTGATAACGTCCGATACGACGAGGGTCTTGCGGACGACGGCAATTACTATTGGTATCCCGAGGAGGGCAGGAGGTTTTGGTTTAAGGTAAACGCTAAATGGTAAGCCCAAAGAACTTCCTTGTGGTATTCGACGCACTCTTTTTAGTATGCTTATTCGCTTGCGATCTGGGGGCAAAACCGCCACAAAAGATTGAGCGGGTAAGTGGAGCTGCGCGCGAAATGTTTAACGTGAGCGATTTTATTCTAAAAAGCAAGAACGGCGAAAAATATAAAATTTTTATAGCTCGCCAAAAAAATGTCGCTCGCTACGATAGGGTAGTTTTTATGGTTGATGCGAACGCGCAAGTTGCTATGTTTTTAAACTCGTATGCGCAAATTTACGCAGGTTTAAATAGCGCGAAAGAAAATGCCGAAACCGGGCCTAAATTAAATAAAACCGTCCTTATAGTAGGCATCGGATACGACAGCCCGCTAGCGTATGATACTAAGCGTCGCACGAGAGATTTAACGCCCGCGGCGAGCGGCGAAGAATATGCAAACGGCGGCGGCGCGGCAGAATTTTACGATTTTGTAAAAGATAAATTATTGCCGCTCGTGGATCGAAAATACGCCACGACGCAAAGCGATAAAATTTACTTCGGACATTCTTTTGGCGGGCTATTCGGGATTTATGCTTTGCTGCGCGACGATGGGATTTTCGACGAGTTTTTTATCGCCTCGCCTTCGTTGTGGTGGGGCGAATCACAGCTGATCAGAGATGCCCTAAACAAGGGAAAACTTAGATCAAATTTAAAAGCGAAATTCATAATGCTCGTTGCCGGCTCGCGTGAAATGCGTAAAGGAAAAACCGATAAAGCGAGAATTTTAAAAGCGGCCGATCTAGCTGAAATTTTAGAAGCAAGGGGGCTTTCTTGCGAGTTTAAGCTCTACGAAGGCGCTTCGCACGGCGAAGTAATCCCATTGGCTTTGCGAGATTTAGCGCTATTTACGCAAAGATAATCTTCTATTTAGCCGGTAAAGTCTTAATCTAAACCCGGCTCGTTTTATATTTGCAAGCGTAAGACCGAGCGGCGTAGGCTCGCTGATCGCGCCGAAACGCGTCGCCGGATTTAAGAAATTAAATTTTAAAGCTCTTTTGGCTAGTATCGCGCAAATTTAAAGGAGCGAAAATGCAAAGTTTCAAATGGCAAATTTCAAAGCGGCTCAAGCAGGCGATGCGCGAGCGAGATATCGATAATCTCGCGCTCGTGCGGCGCACGGACGAGCTGTATTCGCGTTCGCACCCGGGCCACGACGAGGATATGCGCGCCGAAGTTTACACGGTCCTGGACGAATACGCGCCCAACGTCGATATTGAAATTTTTGATCTAGTCTGCAGGGTGCTCGGCGTCAAAATAGAGCTAGGCGAGACGCTTGATTGATAGTCGTCGCCGGATTTTACCCGTGCCGCAAGGCTAAATTTAGCGCTATAATAAATCGCAAAATTCTACCTAAAGCCTAGCTACAGAGCTTGCTTAAGTAAATTTTGCTGCAAAATTTCGCCCAAACCTAGAAAGATTAATATCTATTTTAACTGCAAAGTGCTAAATTTAACGCTAAATTTTAATCCGAGGTAAGCTTTGAACTACTTAATCCAATTCAGCGTGATTTTAGGGATATCTTTTGTTGCGGAGATTTTGGCGGCGCTCGTGCCTGTGCCGATCCCCGCTAGCATCTACGGGCTAGTCATTATGCTTTTAGCCCTGATCTTCAAACTCATCAAAGTATCGCAGATCAGAGAAACCGTGTCGTTTTTTATGCAGATTATGCCTGTGATCTTCATCCCGGCGGGCGCTGCGATCATCATCGCAGGCGACGCGCTACGCCAGCATCTTTTCGCAATCATCGCGATTACGGCAGTCTCTACGGTAGTAGTCATCGGTGCAAGCGGCGCGGTAACGCAGATCTTTTATAAAATCGCCCTCGCCCGCGTTAAGCGCAGGCTTTACGCAGCCGCGCACGAACAAGACGGCGTGAATACAAAGGGCGTGGATGCGAAGCTGGAGCGCGAAATTTTATCCGGAGACGACAAAAAATGAGAGAAATTTTAATGAACTCCGCTTTTTTCGGCGTGTTTTTGTGCCTGGGCTCGTTTGAGCTGGGACTTTATCTAAAAAAGCGCTTTAAGCTAACTATTTTCAACCCGCTTCTAATCGGTATCGTGCTTACCGTCTGCGTGCTTTTACTCTTTAAAATTCCATACGAAAAATTTAACGCGAGCGCCTCGCACATTAGCTTTTTCTTAACGCCGATTACCGTCTGTCTAGCCGTGCCGCTATACGAGCAGCTGGCGCTTTTGCGAAGTAATTTTTTAGCTATTTTCGCAGGACTGATTTCAGGTATGATCGCAGGGCTAGGCAGCATCTATGCGATGTCGGTGATATTTGGGCTAAATCACACAATGTATGTCACGCTACTACCGAAATCCGTCACAGCGCCGATCGGTATGGGTATCAGCGAAAGCTTAGGCGGCATCGTGACACTAACGGTGGCCTGCATCATCGCTACGGGCATCATCGGTAGCGTATTTGGCGAAGCGCTACTTAAAATTTTTGGCATCAAAAAGGCGATGGCAAAAGGTATCGCCCTAGGCTGCGCGAGCCACGCGATGGGAACGGCGCGCGCTCTTGAGATCGGTGACGTAGAGGGCGCGATGGCGTCTTTAGCAATGGCGGTTACGGGACTTCTTACCGTCATCGGTGCCGGTATATTTGCACATTTCATCTAAGGAGAAAATATGATAATCTCGATCGCTAGACAAACGGGCGCAGGCGGGCGCGAAACCGCGCGCAAACTAGCCGAGCGCTTAGGCTACACCTATCTAGCCAAGGCGGATCTGCTCCGCAAAGCAGACGAGCTTGGCTGCTTCGAGCAGATGTATGAGTTCTACAACGAAATGCCCGTAAATACGCTACTTCAGGCAATATCGCACAACGAGCTAGCCAATGAGCAAAAACGCGATCGCATCGTAGCAATCTACGAGAAGATCGTCTCGGGCGGCAACGTTATAGTGCTTGGGCGCTGCGCCGGGTTTTTCTTGCGCGGACATCCGGATCTGCTGACGGTATTTTTACGTGCGAGCGATGAGTTTAAGCTTGCCAGATTAGAAAAAGAGGGCCATACCGACGCGCGCGAGTATATGGAAGAAAGCGACGCGGGCAGGATGAGCTTTCATCAATACTACACCAACCAAGTCTGGGGCGCGTCCGCAAACTACAATATCTGCATTGATACGTCGTATTGCGGCATCGATAATGCGGTAAATATCATCGAGTATCTAGTCAAACATCACATTGAAAAGTGATTTGCGCCTAAGAGCATAAAAGTGGAATTTATCTTTTCGAAGATGAATTCCACTTGATCTCGCAAACCCGCCCTATTTCTATCGTAATTTAAAATTTACATCTTTTTTGAGCTTGAATTATATTTGCAAATGACGCATTTAGCTGTATTATAAAGCCTCTCGTTCAATGCGACATTAAATTCTAAACCGCGCTTTATCGCCACAAAACAGTAAAATTTAGCTAAAATTTGACGAAATTTAAATCCAAATTTAAGGAGATAAAATGCAAAGCAAAGCCCATCTATGCCCAAAATGCGGCGAAAACACGATCTATTTCGACGGCATCTGCCACTCATGCAGCCAAAAGCAGAGGCGAGAGGAGATTTTAAACCTAAGCGCGGACGAAGTGGAGGCGATGATCCTAAAAATCGCGAACCGCATCGACGAGATCGAAAAATGGCAGGAGATTTACAACGATTTTTGGGCGCTTTTTAGCCTACTGGGTATTCACGATCCAAGGATCGCGCGAGCCGCAGCAGCAGCGGAGATATACTGCCCGCCGGAGCTTTACTTCGGCGCGCCTAAGGACGTAAGAGACGCGCTCATAGCAAAACTAGACTCGCTACAAGACAATGCCAAAAACACTCTAAACGACCTACTGTGCGCGCTTGCGTGGCAGGGCGACGAGCAGACGACGCAGCTTTTTTACGAGCTGTATCAAAACCCGAGACCGTGGCGCCAAAAGCTCTACGCAGGCACTGAAATTTACGCGCAAATCGGCGGCTGGAGCTTTGATCGGATGGGCGAGCGCAAATCGCTCGTTTTTGATAAATGCCTTGCCGCGGTGCGCGTAAAAGATGGCGCGGAGAAAAACAGCGAGCGAGCGAGCGCGGAGATGAAAGCGCGAGTAAAATTTCAAATTTCAAAGGCGGCGCAGACGGCGAAAATTGCGAACAAAATGCGCAAATCGGCGCGGATAGAATTTCAAATTTGCACGCGGGCACGCAGAGTGCTCACGCAAGCATGGACGAAGACGCAAACGCGAGCTTGCGGAACGAGCGCGCGAATTTCAAATCAGACGCGCAAAAAGACGCTAGCAGCGGTTTAAATTTAAGCGAAAATGTAAAAAACGCTCGCGAATGCGCAAACCAAAACGCGGATGAGCCCGTGCAGATCGGCAGGCCTACGGGGCAAAAGTGCGAGTTTTGCGGCTGCGAGATGCTCGATATGCTGCGCCTTAAGGCCGATGAGCCGCGGCTTGCGTTTCTAAATTTAAAGCACGACGCGATCTTTCACTGCTGCCCGACCTGCGTCGGCTCGGTAATGTATTTTTGCAAATGCGGCGCGGACGGCGAGCTGCAGATGCAATGCGAGGGCGAAGGGATGGAGAAAAGCTGCTTTTCGCAGCATGATATGACGCGGCTGAGCGGTATTAAATTTAAGCTAAGCGGCGAAGTATCGCCATTTTACGGCTGCTTTAGCGAGCTTGACGTGACCGTGGGCGGCTATCCGCAGTGGGTGCAGGACGCCGCGTATCTGAGCTGCCCTAGCT
>NZ_CALIBB010000041.1 GCF_938045595.1 uncultured Campylobacter sp.
GATACCGTAACCCACGGCGAAATTTATCCGCTCCGCGACTCGCGGCAAAATTTGAATTCCAAATCTCAATCCACGGCGAAATTTAAATCCGCGCCACCCATATTTTGCCTAGTCCAAAAACCGTGCTTTTGCCGACCCCGGTAATTTGAGCGAGTTGCAAAAGCTTTGCCGAGCGCTCATCAAGCCCGAAAACTCGCATCCATCCGAGTACGCCGCCAAATTGCATTTTGGTGTGCTGGCGATTTGAGTAGCGATTAAGATCGTAAAAGTGCAAATCCTGCTCGAAGCGGCAGAATTTTACCTCGAATTTATCTATAGCCTTGCCCGTTATATTCTCAAATCTCATAGCGATTTGGCGAATAAAGGACTTAAAGTCGATCTCGCGGCGGACGAGGACGTTTTTTTGCTTTATACGAAGCGGGGTAAGAAGCGAAATTTCATAATCGCCCGCAGCAAAATCGGGCGTAAAATTTAGCGGCTCGGGCTTATTTGAAAGTAGAGATTTAGGCTCTACGATTTCGCCGTTTAGAGTAAAATTTGAAAATTTAAACTTGCGTCTGCTTACCTCAAGCCCGATTTCTTGCATATTTGCAATAGCGATAGCGACGTGAGGCAGGTAGCGCGCGGCATGTTCGAAAAGTAAAATTTTAAAATCAAAGCTCTTTTGATTAAGATTAATATCCAGCCTGAAATTTGGCGTGTCGGATACATTTTCAAAAAATTCATTATACGCACATTCGCCGGAGATGTCGCACTTCCCGCAGTTTGCACTTACGAAAGGACAGCTTGCCTTTCTAAGAGCGTATCCAAAAGCACCCCTGATCGCCGAGCCAATAAAAGGATGCGAGGGCTTTAAATCGGTGCCGCAAACGCCTAATTCTAAGTATTTAAGCATGGATAGCCTTTATAATATTTTGTGAAAATTATACTACAAAATGAGCTTTTGCGTTTTAAACTAGGCAAGACGCTCACCTAATTGCCGGCAATTAAGAGCGAATTTTATCTTGGCGAGCATTTGAATTTAGGTTGCATAAAGACACGCCAATAAGATAAATTTTATGCTTTTGTTAATTTTCATTAGGCTCTCTTTAACTTAAGCTCATGTAAAGAAGCAGTAAGTTACGATGAGAACTATGTTTTTGAAAAGTAACGAGCGTAGCAAAGTTAAAAAATAAGTATATAGTCCGTTAAAAAATTTCTGTAGCTAAATTTATAGAAATTCTAAAATACTTCGCAGAGAATATAGAAGCATCAAAGATATCAAATTTAACTAAGCGCAAATTTAATGGTGTGCTTGTCAAAATTTGGGTTAGTTTCTAACCCAAATTTTAAAGTCAAGAGTTGTGTAGTGCTGCGTCGCTTTTGGTGGTCTATCGAAAAATCATAATTTAAAGTTAAAATTTTAAAGGTCGGACTTTCATCCGACCCAAGTATTAGGAAAAGGAGGAGTTAAAATATATAAACCGCGCCCAGCACGATAAATGCTCTTAGGCAAAAACCGCCCACAAGCACGCCGTATTCGTTATAAACACAGCTTTTTATCTCCTCGCCGCCGTGCACGCAGACGCTACCGTCCGCATTTACACTGCAGCCGCGGAGCATAAATTTGCTTCCGCCCAGCAGCGGCAGTGCAAGCCCAAACACGACAAAGCCTATCCAAAACATCGGCGCAAGCGAGCCGCTGACTATCTTGGTTACGCTCGCCATGCCCGCAGCCTCGCTTTTTACGCTCGCAAATAGCGCTAACACCGCAACGATCTCAAGCACAACTAACGCGACGTGAAATTTATGCGCGCAGTGGCTTAGGCCGTGCCCGGCATTTAGCGTAGCGGCGGCATTTGCGCTAAGCCCCGTAGAGATCGCAGAGATCGTAAATAAAATCGGTAGCCACACGCTAGCCCAAAGCGGGATCGCCTTTACGACGTAAAGCAGTAGCCCCGTATATCCCATCACTCCAAGCGCCAAAATAGCTCCGAGCGTGAGCATCATATCGCAAATTTTACCGCTCTTTTTGATCTGCAAAAGCACTAAAACGCTGACTACGATAAAAAACGTAAGCAGATACGTACCTATGCTCATCATCGATACCGGACGCGTGTAGAGCTGTAAAATTTTAAGAGGATTTATCGCAGCGCTCGGCGCCAAGTCAAGCAGCAAAAGCGCGGTTCCTATTATTACCGCAACGGGTGCGAGCAGAAAGCCGAATTTATAAAACCTCTCGTTTAATAAACCCAAAAAGCCCTTGTAAGCCAAAGCCGAGCACAAAAATGCTCCGGCGCCTAGACCGCCTAAAAACAGATAGATGACTATGAGCCATCCCCAAGTCGTCTGTACCATCGTCATTCCTTTAAATTTTTAAAAATTTCAGGATCTTTTAGCGCGCTTTTAAGCGCATCCATCTCGCTATTTAGGTAGAGATTTAAAAAGCTCCCGAAGTTCTTCCAAACGTCTAAATTTGCGTGCTCGTCGCAACGAGCGACAAATTTGCAAAACCACTGCGACGGATGAGCGGCGATAAATTCCGCCTTTTTACGCAGAATTTCGTTAAATTTAGCCTCATCCTCCGCCTTTAGCGCGCTAAAACTTAAAAAATAAAGATATTGCAGCTCGTACCCGATGAAATCGTCGGGAAATTTATCAAGCTGCGCATCCTCGAGCTTTAGCCCCGAGCTCTCGTAAAAGCTTCGCACCTGCATCGTCTTTGCCCCGAACATCGTTTGATAGTCGAAATACACCGACTCGTAAGGCTCGGCTTTGGGGCGCTTAGGACCTACGAAGAGCCTATTGAATTCGTAGCGAATTTCATCAATTAAGCTTGGCTCGCTTTTGCATTCGGCAAATTCGAGGATAAATTTATGCTCTTTAAGCTTAGGCGCAAAATCCTGTGTTAAATTTAAAAGCTCGTCCAAATTTTCACCGGTAAGAGGCACCAAAAATACCTGCCTCAAAAAGTCCTCGACGCAAAGGCTCTGCTTTAAATTACGCATCTTTTTATCCTTAGTGGATAAACTCATTGCGCTTCATACGAGGGTAGAAGCGGATATTCGGCTTCGTAAAAAATCGTTTAAAGCCTGGCATCTCTTTCTCCATCCCCGCACTATCGCTTACGTCGCTATCGACCAGCTTTAGCACGTCGCAAGGACAGCCCGCTACGCACGCAGGCTCCTCGCCGCGCTCGAGCTTCTCGGCGCAGAGGTTGCACTTTTGCGCTTTGCCGTCTTTGCCCTTGGTTATAGAGCCATAAGGACAGGCGACTAAGCAATATCCGCAGCCGATGCATTTATCGTGCAGCGGCTGAACGACGCCGTTTTCAAGCTTAATGTAAGCTCCCACGGGACAAACATCCACACACGCAGGCTCTTCACAATGGTGGCACGAATGCGAGATGAAAATTTCCTTTTCGATCTCGTCTTCATGGATGAGCATCATATCGACGTGGCGCCAGTTGATGTCGGGGTCTTGGTTATGATAGACCTGACATGAAATTTCACACGCCTTACAACCTATGCAAAAGTTGTAATCAAATAAAAATCCTTGTTTTCGTTTCATTTTATGCCTCCTGTTTTGCGGCTTTTTTTACTTCGCAAAAGCTTGCGGTATAGGTCGATCCGTTGCCTAAATCGCTTACTCCGTCCGAGCAAAGGATGTTTGCTCCCGTGCGAGACTTGGTGACCTTAACCCAGATATTATTCCATGCGTAGACGATGCCCGGCTGCATCTGATTAGTCTCGACCGCCGTAAATATCGCCGTACCCTTTTCATTCGTAGCTTCGACCGTATCGCCCTCTTTGATACCGCGCGCCAGCATATCCTCGCGCGTCATAAATAGCTCGGCGTTGCCCTTTACGATGACGCGTTTTAGGATGTAAGGCATATTGCCCCAGTTTGAGTTATCCTGAAGCTGCGTACCCGGCGTCATGAAATAAAGCGGATATTTTTTCAAATAATCTTTGCCGAAATTTTTATGCCTTTCGTAGTAATCCCAATCGTCGTCAAGATCGATCACCGGATGATAGCCTGCGTCTTTGAAAGCTTCGGAGTAGAGCTCGCACTTGCCGCTTTTAGTGCCGAATACCAGCTTGTCCTTCGGCGCATAAGGGTAGTAAGGAAACTGATCCTTCATCGTCTCAGGCGTCCTAAACGGCTTAATCCAGCCCACACTCTTTAGCTTTTCGTAGGTGATATTTTGCTTTTTGGCAAATTCCGTATCTAAAAACCTTCTACAAACCGTTTCGCTATCCCAGTCAAAGCACTCCTCGGTATATCCCATCGCCTTGGCTAGAGCGTTAAAAAATTCCAAATTCGTCTTGGCTTCGCCCAGCGGCTTGACGCTTTGGGCGTTGTAGCAGACATAGCCCGAAATTTGATCGTTTTGAATATCCTCGCTCTCCATAAAGGTAACACCCGGCAATACGTAGTCCGCGTAATCGCAGGTGTCGGTATCATAAGGATCAATGACTACTAAGAAAAAGTCGTCGTCCATCACGCGTTTTTTAATTAAATTTGTATTCGGCGCCGTTACCATTAAATTTGAGTTGTAGTTGATACAGGCGCGAATGACCGTATTTATCGGCTTACCCAAATAGGTCGGATTTTCCTTTTGGATGCCTTTGCCAAATTCTACATAGCTTACCTGCTGGCGCTCTATCTTTTTGCCTTCCGCATCTTTCGGCGAAAGATCTGGCATGCAGTTATCGAAGTTAAAGCAACCTTTTACATGCACGTAAGCCCAGAATAATCCGCCGCCAAGTTTTGTAAGGCAGCCCGTAAGTACCGGCAAGAAGGTAACCGCGCGCACCAGCCTTGCGCCGTTAAAGTGCCTTTGCCCGCCGTCGCCGTGCATAATAGCAGGCGCTTTAGCATGAGCGTATTCTCGCGCGAAAACTTTGATTTGATCGATGCTTGCGCCGCACATATCGCTTAGTTCGCCGTAGGTGTAGAGCGAGCATTCATGAACTAGATCTTCAAAGCCGGTTGTATATTTTTCTACAAATTCATGATCGTATAGATCTTCTTCTATCAAAAATTTGCAGACCGCTAGACAAAATGCCGGATCGCTCGAAGGCTTTAGCTGGATAAACATATCGGCTTGGTTTGCGAGCGGAATTCTGATCGTATTTATGACGATAATCTTGCCACCTCGTTTTTTGACGCGGTGGGCAAATCTGATCCAGTGCACCGCCGTGTAGGCTTCGTTTGAGCCCCAGCTGATATACATATCGCTCTCATCCACTTCCAGCGCGTCTTTTGAAAAATCCGTGCCGATAACGCTCGGCGTGCCCGCATAGCGCGGCCAGTCGCACGGGTTGCGCACAAGCCTCGTAGCGCCGTATTTTTCAAAGAAATTTCCAGACGAAATAGTCTTTGAGATATGCCCTTCGTTGCCCGAATAAACAAATTCCGTCAGCGCCTCGCCGCCGTATTTTGCTTTGATCTCAGTGAGCTTCGCGGCTATCTCTTTTAGCGCTTGATCCCAACTGATGCGCTCCCATTTGCCCTCGCACTTTTTACCGACGCGCTTCATCGGATACATTATGCGATCGGCGTTGTATAGATGCATCGCGTAGGTATGACCTTTGACGCAGACCGTACCTTGCGTTAGAGGGTGCTTCGGATCGCCCTTGATGCTAACCATCTTACCGTCTTTGATCTCTGCGATCATCGAACAGGCATCGCGGCAGTTTCTAGGACAGGTAAGATAGTGATACTCTACGCCCTGCTCGTTTTTATAGGATTTCGGTTTAAAATCCACCTCAAACTGCTCCATACCAAATAGGCTTGGAGAGGCTCCCGCCGTAGCTAGAGCCGCTCCCGCGCCTTTTAAGAAAGAACGTCTTTGCATCTCTTCTCCTTAAATGTGGGCTTTATTTCATATCGTATATGAAAACCTTATTTTCTTTGCCTTCGCGCGAAAAAACATAAAATTTGCCGTCCTTCACAGCAAGCGCCCTCGCGTTTGCCGCTCCGCTAAAGCTATATGCATCCTCAATCTTATGAGTTTGCAAATTTAGCTTTAAAATGGTCGAGAAATTTTTACTCAAAAGATAAACGGCGTCAGGCTGGGCGTCGATGCCCGTGACGTAGTATTCGCCTAGGCTCCTACTCTCTTTTAGCTTTAAATTTGAGCCGATTTGCGGAATAAATTCCTCCAAAATCATCTTATCGTCGCCGTCAAACACCGCCACGCTCCAATAATCCCTCACGTCGTTAGGCACGGACGCAACGATAAATTTATTCGCAGCCGCGTCGTAATCCCAGCCGAGGATATATTGCTGCTTCGCTCGAAGCGTGGAGAAGCGCCCTTTGTTGCCGAGATCGTTTAGCTTCCATTTATCCCAGCCCTCGGTTAAGTGCCTCCACTGGCTGTTTTGCTCCTCTGCACTAAGCCCGTCCGCAGGCTCATAAAAGACAAAGGTTTTATTAAAGCTTATCATGCCGAGCTCATTTTTGTACCACGCCGCGCCCACGGTCGCCTCCATCTCCATTATAAAGTGGCGATCGTGCTTGCCGTATCTAAGCGGCTTTAAATTTTCATCCGCAACGTAAAATTCGTTATCTTTAGAAACCAGCGCGAACTGCTTTTTATCTGCGTCGTAATCCGCTCCCGTAATCGGTGCGTCGTTTTGTAAGCTTAAGCTCACTTCCGCACTCGGCGTACCGAGCTCTTTCACGCCCTCAAGCGCGCCCGCTTTGCTATCGAGATTAAACTCAAACCCAAACGCCAGAGCCGCTAGCGCCGTAAAAATTATCAGCTTTTTCATCTTTTTGCTCCTTAGTTTGGCAGATCCGGAAGCTCCGGATTCCAATCGAATCTAAAATCAAGCGCGCTTTGCCAGTGATCTTTTTCCCAAAACCATTTTGCAGGATCAAGACTTAGTCTAGCCGGCGTACTAGAGCCCAGATACGGCGGCGGACCCGAGACGATGAAAGCTTGCGCGCAGTTTGCAGCGATGATGACGATGAAGATTAAATTTGCGATCTTGCCTAGAGGCAAGTAGCGCAAAAACTCGCCGTATTCGCCGCTCGCGCTCTTTTTCATTATATCGCCTAAATTTTTGCTACATAAAAATATGATCGCCAAAAACGCGATCACGCAAAAATCCACGACGATGACCCAAAGCTGCGTGTGTGCGCCTAAAATTTCAAGTCCGAAGCCCTGCTTTATGTCGAGGTAGCCTCCGAACGTACCGTCAAGGCTATAATGGATAAAGCCGTTGAACATTCCCCAGCAAGCCATTAGCAAAAGCGCTGCGACATAGCCGGGTCTTAGGCCGTATCTAAGGATAAAAAGCGCGATAAGGCTGATGGCTATCATCGTGATCCTCTCCGACCAGCACATTACGCACGGGCTATCTCCCATGCCAAAGCCCAGTATCAAACAGGCTATGCCGACCGGGAGTGCCACGAGGGCGATGATGGCTAGCGACATTAGGTTAAAAAATCCTCGCTCGGCGGCGGGAATTTGATTTTGTTCTAAATTTTGCATATCGTCCTCCTAAAAGTTGCCTACCGGCACGACGACCCATAAATTTACGTAAAACTCGAGCGCGATCAGTATCGCGCAGCCTGCCGCCGCACAGCCCGTAGCTAGATTTTTCCTCTGCGGCTTAAAATATAGTATAAGCCCGCTGATCAAAAATAGCGTCAAAATAAGAAATTCCATTTCAAACCGTCCT
>NZ_CALIBB010000042.1 GCF_938045595.1 uncultured Campylobacter sp.
GAGTAACCACGCACGGCGACGAGGAGGTAAAAAGCTGTGTTTATAACGAATACGGCGTGCTTGTGGGCGGCTTTTGCCTAAGAGCGTTTATCGTGGCGGTCTATATATTTTAATCCCTCCCTTCTGATACCGGTCGGTTGCAAGTCCGACCTTATTAAATTTTATCGCTCTTCGAGTTTTGCAATCGGACCCCTACTTGATCGCTCACATCTGCTAACGGCGCAAATTCACACTATTTAGCTAAATTTTTTGATATAATCTCCCGCTTTAAAAGCTAAAATTCAAAGGAAACATATGAAATTTATTTCTCATAAAATTTTAAAAAGCGCGGTTTTGCTGGCAGTATTGGGATCTTTCGCGATTTGCGACGCCGAGACGCAGCAGCCTAGCGGCTATGCAATAAGCGGCGCAGCGCTATCGGCGATAGAGGAGGATAATAGAGCGAAAGAAAATTATCTAGTCATCGACGTCAGAAGCGCGGAGGAATATGCTGCGGGTCACCTAAAGCACGCGATTAACATCCCGCTTGGAGAGCTGGAAAGCAGGCTGGATGAGATAAACGCCTACAAGGATAAAAACGTCGTGCTTTATTGCAATACGGGCAACCGCAGCGGCAAGGCGCTTGATCTGCTTAAACAAAAGGGCTTTAGCATGCTTATGAACGCGCCCGGCGTAAAGCAGTACGACTACGAGCTGTATAAGGTCGGCAGCATAAACGCGGAGGGATTTTTGAAAATAGCAAATGAGCCGAACGTGCTGATCATCGACGCTAGGCAGAAGCAGGACTACGACGCGGGGCATATGAAAGGCGCGATAAATATTCCATACGGCGAGCCTTTGGAAAACTACAAGGATGTGCTTGAGGCCAATAAAGACAAAAAGATGATCACACACTGCTACAGCGGCAACCGCAGCGCCAAGCTCGCCAAAGCCCTAAACGAACGAGGCTACAACGTCACAAATCTACTCGACGGCACGAAAGAGTATAATTACGAACTGGTGAAGTAAATTAGAATTCGGGCTTTTGGAGTAAATTTTAAAAGCCCGAATTTTATAAATTTGCAAATTTTCTATAATGTAATGGTTGTTTGTTTTGCAGCGCGAAATATAAAATTTAACTTCGCGTCTGGCGCGTAAATTTAGGCGCTGCAAGCTCGCAAGCCTTTTGATAGAGCTTCCACTCCATATTTGGCGAGGCTTCATCGCGAGCAAAATTCTGCACACATTGGTTTGGTGTAAAATTTTACTTTGGAATTCCGCTCTCGGAATTGTGCGGTGCGAAGTTCCAAGCGGCGAAATCTTTCAAAAATTTTAAATTTCAGCAAATTTAACTATTCGGTATGGATGAATTTCATTCAAAAACATGATCAAAAACTTTTCGCGAGTTTTGAACCCTGTAAATTCTTGATTAAATTTATTCGGATTAATAAAAATAAATCCCGCAAAATGATAAAATGCTGTTTTGAGTAAATTTGAAGCGGTATTTTATGGGAGGGATCATGAAATTTAAAGATTTTAAAGCTGCAAACTG
>NZ_CALIBB010000043.1 GCF_938045595.1 uncultured Campylobacter sp.
GCCGCTAAATTTCGAGCCGTCGTAGGAATAGACGAGCTTGAGCTTCATGCGCTCGGAGTTCGCGCTCGCGGCATATGCGCACGCATCTGCGGGGGTATTTGGCGCGGCGCTTATTTTGCCGATGTGCGTAAGCTCGCTCGCTGCGAAGTCGCTTGCGGACGCGCTTTTGATAATATTTTTAAGTTCGGACGCGCTTGTGAGGGTGTTTGCGGGGGCGTCCGCTTTGTAGGAGGCGTTTGCCTTGCTGGAGTTTGCGGTGCGGGCGGACGCGGGACGGGTAGTGTAAAATTTTGCGACGGGCGAGATATAGATTTTTAAAGCGTCGTCGCTCGACCCATTAGCTTTCGCAGCGTTTGCCGCGCAAATATCCGAAGCGGCTGCGTCCGTAGAATTTTTGCAAGTGGAATTTAAATCCGCCCCGCGCGCGGTCTTTTTGGTGCGAACGGCGCTAGGGCTTTGCTCGGCTCTTTCGTGGTTCAAATCGCAAGCATGCGCAGTATAGGTAGCCGTATCTGCAAGAGTGGAATTTTTAAAATTTGAAATTTTATCGTTTAATATCAAAGCCTGCTCGCCGCTTTGCGCTTCATGCTTTAAATTTACGCCACGCAAAATTTTAGAGGCGCTAGCCTTGCTCGCCGAAATTTTATCCGCTAAATTTCGAGCGGACGAGCTTTTGTTTAAAATTTTGCCGCTGCAGAGCTCGGAGCTTTTTTCAGTACCTCGGGGCAATTTTGATCCTGTAGTAAAGCAGCGATGCGATAAGCGTAACGCCAAATGTCACTGGAAGCGCGATGCTCGGATGTTTGGAGAGCAGCATGATCAGCGCGAAGTAGCTAAAAAGCACGCCGAAGATCCCCGCGTAAACGAAGCCCTTTTCGTAGCGATAGGTTACGATGCCGAGGCTTAGCGCAAACAGAAAGCTAGCCAGCGGAAAGAGCGAGACGAGGGTGTAGATGCTAAATTCTTTCCTGCGCTTTTCGCTGCCGCCCATCTCGCTCCAGTATCCGATCACGCTGCCTCCGCCGCGGATATTGCGGTCGCTTTGCGTGCGCAGGGTTAGGCTTTCAAACTCGCTTACGTGCCACTGATCGCCGCCCATCGTGTAAATTTTGCCATCGTGCAGCATCGCCGAAAAGCTCGCGTTTTCGTTTTTAAACTCGCCGCTGCGCGCTACGATCATTCGCTCGTGATCCTGCGAGCCACCTGGATTATACAGCACCAGATCCTTATACAGCGTGCTTGTGCCGTTGTTTTCCTGCGAGTCGATAAAAACGAGCCAGTCGGAGAATTTCTGCCCGAATTCGTTGGATTTGATATTTAGCGTCGCGCTAATTTTTTTGTAATCGATGAAATTGTCCTTTAAATTTTCGGCTATCGGCATCATAAAAAGCGATACGAAAAGCAGCGCCAAAGAGCACAGCGCAGCGCTTATACCGAAAAACAGCGCGATCTTGCGCGTGGCGTAGCCGATGGTGAAGATGACGATGGTTTCGTTCTCTTTAGAGAGCCTAAAAAGCGAGATGCTAAGCGCTACGAAAAACGCGATCGGCACCGTAAATATGAGGATGCGCGGTAGCATGAAAAGATAGAGCTTGACTAGCTCTGAAAAATTTATCTCGATAAACGACGTAATGCGCGCGATCTGAAGGAAAAATACGATCGACATTATGATAAAAAGCGTGCTGAAAAGCGACGCGAACGAGCTTACGAAATTGCTAAATAAATAGCGCTGCACCCTATCCATAAATGACGTCCAAGAGCCTTAAAATTTGATCTCTAAAAATAAAAGTAAGAAGCAGCCCCATCGATAAAAACGGCACGAACGGTAGCTCGTAGCCTCTTTTGTGCGCGATGAGATACGCAGGCAGCGTCAAAATCGCGCCGATGTAGATCGAGATGCCGCCCAGCTTCCAGCCCAAAATCGCCCCCATAACGCCCGCGATAAAAATATCCGCGCTGCCCATCGCTTCGCGCTTTAGCACGAAGGTGACGATGAGGCGCAGCACGAAAAATATCGCCGCGTATCCCGCCGCCGCGCCCACGCCGCTAAGATCAAAATCATACATCAGCGTATAAGCAAGCGAAAGCGCCGTAACTACGTAAAGAAGGCTCTCGGGCACGGCTTTATACTCAAAATCGATCGCCGAAAGCGCCATAAGCAGGATGAAGCAAAGCCCGAGCACCGCGGCTTTTGCAAGATCGGGCTCGCCGAAATACGCCGCAAGCGCAAGCGCGCCGCCTAAAAGCTCGACGATCGGGTAGCGGATCGAAATTTTGGTTTTGCAAAAGGCGCATTTGCCGCCCAAAAAGAGCCACGAAAGCAGCGGGATGTTGTGATAAAATTTTAAAGCGTGAGAGCATTTCGGGCAGTGCGAAGCGGGGAAATTTACGCTCTGTCCGCGCGGCAAGCGGTAGATCAGGACGTTGCAAAACGAGCCTACGCAGGTGCCGAATACCGCAAAAATCACGCCGTAAACGATATTTAAATCCATCTTTTTCCTTTGGAGCTTTAACTTTTTAAAATTTAATCAAACGCTTTATGGTAGCGAGAAATTTCTTAGTTTTCATTGATTTTTTGGCTCTCATAAGGGAAAAATTTTACGAAAATCGCCGCCGCGCCTACGCAAAATAAAATGGCTATTAGCCCCGCGATTAGCGGCTCGCCCCATGCCCCATATAATCCGCCGAAAATCAAAAATCCCGCCACCAGTATCACGGCGTCCAAAAGATCGAAGTTTAAAGTATCTACGATCCATAAAAACATAATATATGCGCCTATTCCGCTGCCTGCGGATGCTAAAATCCCCATTTTATCGGGGATGAGGGCAAACGCTAGCACGAAAAACAGCAGCAGGCAAATATAGACCGCCAGTATAAATTTCTTTGGTTTTTTATACACGCTGCCGCATCTTGGGCATCTTAGAGTTTTCATCGGCTTTTTGGTAAGCTTTTTGCCGCAACCGCATTGTATGTAGTAGCTCATGGCCTTCCTTGTCGGTTTTTGCGCGAACGGGCAGCGTGATTTTTAAAATTATGCCGCGTTTAAATTTACCGCGCCGCGCAACACGGCTCGCACTAGAGCTTTAAATTTAAAAGGGCGAAATTTAAAATTTCTATAGCGCCGCGCGCCTACATATTAAAATTTTAAATTTTACGATGCCGTAAATTAAAATCCTGAAATTTCAAAATTTCATGGTGTCGCGAGCGCCCACGGATTAAATTTTAAAATTTACCGCGTTGCAGGCGATTCTGCAAATTAAAATTTTAAAATTTAAAGCGACCGTTAGAGCGACTGCGCCGCAGCTTAAAGACCGCCGTAGCGGCGCTGTTTGCGGCGGAAATCATCCACTATGCGCGCAAGCTCCTCGCGCGTGAAATCCGGCCACAGCGTCGGCGTAAACGCAAGCTCGGCATAGCTTGCTTGCCAGAGTAAGAAATTCGATAGCCGCTGCTCGCCGCCCGTGCGCACCAGCAGATCCACGTCGCCGCTGTGCGCGGTATCCAGATGCGCGCCGATGCCCGCTTCGCTTAGTTGCTCGCCGCTTGCAAGCAGCCTCTCGCATGCTCGCACGATCTCGTCTCGCGAGCCGTAGTTGATCGCTAGGTTAAAATTTAGCGCCCGCCCGTTTTGAGTTAAATTTGAAAGATATTCGATCTCGCTTCGCAGATCGCCCTTAAAAACCGATATGTCGCCGATCGGATAGAATTTTATCCCATTTTGGATAAATTTTTCGCGGCGCGAAATTAGGAATTTTTGAAGCAACTTCATCAAAAATTCCACTTCGCTTTTCGGGCGCTTCCAATTTTCGGTGCTAAAGGCGTAGAGCGTGAGGTTCGCGATGCCTTCGTCGATGCAAAACTCGCAGATCTGCTCCACGACCTCCGCACCCGCTTCGTGCCCGCCGGTGCGCAGCAGACCGCGCTTTTTCGCCCAGCGCCCGTTGCCGTCCATCACGAGGGCTAGATGATTTAGGCTATTCACGGATCAGATTTTTTTCAGCTCAGCCGCGATTTTTAGGGCGACTTCGTCCTTCGGCGCGGTGTCGATTACGACCTGATCGTTTTTCGTGATGAAAGTGACCTTAAGGACGTCGCCGCCGAGCCTAACGATGTCGTCCAGCACGTTTAGGCAGACGGCGTCGAGGTGCTTTTCGTTTAGCATGCGTTTGGCCTCGCCGACGGCGTTTTCGCGGTCGGTTTCGAGTTTAAAGCCCACTTTTTTGATATTTCCGCGCACGGAGCTTAAGATATCCTCGTTTTCGCCCAGGCGTAAATTCCAAATTTCGCCGATCTCCGCTTTTTTCACCTTGTCTTTGTAGCGCACCTTCGGCGAGTAGTCGCTTACCGCGGCAGCCATTATCAAATACGCGCCGTCAGGGAATTTTGTGCTGTCAAGCGCCGATTTTAGCCCGATGGTGCTTTCAAATTTAACGAGCTTGTATGGTAAATTTTCATATTCGTTGCTAGAGATCAGCGTCACATCCGCGCCTAGGTAAAACAGCGCGTCGGCAATCGCTTTGGAGGTTTTACCGCTGGAAAAATTCGTAATGCCGCGCACGCTATCGATCTTTTCGATCGTCGCTCCTCCGGTGATGATGACGGTTTTATCCTCCCAAAATTTATCGTTGTAAAGCGCGCGCTTTAGCGTCTGCATAATCGCCTCGGTGCTCGCTAGCCCGCCCTTGCCGGTATCTCCGCAAGCTAGGGTTTTTTCTATCGGATCCACAAAATACGCATTGACGCTCGCTTTTAGCATATCGATGCAGTTTTTCGTGATGTTGTTTTCAAGTAGCGCAGGGTTTGCGGCGGGCGCGATGACTACTTTGGCGTGAGCGAAAGCCGCGTTTAGCACCTCTAAAAATACGTTGTCGCAGACGCCCCACGCGAGCTTGTTTATAGTATTTGCCGTCGCGGGTGCTATCAAAACTAAATCCACCTTGGAATAAGCGATGTGGTTGATGCCCGCCTGCCAGTTTTCGTTGGCTTTGCAAAGCACGGGGTGATCGCACAGCGCCTCGAACGCTTTGTAGCTGACAAACTCCTGCACGCCGTCGCTAAGCGCAACATAGACGTCGAAATTCGACTTTTTCAGAGCGGATAAAATTTCAAACGCTTTGTAAAAACTGATACTCCCGCAAACCGCGAGTAAAACCTTTTTCTTATTCATCTTCGCTCCTAAAAAATTTATGGAAAAACCCATCTTTGTTGATTTGTTTGCTTCGGCTGATCGCCAGCGCGCCGCTCGGAACGTCGCTTGTAACCGTCGTGCCCGCGGCGATTATGACGTCGTCGGCTATCCGCACGGGCGCTACTAGCTGCGTATCCGAGCCGATGAAGACGTTTTTGCCGATTATCGTTTTGTATTTTTTCTTGCCGTCGTAGTTGCACGTAATCGTGCCGCAGCCGATATTGCTGCCCTCATCGATCTCGCAATCCCCAAGATAGCTTAAATGCCCCGCCTTGATCTTGTTTACTTTCGCGTTTTTAAGCTCGACGAAATTTCCGATATGGGTGCCTATAACTTCGCATTTTGGGCGCAGATGTGCCATCGGGCCGATGTCGGAGTTTTTTACGACGCTATCTTCGATGACGCAGCCGCTTTTTATAAGTGAGCTTTCGATCACGCAAGGACCGATGATGCTTACGTTTTCTTGCAGCTCGCACTCGCCGATAAATTTCGCCCTGCTGTCGATGTAGATGCTTTGCGGTAGGCGCATCAAAACGCCTTGTTTCATCAAATTTTCTTTTATCTCGTTTTGCATTAAATTTTCGGCGATGCTGAGGGCAAATTTATCGTTTATGCCCATGAAGCTTTGCTCATCCACCCACACGGCGGCGCATTTTAAGCCCATATCTTTGGCGATTTTGATCGCGTCTGTGAGGTAGTACTCTTTTTGCGCATTATCGGGTTTGATCTGCGGCAGGATCTGTTTCAATGCCTCGCTTTTGAAGCAGTAGCAGCCGGCATTTGCGTCTTTTACCGCCTTTTCTTCCTCGCTTGCGTCCTTTTGCTCGACGATCTTTAAAATTTCGCCGCCGCGAGTAATTACGCGGCCGTATCCGAATGGATCGCGCGCGCTAAAAACGCTTAGATTTACTTCCGCGTCTCCCTCACAGAGTTTGCGAAGCTCGGCGCTTTTTACCAAAGGCATATCGCCGCAGATTATGAGCGTTTTGGCTCCGCGGATTTCGACCTCTTTTAGTCCGCCCGCGGTGCCGGGGAAATGCTCGTGGTCTTGTTTGTAAATTTTAGCGTTTGGGAAGTGCGCTAGAACCGCGCTTTTAACCTCGTCGAATTGATAGTGTAAAATCACGCTCACGTCGTTTGAAATTTCGTAAGCTTTCTTTAGGATGTGGATTATCATCGGCTCGCCGCAAAGCTCGAAAAGAACCTTAGCTTTTTGCGACTTCATCCGAGTGCCCAGCCCTGCGGCAAGAACTATAACCGAAACGTCGTTCATTTTTACCCTTAAATTTCAAAAAATTGGATAATTTTAACACATTTAAAATAAATAAAAACCTAAATTTATGCCGCGCGGGCGAAATTTAAATCCCAAATTTAACTAAAATTTTATAAAATTCCGCCTAAATTTTAAAGCTTAGGCGGACGTTTTGAAAAAACTGATTTTGGTTACTTGTATTTGGGCTTTTAGTTTCTCGCTGATAGGCGAGTTTTTGCGCGGTATAGACAGCGCGTATTTGGCATTTTCGCGCGTATCGTTGGCGCTAATTTGCTTCCTGCCGTTTATGAAATTTCGCGGCGTAAATCCCACTTTAGCGCTTAAAATTTGCACCGTGGGCGCCGTGCAGATCGGCGTGATGTATATCTTCTACTACCGCAGCTTTGCGTATTTGAAGGTCTATGAAGTGGCGCTTTTTACGATATTTACTCCGTTTTACGTGACGCTGCTTTACGACGCGCTTAAGCTTAGATTTCGCGCGTTATACCTTTTCAGCGTCGCAGTCGCGGTGCTAGGTGCCCTGGTGATCAAATTCGGCGCGATAAATTCCGAGTTTTTGACGGGCTTCTTGCTCGTGCAAGGCGCAAATTTATGCTTCGGGCTCGGACAGAGCGCGTATAAATTTATGCTGGAGCGCCACGGCTTTAGCGAGCAGAAGGAGCTTTTCGGCTACTTTTTTGTGGGGGCTACCGCGGTTACGGCGATTGCCGCGATCGTGCTCGGAGATTTTTCTAAATTTAATCCTAGCTTCTCGCAGGGCGCGGTGATTGTGTATCTGGGTACGGTAGCCAGCGCTTTAGGGTATTTTTTGTGGAACAAAGGCGCGTGCGAAGTCGATAGCGGCGTGCTTGCGATTATGAATAACGCGCTCATCCCCGCAGCGATCATCGTAAATTTGGTATTTTGGCAAAAGAACGCCGATATAGCGCGCCTACTTGCGGGCTCGGCGTTGATCTACGTTTCGCTAATTTTACATAAAAAGATCATGAAATTTTACGCCCTGCGCGAGCAAAGAATTTAGTATTTAACTAAAATTTTATATTTTTACATTAGAATTAGCCCTTATTTTATTTGAAGTTGGCAAAATGAAAAAAACCTTGAAATTTATCGGCTCTATCGTACTTATCTTTATTGTGATATATTTTTTATACGGCAAATTTTTTAAGCAAGAAGAGGCGCCGAAGGCTCTCACCACAAAGCTTGAAAAGGGCGATATCAGAGGCACGGTGACGGCTGCCGGAGAGGTTTATGCCAGAGATTTGGTCGATGTGGGCGCGCAGGTAAGCGGTCAGATCAAAAAACTCTACGTCAAAGTTGGCGATAAGGTTCAAAAGGGCGATATGATCGCACAGATCGATTCCGTCACGCAAGAAAACGAGATTGCGCAGCAAAAGGCGCAGCTTTTGATCCACGAGGCAAATTTAGCTTCGGCAAAGATCGCCGCGGCAAACGCTAAAACGCAGTATAACCGCGAGCTTGAGCTGTATAAAAGAAACGCCGCTTCCAAAGAGGCTGTGGAAAACGCTAAAAATAGCGCCGCTTTAAAAGAGGCCGAGCAGAAGCAGATCGAGGCGCAGATCGAGCAGACCAAACTTCAGCTAAGCACGGCGGAGACGAATTTCGGCTACACCAAAATCACGGCTCCGATAAGCGGCACGATCGTTTCCATGCCGGTAGAGGAGGGCAAAACGGTAAATTCCAACCAAACTACGCCTACGATCGTAAAGATCGCCGATCTAAGCAAGATGGAGATCAAGATGCAAATCGCAGAGGGCGATATATCCAAAGTAAAGGTCGGAATGGACGTAGAATACTCCATACTATCGGATCTGGATAATATCAAAAAGGCTAAAATTTACAAGATCGATCCGGGTCTTACCACGCTTAGCGACGGGACGTACGATAAAACCTCTAGCGGTTCGTCCTATTCTTCGAGCAGCAGCGACAGCGCGATCTATTTTTACGCAAAGATGCTCGTGGATAACGAAAACGATTTTTTAAAGATCGGAATGACGACCGAAAACAACATAATCGTAAGCGAAGCGAACAATACTAGCTACCTACCTACCTCGGTTATCAAGCGCGACGCGAAAGGCGATTACGTCACGGTGCTTAACGGCAAAGAGCCTGAGCAGCGATACGTAAAAACGGGCGTCAGCGACGATTTGAATACTGAAATTTTAAGCGGTTTGGATGAAAAAGATGAGGTGCTTATCGCTGACGGAAAAGCCGCGCCGTTAAATATGGACGGGCCTCCGATGGTGTTTTAGTTAAAATTTTATGGTGTGAAGATGCTAGAGCTTAAAGATATAAACAAAAAATTCATTCTCGGCGATAACGAAATCCACGTATTAAAGGACGTAAGCTTAAATATCGAAGCGGGCGAGTTTATATCGATAATCGGGCAATCCGGAAGCGGAAAATCGACGCTGATGAATATAATCGGCTGCATCGATACGCCAAGTAGCGGAAGCTATAAGATCGAAGGTCGCGAAACCGCGAATTTAAGCGGCGACGAGCTCGCGGCGCTTAGAAGTAAAAAATTTGGCTTTGTCTTTCAAAAATACAATCTCATCGCCACGATGGACGCGACCGCAAACGTCTCGCTGCCTGCGGTGTATGCGGGCGTAGGGGCGAGCGAACGGACGAAACGGGCGGTAGAGCTTTTGAATAAGCTGGAGCTTGGCGATCGCACCAAAAATTTACCGAGCAAGCTTAGCGGCGGGCAGCAGCAGCGCGTAAGTATCGCCCGCGCTCTGATAAACGGCGGCGAAGTGATTTTGGCGGACGAGCCTACCGGCGCGCTTGATAGCAAAAGTGGCGAGACGGTGATGCAAATTTTAACAGCGCTGCACAAAGAGGGTCATACCATCATCATAGTTACGCATGATGCACATATTGCGGAATTTGCGGATCGTATCATCGAGATAAAAGACGGCAGAATTTTAAGCGATAAAAGAAAGACCGAGCGGATTTTTGAGCGCAAAAAAGAGCAGTTCAAAACTAAAAATTCCTTTATATTTTGCAAAGATCAGCTCATCGAAAGCTTTAAAATGTCGATTAGCGCGATATTTTCGCATAAATTAAGATCAATTTTGACGATGCTAGGCATCATCATCGGCATCGCCTCGGTTATCTGCGTAGTAGCTCTCGGTAAGGGTTCGGAGGAGCAAATTTTATCCGAGATCCGTAAAATTGGCACCAATACGATCGATATCTTTCCCGGTAAAAATTTCGGCGACGTGCGTGCGGGCTTCGTGAGCACCCTTACGATAAGCGATTCGAAGGTTTTGGCGCGCCAGCCCTACGTCGATTATGCCACACCAAATGCTTCTGCAAGCGGTACGGCAACATATGCTAATTTAAGCTCCAAGGCTCAACTGCGCGGCGGCGGCGTGAATTCTTTGGCGGTTAATGGCATAGATATAGAAGATGGTAGAAATTTTAGCGACGATGATATTAAAAATTCTGCCTCTGTCGCGATTATCGATCCAAACACTAAAAAAACATTTTTTAAAAATTCCGATCCTATTGGCAAGACGATTTTATTTTCGGGTAAGCCACTTAAGATCATAGGAATTTCGGGTAAGGATGAGAACGCCTTCGGAAGCAACGAAAATTTAAGAATTTATGCGCCGTACTCAACCGTGATGAATAAAATCACGGGCAATCGAAAAATCAGCTCTATCACCATCAAAATAAAAGACGATGTCAATACTCAAGTGGCCGAAGAGAGCCTAACTCAGCTACTTATCCAAAGACACGGCTCGCGGGATTTTCATACGATGAACGCAGATACTATCAAACAAACAATACAAAGCACTACCGGCACGATGACGATTCTGATCTCATCGATCGCAGTGATCTCGCTCGTCGTCGGCGGCATCGGCGTGATGAATATCATGCTCGTAAGCGTTACCGAGCGCACGCGCGAAATCGGCATCAGAATGGCGATCGGAGCGAAGCAATCCAACATCTTGCAGCAGTTTTTGATAGAGGCGATCTTGCTTTGCTCGCTGGGCGGAGCTTTAGGAATTTTAATCGCTTTGGCGCTTGGATTTGCGTTTAATACCATAAGCCCGGATTTTGCGATGAAATTTACTACGGCGCCTTTCGTGATCGCCTTTGCGGCGTCGTCCGCGATCGGTATAGTTTTCGGCTATCTGCCGGCAAGAAACGCCAGCAGATTAAATCCGATAGATGCTTTAGCACAAGAATAATCAAGGAGAGAAAATGATAAATTCCAAAGTAATTTTAGGCGGCGTTTTAGCTGTTTTTATCGGCGGTTGTGCCTCAAATCAAAGTGAGGTCGAATTTAAGCCTGTAGAGCATTTCAAGGACGAAAATACAAGCTATGAAATCGATACGCTGTGGTATAAAAAATATGGCGAATCGTATCTAAATAAGCTTGTAGATCAAGCCCTTGCGAACAACTACGATCTAAAAACAGCGGCTTTAAACGTTGAGAGTGCTTATGCAAATTTAGGGCTAAGCAGGGCTGATCTTTTTCCTACGCTAAGCAGCTCGTGGAGTGCGGGCGCTAATCGCGACATAAGCACCGGCTCGAATTGGAACAAAACCTATAGTTCGGGCTTTAATGTAAGCTATGAGCTTGATCTTTTCGGCAAGATCCGCTCGGCGGTAAATGCCGAGGGCTGGAACGCTAAAGCCAGCGAGTTTGACCTTGAAAATACTCGCCTGACTCTTATAAATTCCGTCGTAAGCGGCTACTTCGAGATGCTTTATCTAAACGATTCGCTAAAATGGACAAAACAGAATTTAAGCGATTACCGAGAGATCGAAAAAATAATCAAGGCAAAATACGATTACGGCAAGTCCGAACAGCTTGATTACAGGCAGATTCAAAATTCTATCCTAGGGCTTGAAAACAAGGTCTTAAGCATTCAAAAAAATATCGAGGATAATCATAAATATATGAGAAATCTCATCTCCTCCAGCTTGCAATTTGATGATAACACCGATTCGATAAATTCCATAGAATTCCAAGGCGTTGATCTAAATGTGCCTTACACGGCGCTTGCTAACCGCCCAGATATTAGAGCTGCGATCGCTAGGTTAAATTCCAGCTTTTACGACGAACAGACCGCTAAGTTAAATTTCTTTCCTAGCGTGAATTTGGGCGCAGGGCTTACTAACGGGCAAGGCGTGAGCGCTAACGATAGTTTCAAGCTAAATTTTTTAAGCGGCAACGTAAGCATAAGTCTGCCGTTTTTGGATTATGCGAGGGTTGAAAACCGCCTTAAAATTTCGGAGATCGCTTTTCGCAAAAACGTCGTAAATTACGAACAGACGCTCTCTAACGCTACGAATGAGGTGCTAAATTTATATAGAATTTATCAGATCAATCTGGCTAGCCTTAAAAATTTAAGTGCCGCTTATGACGAAAAGGCGCGTATTGCCGATCTTTACGCTGCGAAATACGAAGCAGGTTCAAGCGAGCTAAAGGATATGCTAGAAGCCCGCACCGACGCCGTAAATGCCAAGATAAACGAGCTAAATCAAAGATATTTGACGCTTCAAAACGAGGCGGCGATCTATCGCGCGATGGCAGGTAAATTTAAACGCAAATGAAAAAGGCTTTGATATTTTGGCTGCTTTGTGGCGCGATATTTGCTGATTGCACGGCGTTAAGCGCACAAGATGGTGCAGTAAGCCTTGGTGTCAGCGCTTACGTTGCGGACGATAAACAATCAGAATTTGAGAAAAACCATAGTGAAATTATGCTAAATCGTCAAAAAAATGAATTAGATCGGCAAAGCCTGCAAAATAATTTGCAATGTGAATCAAAAGGCGTAGACGACCACGATGATTTTTCGATGAAAAAACAGCCGATGCAAGACATCAAGGAGCGAAACAATAAAAATGAGAAGGACTTAAAACTGCGCCGTAAAAAGCTGCAAGGCGACGCTTATCGGCGCTAGGGCTGCTTTTGTTTATCGGTTTTTAAGTAAAGTTTCTATAAAATCTCCGCTTTACATTTTCTTAAAGGAACAGTTATGAAAAGAACGTACCAACCCCACAATACCCCTAAAAAGCGTACTCACGGCTTTCGCGTCCGCATGAAAACAAAAAACGGTCGCAGAGTTTTAAGTGCAAGACGTGCTAAAGGCAGAAGAAGATTGGCTGCGTAGGCGAATTCGCTGCGATAAGCGATAGCAGGGTTTTTTCGGAGGTTTATAAAAGTGCGGCAAAGTGGCATTGCGAATGCGCTGTCGTGTATTTTTTGGCTAGCGAAGAGCGTAAATTTAGCGCGGTCGCCAGCAAAAAAATAGGCAATTCGGTCACGCGAAACCGCGCCAAAAGACGTTTGCGCGCCGCGTTTTATAACCAAAAAGACGCCATTGTTAGCGGAATTTTTATATTAATCGCAAAAAAGCAGATCATAGATATGAGCTTTGACGACATCGAGCGAAATTTAAAATGGGCGTTTAAAAAGATCGGCGCAGTAAAATGAAGAGATTTTTTATAGTCGCGATCGGGTTTTATCGAAAATTTATTTCGCCTTTGCTACCGCGCTGTTGCCGTTATTATCCGAGCTGTTCGGAATACGCGCTTTATGAGTTTAAGTTTAACGGCGTCTTTGGCGCGCTCTGCGCTGTAACGGCTAGAATTTTAAGATGCAATCCGCTCTTTAGCGGTGGAATAGATTATCCGATAATCGCGCGAAATTTCAAATTTTGCGTATTTTCTAAAATCCGTAGCAGCAGTGCCTCTACGGATAAATTTAAGCTTTGGTTTATACCATATAAAAAAAATAGATATTACGTCATACGACTAGGAGAAAATAGTGCTAGATAAACTTCCTCAATCAAAGCGCCTTGCTATCGCAATAGCAACTGCGCTCATATTTTTCGTAGCTTACGATCATTTTTATTTATCAAAAATTCGCGCCGCAATGGAGGCAAATGCAACCGCAGCGCAAATCGCGCAAAAAAATGCCGCCAAGTCCGCTCCGCAAACTACCGCCGCTGGCGTGAGCGCGCAGGGAGCGAATTTAAATACCACAAATTCCATCTCTGCACCGTTAGTACGCGTAGTCGGAAAAGAAGCAAATTTTACGATCGACGGGCTCGGTCGCATAAGCTCGTATGTGCTAAACGATGCGAAATTCCGTGACGAAAACGGCGATGCGATAAATTTGATCGATCCTAAATCGCATTCTAAACCGCTTGAGATGCGCTTCGAGGACGCGGCGTTGAATGCGATGGCTTTCGATACTCCTTACAGCGCTTCATCTAGCGAGCTGGACGTACGAAACGGAGAGGCTAGCGTTACGTTAAGTCAAAGTTTAGGCGCCGTTAGCATAAATAAAATTCTTACCTTTTATCCGAATGGTAGTTATAAATTGAATCTGAAGTTAAGCGGCAATGCGCGTTATTTTATCAGCCCCGGCTCGCGTCCGAACGTAGAAGTAGATAGCTATACGGTTCACGGCGTCATCGTAGGAAAACCGGGCGAAGCGGGAATTTCAGATAAAATCGCTTCATTTTTTACTGGCTCGCAAGCTATAAGCGAAAGCGTAGAAATTTTTAAAGATGGCGATGTGGATAAAAACGAGCGAATAAGTGGCGCAAATATCGCTGCGAGCTCGGATCGCTATTATACGACGCTATTTTACGGAGAGAGCTTGAATGCGACCGTGACTGACGCAGATAAAATTTCGCAGGTTTTCATAGGCTCAGACGGCGATCTTAGTCTTACGGGCTATATCGGCGCGAAAGATCACGCAACGCTAAGCTCGATAAATCCTGCTCTTACGCACATTATCGAATACGGCTGGTTTACCTTTATCGCCCGCCCGATGTTTAAATTTCTAAACTGGCTGCACGGCTATATCGGTAACTGGGGCTGGTCGATCGTAGTGCTTACGCTCATCATCCGCCTAATCTTATTCCCGCTAAGCTACAAGGGAATGCTATCTATGAATAAGCTAAAAGATCTGGCGCCTAAGATGAAGGAGCTTCAGGAGAAATATAAGGACGATAAGCAGAAGCTGCAGATGCATATGATGGATCTGTATAAGAAAAACGGCGCCAATCCGATGGGAGGCTGCTTGCCGATCCTGCTTCAGATCCCGGTATTTTTCGCGATCTACCGCGTGCTGCTTAACGCGATCGAGCTAAAGGGCGCGGAGTGGGCGCTGTGGATCCACGATCTGTCGCTTAAAGATCCATATTACATCCTGCCGATTACGATGGGAATTTTGATGTTTTTGCAGCAAAAGATTACGCCGACTACATTTACCGATCCGATGCAAGAGAAGATGATGAAATTCTTGCCGCTCATTTTTACGGTATTTTTTGTGATGTTCCCTGCTGGTCTTACGCTATACTGGACGGTAAATAATTTCTGCTCCATTATCCAGCAATATGTCATCAATAAAGCCTTTGCTAGGCATAAACAAGCTCAAATAGCGGAGAAAAAATCATGATAATTGAAGCAGAAAATTTAAAAGACGCATATAATAAAGCAGCAGCTGAGCTTGGATGCTCGGTAACGCAGCTTAACGTGCGCGTGCTGCAGCATCCAAGCGGCGGATTTTTGGGCTTTTTTAAGAAAAATGCCGTAATAGAAGCGGTTCTCGAAGGGGAGAAATTTAGCGAAAATCCGGAATTTAGCGCCTCTCAAAACAAAACCGGCAAAGCAGAGAAAAAGCAGGGCGACAAATCAGAGTCACAAAATTCGCGCGCCACGCATTCTAAACATCGCAAAGAAAAGCAAAAGGGCGTTGTGACGGATGAAATTTTATCCGATATCAAAGAGAAGCTATCTGCACTTTTTAGATCAAGTGAGTTTAATATCGAAGTTAGCGATGTTAGCAAAATCGACGAAAATACCGTCTATATCAAGATGCAAGGCGAGGATAGCGCGCTTTTGATAGGCAAAGAAGGACACCGCTACAAGGCACTTTCGTATATGATTTACAACTGGATCAGCATCAGATATGATCTTGCTGTGGTTTTTGAAATCGCGGAATTTTTACAAAATCAAGAACGATTTATCGATTCTTATGTAAATGCGCTCGTGGAACGCTCCGGAAATGAGCGTATCGTCACGAAAGCTTTTGACGGCGCATTTATCAAAATCGTAGCCGATAAACTAAAGCGGGCGTATCCAGATCGTTTCGTGGGCATCAAATCCACGCGTAGCGGCAAAATCGTCATCGTAGACGAAAAAAGCTAATCGTGAGCGAGACTATCGCCGCTATCGCTACGGCTCACGGCATCGGCGGAATTTGCATAGTTAGAATTTCAGGCGAGGAAGCGCTATCTATCGCTCTAAGCCTTTCACATCGCAGTTCTTTGCGACCTCGCTATGCTACGCTTGTGAATCTTTTTGACGCGAGCGGCGAAGCGTTCGGCGAGGCGATTTTGATATATTTTAAAGCTCCGCATAGCTTTACCGGCGAGGATGTCGTAGAAGTGCAGACCCACGGCGGCTTTACGGCTTCATCCTTGGCGTTAGATGCCGTGCTGGCTCTGGGTGCGCGCATAGCAAATCCGGGCGAGTTTAGTAAGCGAGCGTTTTTAAACGGCAAAATGGATCTTAGTAAAGCCGAAGCCATAAGCGATCTGATTAATTCGCGCTCGCAAAGTGCGGCTAAAGCTTTAGCGCGTAGCCTGCGAGGCGAGCTGGCAGACTTCGTCGCAAATCTGCGCGCGGCTCTGGTTAAGACGCTAGCTTTTGTCGAGGTTTGCATCGATTACGCGGAGGACGATCTGCCTTCTGACGTGCTGCAAGACTCGCAAGAAATGCTTAGTCAAAATATCGCTTCGCTAGAAAAAATCACTCGCATCAGCCGCAGCCGAAGAGGGCTAATCGAGGGCTTTAAAGTAGCGATTGTGGGTAAGCCCAATGTCGGTAAATCAAGCATTTTAAATTCTATGCTGAGCTTTAGTCGCGCTATCGTGAGCGACGAAGCGGGCACTACGCGCGATCTCATCGAAGAAAGCCTGCAAATAGGCACTCATCTAATCCGTATAGTCGATACTGCAGGTATCAGACACAGCGGCTCAAAGCTCGAAAGTATCGGCATTTCATATTCGCTTCGCGCTGCAAGCGAGGCGGACGTGATTTTGGCGGTGTTTGACGCAAGTCGCGAATGGGATGCTGAGGACGCGCAGATCCTAAAAATATTGCGCGAACAAAAAGAGAAAAAAATCATCTACGTTTTAAATAAATGCGACTTGCCGCGTAAATTTCATCCTAGCGTGGAGGATCTTGACGAGGATTTAGAGGCTTTTTCTGAAAAAAAATTCGCAGCCGAAAATCCCATACCAGAGAATTCCGCAGCCGAAAATTTAAAGCAAAGTCGGACCTGCGACGCTTCTTTAAATTCCTGCGCGCAGAATTTAAAAGCTAAAAATTTAAAGCGTGACTTAAGCGCGCAAAATTCTACTTCCACAAATTCCGCGCCTACAAGCCAAATAGCTCTTGCGAATTCCATAAATCCAAAGGAACAGAATTTTGCCGCAAAAGCGGGACTAGCGTCGCCAAATACCGAGCGCGCTACTGCAAGCTGTGCTGCGGAGAATTTTACGAAAGATGATTCCAAACAAAATTCTGCAAATTCCATCGCGCCTAGTAGCTCTGCAAAAAATTCCGCTAGGCAAACTACCCAAGCAAATTCCATTTTTACGCCACTTGAAATTTCTGCAAATGAGGGCGTAGATAAAATTTTAACCGCACTTGAGAGCTACTTAAATTCTCAAAATTTCGATGGTCTTATGCTAAGCAACGAGCGGCAAATTCTATCTTGCGAGAGCGCGCTTGCAGCTCTTAAAAACGCGAGCGAGCGCCTGGCTTGCGGCG
>NZ_CALIBB010000044.1 GCF_938045595.1 uncultured Campylobacter sp.
CCTCGCCGATAACGTAGCCGTCGGTATTGGATAGTACGAAATCGATATTTTCTTTTGGAGCTACGACGATCATACCTACGCCCATGTTAAACGTCCTCATCATCTCTGCAGGCTCCACTTTTTGCGCGATGATTTTAAAGATTTCAGGCGTGCGGATCGCTGTATGCTCGATCTTCGCACCCAGCCCCTGTGGAAATACGCGCGGCAGATTTTCCACGATGCCTCCGCCCGTGATATGTGCGAGCGCGTGGATATTGTCTTTTAAATTTAAAAAGTCGCCGACGTAAATCCTGGTCGGCTGCAAAAGCACGTCGATGAGCGCGCAACCGTCCACTTTGTCTTCAAATTTTAACCCCAGCTCGGCGATCACTTTTCGCGCGAGTGAGAAGCCGTTTGAGTGTAGGCCGCTGCTAGGAAGCGCGATGAGCAGGTCGCCCTCACGCACAAACTTGCTGCGGTCGATCTCGTCCTCTTCGGCGATACCCACGGCAAAGCCCGCTAGGTCGAAGTCGCCCTTTTTATACATCGAGGGCATCTCCGCCGTCTCGCCGCCGATCAGGGCGCAGCGGGCGAGTTTGCAGCCCTCGGCGATGCTTTTTACGACCTCTTTGGCGTCACGGGTCTCGAGCTTCGCCGTCGCGTAATAGTCGAGGAAAAATAGCGGCTCGGCGAAGTTGCAGATGAGATCATTCACGCACATTGCGACGAGATCCTGCCCTACGCCGTCAAATTTACGCGCGTCGATCGCGAGTCGCAGCTTTGTGCCTACGCCGTCGGTGGCGCCTAGGATTGCGGGCTTTTTGTAGCCAGCAGGCAGTCTCACTGCGCCCGAGAACGAGCCAATACCGCCCAAAACGTGCGGAGTTTGCGCCCTTTTGACGAACGGTTTTATTGCGTTTACGAAGTCATTTCCTGCGTCTATATCGACGCCCGCGTCTTTGTAGCTTATCAAATTTTATCCTCCAAGATGGTATAATTTCGCAGATTTTAGCTAAAATCGAATAAAAACGCTATAAAGGCTCGCCTTGAAATTTAAACACGCAATCGTCATCACGGGCAGCATCGGTAGCGGCAAGAGCACGGTTTGCGAGCTGCTTCGTGATCGCGGATTTGAGATCATCGATGCCGATAAGATTTCGCACTGCATCCTTGATCGATACGCCGCGCAGGTAGCTGAAATTTTCGGCACGCAATACGTCGTACAAAAGGACGCGCAGGCTAGAAATTTGAGTTCGCATGTGAAATTTGACGCTAGCGGCGATGAGGAAATTTTATCCGCCCCTTGCGTTTCAGTAGATCGCAAAAAGCTAGGCGAGCTGGTGTTTAAAGACCCCGCGGAGCTTGCAAAGCTAGAAGCGCTGCTGCATCCGAAGATAACGGCTGAAATTTTATCGCAGGCGCAGGCTTTGGAGGCGAAAGGAAAGATTTATTTCGTCGATATTCCGCTATTTTTTGAGGGCAAGAGATATGAGTTTTTCGATAAAGTAGCGGTCGTTTATGCGCCTAAAGATACGCTAATTTTGCGCGTGATGAAGCGAAACGGGCTGGATTACGCCGCTGCAAAACACCGCGTGGAGCTGCAAACGGATATCGAGCAAAAGCGCGCTATGGCGGATTTCGTTATAGATAATAGCGGCGATCTTGCCGCGCTTAAGGCCGCGGTGGAGAGATCTTTAAAAGAGCTAAAAGATAAAATTTAGCCCTTTGCGCGGTTGCGTAAAATTTCTACGCGAATTAAGATGAGACTAAAAATAAAGGAGAAGGCGATGAGGATCGGTAGCTGTGCCCAAAAGGGCGCTAAATTTCAAAATTTTAAAAGCACGCCGCTTAAAGAGCGGTTAAAATTTACGGCGCGAATGGTTTTGCTCTCCGCGCTGTTTGCGACGGGCGCTGCGGCGGAGATCGACGATCTAAGGAAGGGCTGCGCCGCGGGGAGCGAGATGGATTGTAAAAAACTAAGCCGCGTGATAAATGAGCTGCAGCGCAACTGCGACGCAGGCGGCGAGGAAAACGCGCTGGATTGCGCAAATTTGGGCTACGCATACGACTCAAATAGAAGCTTCAGGCAGGCCGCGCGCTATTACGACATGGCGTGCAAGCTCGGCGAGCAGAAGGGCTGCGTCTATTTAGGGCTGCTCTACAACGACGGGCAGGGGGTGGCGCAGGATCGCAAGAGGGCGAATGAGCTTTTTAGCGATGCTTGCAAGAAAAACAGCAGCGAGGGGTGCGCGAGCCTTGCATACAACTATAAAAAGGGGCTCGGCGTCTATCCAGACACGAAAAAGGCGATCGAGCTTTTGATTAAGGCTTGCAAGATGGGGCAAGTAGAGGCGTGCCATAACCTAGGGCTTAGCTACGTTCTTGGCGAAGGCGTGAAAAAAGACGCGGACAGGGCTAGGATATTTTTTACGAGGGCTTGCGAGCAGGGACACGCGGATTCGTGCGTAAATTTGGGCGTTACGTATTTTAAGGGCGACGGCGGGCAAAAGGATCACGCGCTTGCTGCGAAGTATTTTAGCGAGGCGTGCGAGAAAAGCGACGAGCCGCTAGCCTGCTCAAATTTAGCGTATCAATACGAAAAGGGCTGGGGCGTAGCGAAAGATAAAAAGAGGGCGCGCGAGCTTTATGAAAAGGCTTGCAAGCTCGGAAGATTTGATGCTTGCGAGCATTTAAAGGCTATGAGGTAGGCTCTAACATCAAGCGCGAAAACGCATAACAAAATGGGCTCACGAAAGAAGATACGTTAGTAAATTGAGTCTTAGTAAAGCCTAGGAATAAGCGATACGCTTAAATTTAGATATAAGTAAAATTTTAATAAAGCGTTAGTGAGCGTTAGTAATTTTAAAAATTTGCGAGGTAGATAATGAAAATTTCAAAATATAATGCGAGCGGAAATGATTTCGTAATATTTACGGATTCGGTTAAGGCGGATAGATCCAAGCTAGCGCGTGAGCTATGTGATAGGCGCGATGGAGTAGGCGCTGACGGGCTCATCGTCGTACTACCTAAATTTAACGGTATCGAGGGGATAAACTTTGAGTGGGAATTTTATAATAGCGACGGCAGTAGCGCCGATATGTGCGGCAACGGCTCGCGAGCGGTATGCATGTATGCGTATGAAAATTTCTTGGCCGCGCAAAGTATGAAATTCCTAAGCGGCGCAGGCGTAATTAGCGGTGAAATTTTCGGTATTTTCGGCGGAAATTTGAGCGAGAGTATGCGCGGCGAGCTACGCAATGTAAGCTTCGGCGAGATTTTCAATCTTCGCCCTAACGCTCACGCGTTAGTAGCTAACGTCGAGGTAATGTTAACTCGTCCTAAGCGCCTTGGCGAGAGCTTTGAGGAGGCAGGGCTAACGTGGTATTTTTATAACACAGGAGTGCCGCACTTAGTAACTTTTGTTAGCGATTTAAATGAGTTCGACGCCGCGCTAGCTCGCGATCTGCGTGAAAAGTATAACGCTAACGTTAATTATGCGTTAGTTCAAAGTCGCCTCGCAAGCAAAATTTTAAAGGTGCGCACCTTTGAGCGTGGCGTAGAGGCAGAAACTCTCGCATGCGGTACGGGGATGGCAGCATGCTTCATCGCAGGCGTCGAAAATATGGGGCTAGCTCCCGACATCCGCGTGATACCTGCAAGCGGTGAAACGCTAAATTTGCGCTTAGGGGATGGAGGCAAAATTTACTTTCGCGGCGACGTTAGGCATACTTTCGATGGCGAATTTATCGGATACGTGGAGTAGGCAGACGGAATTTCGAGCCGGTTTGTGCGAGAATCCGTGAAATTTTCGAGTGCGATTTATGCAAGATTTCGCTTTTCACTCCGTTTTATAAAATAATAGATTTGCAATACGACATTGGAATTTTAAAATTTTATGATGATGAAATTTTAGAATTTTCGGGGATGGTTTGCGTGATAATTTTAATTTTGAGGTAAAATTTGGCGCTTCACTGCAAAATTTAATTCCTAAATTTCGGAATTTTATGAAATAAAATTTTAAGATTTCAGCGTGCGGAATTTTGCTACTAAATTTAAAATTTTTGCTTGAATTTCACATTTGTATCGCATTAATTTGGGCTTCTGCGGAATTTAGCGTTATAAAATTTACGCTCTAACCCGCTCATTTGGTTTATAATTTTTGCTGCCACCGCAAAAAATCCGTCGTGTCCGCACTAGTGAAATTCCGCCACTGATAGCAGAAAGCGCGGCATCAAGCGCAAATCCTCGCTGCGGGTAAAATTCTGTCATTGACAATAAAAGCTAGATTTATCGATACGACAATTCTTGAAGCGCGGTAGAATTTACGAACGACGATAAAAGCATAGTGTGGTTACGGCGAAATTTAAAATTTGCGCCCGCCGAATTTCGCCGCGCCGTCATTTTGTCGTTTAAATTTTAAATTCCATCCGCGTCGGTTTCGCCGAAACTAGGCATAAAATCTGATGATTAACTCTCTGGCGAGCGCTAAAATCACGACAAAAATTATAAATTTTAATAAAGATTTTTGTCGTATCGCGACAAGCATAACGATGCCAAATAAAACGAGCGCAATGTCTAAAAATGTATCTTTCATACGCTTAATTGAAATTTAATCAAAATACTAAGTATGATAAGAAGTATTATAAAGCGCAAGATTGAGTGCATGGAGGATAGATCGCCAAATTCTTTGTCATATTCCTTTTTTACCTCCCACTCAGCTTTCCAGGCGAACATTTTTACTATAAAATCCAGCATTTTCATCTCCTTTTTTTAAGGCGAGTCGCATAAAAATGAAATTCTGTCGCTCCACGTGAAATTAAAGAATTCTATCTAATTGGCGCTTAAAATTTTTAATTTTGAACTATTTGTCGGCGTTTTGGACGAGCGCTTTTTCGTATTTTTCGATAAAGCTTCGCCCTGACTCGCATAGGCGGTAGATGAAAATCTTCGACGCCTTGCCCGCATCAAGCCCCGTATCCTTAATGCTTTCGCGCTGCAGGTAGCCCCAGTTTTTATGAATTATGTCAAGAGTCGATTTGATCGATGTGTAGTTGCGCCCACTCGCAGCTGCGAATTCGTTTACGGGCCTCATAAACTCCGCATCGCTTTGCTTATTGCGACATAAAAGTCCCTTTTCGCCTTGCGATTCGACCAGTTTTAGCGTTTCATAAATGAGTTTGTATTTTAATTTGATCATCGGCTTTCCCTTGCGTAATTGATATGGGTTTGCCAAAATTATATCATAAAATTTGTATTTTTATGATATGAGATGTCAATAAATCAGAAGCTAAGCACGAACTCATGAAACGGCACGACATCGCAGCGGATACCCTCGATCTCGAGCCTGCCGGAGTTTGCCATAGAAACGACTTTTAAGCTCGTGATGCCGAGCCTCTTGAGCGCGCTTAAGATTTTGCGGAATTTTAAAAAGATGATGTCTGCGTCGCTGAATGGGATAACGAGAACCCCCATCTTTAGAGCAGGCAGGTAAAAATCCAGCTCTTTTGTGTAAGAAATCG
>NZ_CALIBB010000045.1 GCF_938045595.1 uncultured Campylobacter sp.
TTAGCTTGAGCATAATGAAATCACTTTCAGTTTTTAAAAGCCTCTTTAGCTCTTCAAACTTCTGTTTTAATCGAGCTCTTTATAAACGGAATCTCGATGCATTTTATACGAAAGGGGATTAAAATTTTATAAAACGGCGATTGAAATTTCGGTTTTGCCGCCGCTATAAACGGGCAGGTTGATCCGCGATTTTCAGGGGCAAAAAGAGCGCTTTAAAAGCCTCGTGAGCCGAAGCGGAATTTGGACGTAACGGCGGCGTTTTGCTTTGCAATTTGAGTTAAAATTTGATATGATTGTGCGAAATTTATATTGAACGGCTTTTTAAAATGAATAAATTTATAACCCAAAAAATAGGCGCGCTCGCGGGCTTTAGCAATGAAATTTTAAAAATTTTAGCATCGTTTGACGCGGATGTTTCGGATGTCAGGCTCGCTTTGCAAATTTCAAAAAATACCCCCTTTGCGGATAAAATTTTAGATTTAGCCTTTTGCGGTTTGTCTAAATTTAGCGTCGAGGAGCTCGCGAGGCAAAATTTCGGTGCCGCGGATGAGCAGTGCGATCCCCAAAGTACGAAGCCCATAGGATGCGGCCTGCAAGACGCCGCAGACGAGTGGCGGCAAAACGAGTGCACCTCGAGCGAGAAAAAAGGCACAGACTTAGCAGGGCAGGGCGACATTCTTAAATTTAATCATCCAAACGGCGCAAACGGCGTAAATTGCAGCGACGAGAATTTTAAATTTAACCTCTCGCAAGCAGCAAGCGATACGCAGCGGCAAAATCAGCACGCCGCTGCGAGAGCTGATTGCGCGCTAGGTTCGAGTATTTCCACGCAAGCCGAACGAGCGCATAGACGAGAGCCGATACAAGCGCAGCAGCAAAAACAGGGGCAAGAATGGGAGAAGGCGCAGGAGCAGGGGCGAGAGCAGGGCGCCGCGGCACTAAAAACGCTAAATTTACAGCGAGCGTTTGAGCTTTACGGGCGCGAGCAGATGCGGGCGTTTTTTCTATTCGCCGTATTCGACGCGATGCTAAAGCCGGATTTGCAGGCGTATCGCATCGATCGCGAAAAGCTCACGCAGGTCTCGCTACTGCGAAATCTGCTTATGTTTTCGTGGATCAAATCCTACCCGCAGATTGAGCAAAGTATCCTCTCAAGCGTGATTTTAGTGGAATTTGGGCGGGTTTTTATCGACGAGCAGGTGTGTGCTACGGGCAAGGCGGAGGAATTTTACCATGCTATCAAGGGCTCGATCTTTCCGCAGGACTTTACCGACGTGGAGATGGAATTTAGCGGCACGAACCGCGAAAGCGTCTCGCACGCGCTATTTGCGCATTTCGGGCTAGAGCAGATCGCGCAGGACGCGCTGTATTCAAACGCCCCCGACGACGCGCCTTTTGAGAACAAATCCCGCTACGCGATGCTAAAGATCGCCAAAACCGCGGTCAATGTCTACCATCATTTTGACGAGCTTAGCATCGACAACGCTTTAAATTTACTAGTCGAGTTCGGCTTCGAGCAGGAGGCGTTTTTAGAGGCGAAAGGCGAAATTTCGATATGAAAGAGTTTCTGCGCGCCTTTAACTCGGGCATATTTGAAAAGGATCTCAGCGGCGAGCAAAAGGAACTCGCGCGCAACCTCCTAAATATCGGCGCTATCAGCGCGCACAAGGGCAAGCTCTATCTAAACGACGGCTATGTTTTCGGTAGGCTCGACATCGCGCGCGACGGCACGGGCTATCTGCAGAGCTTCGACGATCGCTTCAAGGCAGATCTCATCATCGAAAACAGATATTTAAGCGGCGTGCATCTGGGCGATCTGATCCTAGCAAAAATTTTAAGCTCAAGAAAGTCCCGCCTGCACGCAAAAGTGCTAATATGCGTCAAGCCCGCATTTTTAACGAGCGTGGTTTATACCAAAAGCTTCGGGCGCGAAATTTTAGGCGTGAACGTCAAAACCGGCCTCGCAAATCCGCTCAAAGCCACGCAAAAATCGCTCAAGCAGCTGCCCGCAAACACCCTTTTAAAGATCGATAATCTAACGAATGAGATTACCGAGGTGATCGGAAGCCTAGCCGATCCCTTCGTCGATGAGAAAATTTCTTTAGCGATCTACGATAAAAACGACGAATTTAACGAAGCGTGCAAGCAGCAAGCCGCGAGCTTCGGCAGCGAAGTGGACGAGGCGCTGTATCCGCAGCGCGTGGATTTGCAGCATCTGCCCTTTTGCACTATCGATCCTATCGATGCCAAGGACTTCGACGACGCGATCTATTTTTACGTAAAAGAGCGCACGCTTTACGTCGCGATCGCTGACGTGAGCGAATACGTAAGCGAATACTCGCCGATCGATAAGGAGGCGAAATTTCGCGGCTTTTCGATCTATTTCCCGCACAGATCCGTGCCGATGCTGCCGCGCGAGCTTAGCGAAAATATCTGCTCGTTGATGCCTGATCTGCCGAGGCTAGCTTTTGTTTTTAAAATCGCTTTGGATGAAAATTTAAACCCGCAAAAGCAGGAGCTTTTCGAAGCGATTATAAGATCAAAACGTCGCTATAATTACGACGAGGTCGATGAAATTTTACGCACCCGCAAGGCGTGCGAGCCTGAAATTTTAAGCTGGCTCTTGCCGCTTAATGAAATTTGCGAGCGCCTGCGCCGTGCGAGGCTGAAGCGCGGATTTGATTTTCGCACCAAGGAGCTTCGCATCACGCTTAATGAGTGCGGTTTTATCAATTCCACCCGCTTCGAGACCGACACCCCGTCGCACAAACTCATCGAGGATTGTATGCTGCTAGCCAACAAAGCCGCTGCGGCGCGCATCGAGCGGGGCGTTTTTAGAAATCACGGCTCGGCGGAGCTTAAAAAAATTTACGCGCTGATTGACGATCTAGCGCTGTTTGGCATCGACGCGCCGTATCAGAGCAACCTTGCTAAAATGATCGGCGAAATTCAAGCGCAAGCCGATACCATGGGGATCCGCGAGGAGGTCGATAAGCTCATCATCAAGGCTCAAAAGCGCGCCGAGTACGGATCCGAATCTCGCGGGCATTTCGGGCTCGGATTTGATAACTACACGCACTTCACAAGCCCGATCAGGCGCTATTCCGATCTCATTTTGCACCGCCTGCTAAAGGCGCAGATGAGGGGAGATGAGAAATTTTATAATTACCTGCTTTTAAACATCGATGCTACGTGTGCTCGGTTAAACGAGCTCGAGCGCGAGGCGGATAAGGTCGCGTTTGATTTTATGGACCGAAAATTTGCGCGCTGGGCCGCAGAAAATTTGGGCAAAAAATTTCGCTGCTACATCGACGAAAACGGAAATTCAGTCACCGCAAAGTTAGACGACAAGCTAAAGGGGGCTAAAATTTTAGTTTCAAATTTCGCCGGCGACATTTTAACGCCCGTGCTAGTTGAGCTTACGGACGCAAACATCGCTAGCGGAGTGATTTTAGGCAGGGTGGTAAAGAAGATCTGATGTATAGGAAAGAATTTGACGGGCTTATCGCAAGCGGCAGGGTGCCTAATTTCGTGCTTTTACGCGGCGGAGACGATTTTTCAAACGAGCTTTACGCGCAGCGCCTGAAGCAAATTTACGCCGCGGAAAATTTTTTGAGTTTGTATTTTTTGGAGTATGATTTTGAGCAGGCGCGGAGCTTCTTGGAGCCCTCGCTTTTCGGCGGCAGCAACACGCTTCATATCAAAACGACTTCGCTTATCAAAAAAGAGGAGTTGCGAAGGCTCATCGCGCTGTGCAAGGCGGACGCAAATAACCATCTGATCTACGAGCTAAACGATAGCGAAATTTCGGTGAGCGCGGATTTTATCAAGGAATTTGAACGAAACGAAGTGAGGTTTTTCAAACCCTCGGGCGTAAACGAAGCCATAGCGCTGCTTGCGCAAAAATGCGAGATGTGCGGGCTTTTTGCAAACACCGCCGCGCTTAGCAGGATCTACGCCATCCACAACGAAAGCCTGAGCCTAAGCGCGAGCGAGATAGAAAAATTTGCAAGTCTGGGGCTTGAGCTTAGCCTGCAAAACGTAAATTTGATGGTTTATGGCCTTAGCGAGGTGAGCTACGACGAGCTTTTCGATAAAATTTTCAGCCTTTGCGATTTTCGCGTAGATTTTTACAAAATGGCTCTGGGCGGCGGATACAACGAGATGGAGCTGATAAATTATTTCTACCGCCTGATTTATAGAATTTTTCGCCTGCATGCTTACGTGAAAATAAACGGCAGATTTGATTTTAAGGCGGTTTTAGGCTATCAGCCGCCCCCTTCCGTGGCCGCACAGATGCAGCGCTATGCCACCGGTTTTTCAACGCGGACGTTTTATAAAATTTTCGCTCACTTAAACGATTTGGAATTTGAACTCAAAAGCGAAAAGAACGCGGCGAAGGATGAGCTTTTGCTTGCGTCGTTTTTGAGGTTGCAGCGCATGTTACTAAGTTCGCTCGGACAAAAAGCAAATATTAAGTGAAATTTCAGTAATATCCCCTTGCATTTTTTGCAAAATCCTTGCCCGCAGACACCGTTTGCGAGCTAAAATCCATAAGGAGAATTTATGAGAAACTACGAGGTTTTATTCATCGTTAAGCCCACGCTTACCGACGATGAAGTTAAAACAAAAGTCGATTTCGTCAAAGAAATCATAACCAAAAATGGCGGAGAGATCGCTTCCGTGATCGAAATGGGCGCTAGAAAGCTTGCCTATAAGATCGACAAATATGAGCGCGGAGTTTATTTCGTAATCTATTTTAAAGCCGAGCCGAGCTTGATCTCCGAACTTGTTAGAAATCTGCGCATCACCGAAGATATCATTAGATTTTTGACCGTCAAATATGAGACTAAGCGTGAAATTTCCGCTTGGGATAAACTAAGCAAAGGTATCAAACTAAGCCCTGCGAAAAAAGAGCGTGAGCCAAAAGCGCCGGTAGAGCCAAAAGAGCCCGAAGAGGCAGCCAAAGAGGGCGAATAAAGGATAAAATATGTTCAATAAAGTAGTTTTGGTAGGTAATTTGACCCGAGATATCGAGCTTAGATATCTGCAAACGGGCACCGCCGTAGGCAAAACCGGCATCGCCGTCACACGCAGATATAATAGCTCAAACGGCGAGAAACGCGAAGAAACGTGCTTTATAGACATAGATTTTTTCGGTCGTACGGCCGAGATCGCAAATCAATACTTGCGAAAAGGCAGTAAAATTTTGATCGAAGGTCGCTTAAAGCTAGATCAGTGGCAAGATCAGAACGGGCAGAACCGAAGCAAGCACTCTATTAGCGTAGATACGATGGAGATGCTAGGAAGCAATCAAGGTGGAAGCGGCGGCTATAATCAAGGCGGCAATTACGAGGGCGGCAATTATGGCGGAAGCTCCGGCGGCTACGGCGGCGGGAATTCTAACTACGGCGGCGGCGGTAATTACGGCGGCGGAAATAGCTATGCTAATAGACAAAACTCAAATTCTAGAGGCGCAAAAAACGATTATAACGCGCCTAAACAAAAAGAGCAGAGTTACGAAAGCACGATTCCGGAAGTCGACGTCGATGCCGATAAATACGATGACGGCAACGACACGATCCCATTTTAATTAAGGAAAAATCATGGCAGATAAGAGAAAATATACTAGGAAGTATTGCAAATTTACGGAAGCAAAGATCGAATTTATCGATTATAAGGACACGGCGCTGCTAAAGCACTGCCTAAGCGAGCGCTTTAAGATTATGCCGCGCCGCCTAACCGGCACCAGCAAAAAATACCAAGAGATGGTAGAAAAGGCTATCAAGCGCGCGCGCCAAGCAGCCCTTATACCTTACATCGTCGATCGCAAAGACGTGGTCGTAAATCCATTCGAAAATCTTTAAATTTTAGCGGTACAAAGCCGCTAAAATTCCCCCTATTTTAAACTCTAAATTTTAAAATTTAAGCCCGCTCTTATATATATATATATAATTCCACCTATATTTTTTCAAAGGAGAAATTATGGCAGAGAATGAACAAGAGGAATATTTGGAATGTCCTTTTTGCGGCAAAGACGACATCAAATACGGTGCGGTCGTATGTAGCGGATGTCAGGCGGAGATCTCATATCGTAGGTCGTGGATAGGAACGCTCTTTTTTTCTATACTTTGGCTTTTCTTTGGAGCGGCTTTTGCTAAAGGTCATAATACTGCATTAATTATAGTTTTGGTTATCGGCGTGCTAGGCATCATCTGTGCTTATGTGGCAGCAAAAGATCATAGCCCGCAATTTCATAGGACCATGAAGCACGTAGAATAGCCTTGCTTATATTTTGTTGTCTAATCGGTGATTAAATTTCATAATTTTCGGTTAAATTTAAAATTGGAAAATTATGTCGTTTAAATTTCAAGGATAAATTATGAATTTTTTCCTAGCCTTCCTCGTCGGTAGCGGTTTGGGTGAGGGGCTTGTAGCTATTATTTTAGTCTGTATGCTCGTATACGTGATAGGTGGTGGCTTCAATGCCGTTCTCGCTTTTATTCCGGGCTTTATAGTGTTTTGCATTGCAAAGGCATTTTTGGAAGGCTTGACTTCTAGCGTAAATAATAGATTTGTTGCGTCTGTCGTACCAATTGTGGGAGGCTTAGTTCTAGGATATTTAGTGGGTGCTTCCGTATATGAAAGTGAGCAGGCAAAAGATGCCGAGCATGAAGTGCAGAAGCAACAAAGTATGACGCAGCAAGATAAAGTCTATTATATCCAGCGAAGTTTGATGTTTAGCGGCTACGGCGTGACGATCGACGGTAAATGGGGCAAAAAAACTATGCAAGCGTCACAGAAATATTCGGGCTCGTCCGCGACCTCGATCGACGAGCTTTATGAGGCGGTCAAGGCTAAAAAAGAGGGCAGAAGATAAAATTTAAATTGCAAGCAAAGCTCGTCTGGCTAAATTTTTAAAATTTGCTGGTTTGTTTATCTCTTATCGGGCGCGCCTTTAAATGCAACGTAGTGATTTCCAAAATTCTTTAGATTCGCCTGGAAGTTTAAATTTTAATATGATTTGAATGCTTTAAAGGCAGAAGGAAATCTGCTTGCATATGATGTCCAGAACTTAAATTTAGAGATTTTGCCTTAGAGGGTTTGGCGAATAACACTGCCGCCGAATGATTCTGGCTTAAATTTAATGGATTTCAGCTATAAGACACAGCGAAATTTACGTTACTTTGTGCCTTTTCTAAAAGCATAATGCCTCAGCACTCGAGCGAGCAAAATTTTATCTCACATCGCTACGCTTTGACCTGAAGTACGCGACACATTCTAAGTCACGAAAAACTAAAATTTTTATACCTCCGAAGCTCGCATCGTTTGTCAGAAAGCTCGTGCCTAAATCAAAATCCATACCTCCCAAAACCTCGCTAGCTAATATTTTTAATTTTGGATTGTAAATGAGATAAATACCGAGGCGGCAATCTTTAGCGGATGAAATTTTATACGTAAAAAAACCGAGGTTTGGATTTGCTATGAAAGTTTCAATTTCTTAAACTCGCGACTATATTTTCTTTGCGAAATCGCGTTAAATTTAAGGCTATCTATCCTGGAGAAGTTAACGGCGTATTCCTTCAAGCAAGCGAGAATGAAAGAGAAGCGGTAATTGCCATTTTCGTAAAATATCTCGCTCGTTATTATTTCGCCGGACGCCGCATCGCATCTTTGATCTGTGCTCATAACGCATTTTAGTTCATAATATCCATTTTGCAAATCTCCGATGTAAAATTTCAAATGCAATTTTTCATTGATTTGTTTTTTTGGGTAGCAATAGCGCATCGTTGAAGCTTATGCCCGCAAAAATTCTTTCTAGCGTATGCATATTTTTATGCAGCCCTGCTAAATACGCCTCGTACCGCCGCTCTCTTAAAGCATATTCGCCGTCGTTTATATTGCCCTTGATCTCCAATCTAAGTCAAAATATATCACTTCAATCTCTTCGGTTTTAAATTTATCGCTGCCTGTTCGCTACAGCCCCAAGAAATTCTCATCGTTTTTGATCTTTTCGATGATGTCGAGCGTGGCGTAAAATTCGTCGTAGAAATATGGCATCTCGAGCTTGAAAAATTTAAAGCTTAGCCCCTCCAGCACCTTGAGCGAGTGTTTATTTTTAAGCAAAAATATGAAAAATACCCCATCTTTTTCCAGCGCGTTGAGGTAGTTTATTTCGCTTATATTTGCGCGCAGGATCTCGGCGTCGAGGATGACGACGTCGGCTACGTAGATGAAGTCGTTTAGGTGCCTCTTTGCGCTCTCCCAGTTGGAGTTTGGCATCACGTCGCAACCAAGCCCGTTTAAAAAATCTCGCAGCTCCTCGAAGATCGCGCGGTTTTTATGCGTGATGATGACATTGTAGTCGTATTTTTTAGCGCTAAAATCCTGCTTTTGCGCAAAGCAGCTAAGTACCGCATCCATTTTGATAAAGGTTCCGCGCCCGTCAGCTCCAATACTTGGATGCGAACCGAGTGCACGCAAATGGGTCTGCGCTGAAGTAAGATACTCATCATCCGTGCTAGCAGCGCTTTCTAGTGCACTTTTAAGCGCATAGGTGCGCGGATCCTTTAGCTCGCGATCGATGCCTACGCGAACATCGAGCTTGATAGAGCTCATATTCGCTCTAAGTTCCTTGCTACTAAATTCCACGCTTACGCGGATTGGCTCAGCGATATTTTGTAGAAAAAACTCGCACGCGTCAAAGACTGCGCTAGTGAGATTTAGCACCTCGCCGCCGTAGATACGCGGTAGCTGCGGCGGGAAGCTAAGATAGAGCGTGCTATCGTATTTCGTGCACTCCTCAAATAAAATTTCGCTTTGAAATTTTAAAATTTTTAAAATATCGATCTGCGCGATATCCTCGCGTCTAGGCACGACGGAATCGCTTTCTTTGGCTTTAGGCTCAGCGGAGAAAATTTTGCCGCTTACGGCGGGCTTTTTAGCAAAAAGTTTTCTTGCCGCAAAGCCTGCCGTCGCAGCCAATATTGCTAGCGCGCCTAAAACCACGGCTTTCATAGCACAAGCATCCCATCGCCATAGGAGTAGAAGCGGTATCTTTGCTCCACTGCGATGCGGTAGAGCTCAAGCGTGCGCTCAAGGCCGATGAAGCTCGCTACGAGCATTATCAGCGTGGATTTGGGCAGGTGAAAATTTGTAAGCAAAAAATTCTGTCTTATCGGCGGGTTGCCCGGGTGCAAAAACAGCTCGCAGATTCCGCTGCTTTGCCCGTTACGTGCAAAATTTTCGATCGTTCTCGTAACGGTCGTACCCACGCCTAAAATTTTTCGCTCGCTTTTTAAAATTTGCGCGGTCTGCGGCGGGATAGAGTAGAGCTCGCCGTGCATCTTGTGATCGCGCAGATCCGCTACTTCCACGGGCTTAAAGGTGCCCGCGCCTACGTGCAGCGTGATAAAATAAATTTCGTGGTTTTTGCGCAGGTCGTTTAGCATCGCATCGTTAAAATGAAGGCTCGCGGTGGGTGCGGCGACGGCGCCTTGTTCGCGCGCGAAGATGCTTTGATACCAGCTCTCGTCCTGCTTGGTATCGGCGCGCTTGATATACGGCGGCAGCGGCACGTGGCCGATACGTTCGCAAATTTCAAAAACATCGTGGGTGTTTAAAGCTTCGCCGCCCTGCTCAAACTGCACGATGCGAAGCCCGCCTTCCATCAGCTCGCAAACGCGCGCATTAAGGCCCGCCTCAAAGCTAAGCTCGCTGCCCGCTTTGACGCTGCCGCGAATATAGGCGCTAAATTTATTGCCCTCAAGCGGCGAGTTTAGCAGAAGCTCGATCTTGCCGCCGCTATTTTTGTGACCGAAGAGGCGCGCCTTAATCACCCGCGTGTCGTTAAAAATAATATCGCAGGGCGGCAGGGCATCCGCCAAATCGCCGAAGTGCGCGTGCGTGATCTGCTCTTTGGTGCGGTCGTAGATTAGCAGGCGCGCGCTTTGTTTGGGCATCACGGGAGCGCTTGCGATGAGCTCGCTAGGAAGCTCGTAATCGTAGCTGCCAACTAAATTTAGATCCGCCATCTCACGCCTGCGCTACGTCCGTGGAATTTTCGATTTCGTCATCCTCAGGCTTATACGGATTTATCATTTTGGCGATGAAGATCGAAAGCAGATAAAGCGCAATTAGCGGAGTTGCGAGCATAAACTGACTAAGCACGTCCGGCGGCGTCATCACCGCTGCAAAGATGAAAATAATGACGATTGCGTAGCGAAAAAAATCGCTCAGGCTTTTATTTGTTACAAGCCCGATCTTAGCGAGGAAAAAGGTTACTACAGGAAGCTCGAAGCTGATGCCAAATGCGACGATGAGCTTAGCGAAAAAGCCTACATATTCGCCGATCGTAGGCATCGCAGTAAATTGCTTGGCGCCAAAATTTACCAAGAAATTAAATGCGACGGGGATTACGAAAAAATAGCAAAACGCCGCGCCTAAAAAGAACATAATGCTCGCTCCGCTAACGAAGGGGATGACGTATTTTTTCTCGTTGTCGTAAAGCCCAGGCGCTACGAAAAGCCACGCCTGCCAGAAAATTATCGGCATTGCTAGAAGTAACGAGGTGAAAAACGACACCTTCATCGCAGTAAAAAAGGTCTCGCCAAGCTGGGTAAAGATGATCTCACTGCCCTTAGGAAGCACGCGCACTAGCGGGCGGGTCATAAAGCCTAAAATATCTTCCCAAAAGCCGAAGCACGCGATGAAAAGGACGATGACGGACAGCACGCAGATCACTAGGCGCTTGCGAAGCTCGGCTAGATGCGGTTTTAGCTCTTCAAACATTAAATTTCTCTCTCATTATGATTTTTGCGTATCGTTATTTTGCGCGGAATTTTGCATAGAATTTTGCGCATCGCCGTTTAAATTTGCATTCAAATTTTGCGCGGCGCTTTTCGCTTCACCGCTTGCATTGGTATTTTGTGCGGAATTTTCTGCGCTGCTCGCGCTCGGCATGGAATTTTCGCCTTTGTTTTCGGCACTCGAATTCGTGCTTTTGCTTTCAACGCCGGAATTCATTGCGCCGAGGACGGAGCCTTGCATAGAGTTTGCGGCGCAGGCAGAGCTTTGCGCGGAATTTTCTTCGCTCGAATTTGCTTTTAAATTTGCCGTCTCATTCTGTTTTTGCGCCGAGACTTCCGCGGAATTTAACGTGTCTTTTACGGAGCCTTCTATATTTTTTAGACCCGCATTTAGCGTCTCTTTGACGGAGTTCATGCCGCCTTTTATCTCGTCGAGCTCCTCAAACGTGAGCTTTTTGCGCACACCCTCGCTTGCTTGCGTGATGCTCTCTTTATATTTTTTGGCATCCTCTTTGAGCTC
>NZ_CALIBB010000046.1 GCF_938045595.1 uncultured Campylobacter sp.
CGTGAGTGCGAAGCTCTCTCGATTCGGCATAGAGCTTAACGCCGCAAGCCTGGGCATCGATCCGAGCGAAGCCGCCGCGCAGCTATCTGCACTACTGCGTAAGACAGGCTCGATAGTTTCGACGGGATTTTTCATTTTTATAATGGTTTCATTCATGGTCTTTGAAAGCTCCGTGATCGACGAGAAAATCCGCTATTTTTCGCAAAGTAGCCGCGCGACACACACTTTCGTGAAGAAATTCGCCTCCAGCCTCAAAAAATATCTGCTAATCAAAACTATCGCTTCAGCTTGCACCGGCGCGCTCATCGGACTTGGGCTGTGGGCTCTTGGTGTCCCATATGCCGCGCTGTGGGGGATTTTAGCTTTCGTGCTAAATTTCATCCCTACCATTGGCTCGATCGTAGCGGTCTTTCCGACGCTTTTCGTGACGCTAGCTACGATGGATATAAGTTCCAGCATCTGGACTATCGCAATCTATTTAGTCGTAAACGTAGCGATCGGAAATATCATCGAGCCACGATTTTTAGGGCAAGGGCTCGGGCTTTCAACGATCAGCGTGCTTGCAGGGCTACTGTTGTGGGGCTTCGTGCTTGGTATCGGCGGGTTATTTTTGGCTGTGCCGCTTACGATGAGCTTGCAAATCGCGCTTGCTTCAAACGACAAAACACGCTTCATCGCGACTCTATTAAGCAACAAGGTCGAAAGATAAAGCGAAATTCCGCGGAATTTTAAAATTCTATAAATTCTAGCTTGAGCGCGCTCAAGAGTATTTTTGTCTCTTTTAGATAAAATCCGCCCAAAGGATCAAATATGACTAGCGAAAAATTTATTTACGAAGTAAACACGGTGACGAAATTTATCCAAATTTACTGCGATGGCAAGCATACGGACGCGCTTAAAAAAGATGGTGCCGTGCTTCATGACTACAAAGACGATAAGGGGCTTGTGCAGACGCACTTTCATCTCTGTAGCGACTGCGAGCGGATGCTGCGTTACGCCTATGCGCGCCTGCGCGCCTGCCCGCATACCGAAAAGCCACGCTGTCACCACTGCCCGCATCCGTGCTACGAGCGCGAAATGTGGGTAAATATGGCTAAGATGATGAAATATAGCGGCATGAAGCTTGGGCTTACGAAGATCAAAAAGCTTTTTTCGTTTAAAAAAAGCTAACTTGTACTTATAATTCAGCTAGAGTTTGCGGGTAAAATTTATCTTTGCAAACCCGCTTCATCTCAACACAAAAAAGTATAAAAAAGCAGCGTGAGAAGAAGCACAAAAAGATATAAAAATCAATCAAAATGCTAAATTTTAGCGCCTAAAATTCTGCCTTGCAAATGCAAATCCTCCGCAATCCTTGATAATAAATAATTAAATTTGAGTTTATAGTTTTAAGTTAGAATTGTGCCCAATCAAAGGAGAAAATATGAAGGTCATTACCATCGCGGTCGTTAACGGCAGGGTCGTAAACGAAAAGGAATTAATCGCGTCCATCGCCGATTATGACGATTTTACCGCGGTTGCCGAACAACTCCGCAAAGGGCTGAAATCGAGGTATTTTACATCTAGAGAGCATGCGAGGATCTACAAAAAAATCAGCGTCGAGACGGGCTTTAGGCGCGTGCGATTCGACTACAAACCTTATAAAGATAAAATTTCAAACCTTATCGCCGAGGGCTACACCGTCAAGGCGATCCTAAAAAAGATCGGCGAGGAGGACGAAGCGTTCAAAAACGCCGTTACTGCGCCCGGGCTTACGCACTTCATCTCCGTGACGTTCAAAGATGAAAAAGCAAGACTTCGCGCAACCGCCAAAAAAAGCGAAGACTTTTTATACGCATATCGCTTCGAGATCAAAAAAATGCACTTCCAAGGCGTTAGCAATAAAGAAATTTTAAAATATATGAAAGCTCATTACGAAAAGGATTTTGCTAAAGTAAGCGAGCGCGATCTGGCGGCTTTTATCGAGGCAAACGCGGTGCTGGATACCGACCGCAAACTCTCGCTGTATAAAAAGCCGAGCCTTTATGATCCGCATTTTAGCGAAATTATGAAGCTTTACGCAAGCGGTATGCGCGTCTATGACATCTGGAAGACGCTTAAAGCCAAATACCCCGAGCTAGCCAAGCTTCAAGCGCCGAGCCTTTATCAGTTCATCGCAAACAACGCCCTTGGCAAAGCTAAATATATGCAAAAAGACTGATATGCCCGCGCTTCTTTTAAATTTTACTTTCAAATTTAAAATTTCGCCGCGATAAAGATCGATGAAAGCCGGTGAAATTTCTATGAAAACCTGCGTCATTCTCTGCGGCGGCAAAAGCTCGCGTTTCGGCAGCGATAAAACGCTGTTTCCATTCCGCGGGCATCCCAGCATGACGCACTTTCTTTTCTCGCGCCTAAGCCGCGAGTTTGAGCGGGTTTTCGCCTGCGCCAAAAGCTCTAAATTTAACCCGCCGCTTCCTATGATCTACGACGAATTTGAGGAATTTTCGCCGATGGGCGCGCTATATTCGGCGCTGAAACCATTTAGCGGCGAGCGCATTTTTATCATCCCCGCCGATATGCCATTTGTAGAAATTTCCACCATTCGCGCGCTTAGCGAGCAGGAGGGGCAAATTTGCGTGGCGGGCGACGAAGCGCATAGACACAGCCTGTGCGGATTTTTTGACGCAGCTCTCGCTCCGCGCGCGCTTGAGCTCTACCGCGCGAAAGAGCATAAGATCGGCGCGCTCATCGGATCTGCAAATTCCAAAGTGTTAAATTTCAAAAACAAAGAGCAGTTTTTAAATATAAATTATCAAAACGATTTAAAGGGCGTAGATGAAATTTAAAGCTTTAGCGCTCGCGCTTTGTGCCATGAGTCTAGCCGCGCAAGATCTATCCGAGCTATACGCAAAGGCTAGCGAATACGAGGACAAGGGCGATTACAAAAACGCGATGATCTATTACAAAAAGATCGCCGCGGTAAGTCTAGCGGAAAGGGGCGATAAACCGCGCCGAAAAGTCGCAGAAAATTCTACCTCGTCCGCAGAAAACCGCGCTTCGCACGATGATACCGCCGTTTTAAGCTCTGCGGTGCCGCAAAATTCTTTAGTACAAAATTCCGCCATGGCGGAATCCAGCGCGCTAAATTCCGCTGCATCAAATTTCGCAGACGCAGGCTCGGCTGCGTCAGGCTCCGCGTCAAATTTAGCATC
>NZ_CALIBB010000047.1 GCF_938045595.1 uncultured Campylobacter sp.
AATCCGATCCTAACAATAAGGCTCTATACAACTCAGACGATCTTAGAAGATTAAACAGAGATAGCTCCAAGCTAAGCAAAGAGCTATACTCTACCAAGCTAAACTCTAACGTTGATGCAAGCGTGGATATGAGGTTGTTTAGTAAGGAGGGAAGGAATGAGATAAAAAGGGATTATGAAGACGCCTCTACCATATACGATGCCATATACCAAATAGCAACTACCGATAGAGTTAGCTTTACGGACTTTTTTAGCGAAAACGGTAAAGGCTTTATGGTAGTAAACGGAGTAAGGCAGGAGTTAGCAAATAATCCAGAGCTAAGAGGGATGCTACAAAGCGATGAGCTTTCTGATCAAGAAAAACAAGCCATAACGCAAAACATCACAAGACAGGTAATGCTAAATTTAGGCTACATTCCTAATCAAACAAAGACCATCTACACCGATGAGACCGGTAGAGATGGTAAGCAGATAATGGGCTTTTACTCCTTGCAGACCGGGCGCAGCTATATCAATATAAAAAACAACAAAAGCACAAAGGATCTAGTCGCTACTTCGGCTACAGAAAGCCAAAGAGCTATGGATCATCAAAGAGGCATAAACTTCCTCCAAAACGAAGATGATCATTCGACCTATTCACAGAATTTCGGAAACGCAGTCGCTAGATATTACGGATATGCTCTTAGCTCATACGGCAGTGGCTACGGCTCTGCTAAGATAAATAATCCAAGCAGTATCAATCAAAACTACTACGCAAGCAACAATAAAGAATTCTCTAGACTGGATAAACAGAAGGGAGCGAATAGGCAGTTGCATCAGGCGGAGAAAGATTTCATCCATAATAATGTAGAAGATTTTCGAGAACAAATGTCCAAACGCGGCATAAATTACACCAAAAAAGATGCCACTGGACTACTCTTGCTTTCTGCTGCGTATGGAACAGATGCATATATGAACGGTATTATAAATTTAGGCTTAACGAATTTTAGTAAAAGCGATATATTAAACGGACTTATGTATTTAAGGCAAAAATCCGACGGCTTAACCTTTCTAAATTATAATGATTACGAAGAGTTTGGTTATGAACAAAAGTTTTTTAGCGCTACGGGTAGTCAATTTTATTTGGGTTGGAATTTCCATCAAGTTATGCAGGGTGGGCTCGTTGATATGTCAGCAATGTTCATTCCTAGCGCAAGAGTACTTCCAGAAATAAATTTAGGTAAGGCCGTTGGTGGTGTAGGAGCAACAAGGGGTTCAACAGCAATTATTGGTAACACCGTAAAGGGTGCGGGAACAAATGAAGCTAAAAGTATAGTGCGTATAAGCGAAGAGGCTATTAATAAAGGACAAAATAGTTCAAATATTATCGAAAAAATTATACAGAGGGGAGAAATTAAACCGGGGGATCACAAGGTAATGGTTAGTAAGCTAGATGACGGTAGCATTGTAATTATACGCAAGGATTTTGGCAAATACTCACATGGCTTTCCAGACCATTATAATATAGAAATAAGAAAACCATATAGAAATACCAATATACGAATTGAGAACTTACACATTTTCCCTACGGAAAAAGGATATAAGTGGTATGGTATGGATGGGGTTATAAAAGGAGAATAGATGAACTTATCTGATAAAATTTACATAGACGAAAATATATGGACGATAGACGATGTATTAATGTCAAATGAAGCGCATAATCTTAATATCGAAATAAATAAATATTCCAATCGGGCGTATTTAAATTTTAGTACGGATTTAGCTCTTTATTATTTTGCCAAGATTACTTTACTAACTATTTTAGAAGGACCGATTGGATACTTGGAGTTTGATCCTTATCCTAATTTAATTGGCGGTATAAGATTCGCTGAAAATAGTAAAAAGCTATGCATAGATACTAAAAGTAGTATTGAAATAAATGAAAATAAGGAGTTTATAAAGATACTAGATCAACCAGATATTTATAAATTCTATTTTAACTTTGAAATTTATGAGGCAGAGTCTATAGTTTTATTTTTCGAAGACAACATAAATTTAATGGCATTTATGAAATATCTATTATGGATGGCTATCTATAAAAAAGTCAAAAAGTATCAAGCAAAATGTAATGATAAAATGCTTTCATTGGAATTTGGTATCTGAACATTTGATTGAGATATTCTCAAGAGCGCCGAAAGACTGGAAAGTAGTGCTACAAAATGACGGTAAAGGAATAAAATTTGTAGAAGTTGTAGATGGAAAAGAGATAGACAGAGTTAGAATACATGCGCCGGAAAATAATCCGAATTTACCAAGCACCGCAAATACTAATAACGGATGGGTTTTAAGAATTCATGCTGGTAAAAATAAGTATTTTGATGATGCAGGCAATATTAAAAAAGCGAAAACCAACGAAACCCATATCCCAATAAAAGGAAACCCAAATGCAAATTGATGGAAAACATATATTTCGCAAGGGCGTGCTTCTGTACAAACTATGCGTAATGGCTTCTTTAGAATATCAAGATAAATATCTTGTGCACGCTACAGATGAAGATTGTGAAAATCCTAAGGAGATGGTATATTTTTTATGTGATTCTTGCGCTAATGCCCTATTGGAGGAATTTGAATTTTGCTTCTTGCCATACGAAAGGGATGCGCTAAGAGAGCTTAGGTCTCTTATTCTTAAAAACTTTAAGGACGATAGATCATTATACGTAGATGATTATGAATATTTAGTCTATCACAATAAATCTTGGATAGAGGTCAGAGAGCTAGCTCTAAAAACAATCCAAATTTTTGGTTATGAGCTTGATGACTTCGATTACGACTCTGATTAAGCCAACGAAGCTCACATTCCAATAAAAGGAAACCTAAATGCAGAAAAATAATGCACAAAAGGCTTTTATTGTCGAGCCTT
>NZ_CALIBB010000048.1 GCF_938045595.1 uncultured Campylobacter sp.
ATTTTAAAAAACGCGTTCGCTAAAAGGCTAAAACTACTAGGACTTAAGAGTTAAGAAAGCAGGTTCGGCTCGGTGCGAAACAGAATTGTGATTATACAAGAGCGATGCTTAAAGGGGGCTGAATAAAAAAGATTTTAAACTAAATAAATTTTATGTTCGGAGTGCCCTACTACTTCGCCGACGATAGCGCTACTAGCGTAGCCTGCGTTTTTTAAATTTACAAGCGCTCGCGCCGCGTCCTTTTCCGCTACGGCAAGCAGAAGTCCGCCGCTGGTTTGTGCGTCGCAAAGCGTTATGTCCGGCTCGGAATCGACGCCCGGTGCGATAAATTTTAAATTCTTATAGCTTCCGGCGGGGATCAGCCCCTCATCAAGGCATCTGAGGGCGCTTTTTAGAAGCGGGATTTTGCTAGGATAAATTTTAAAACTCACGCTCCCGTTTATCATTTCAAGCGCGTGTCCGAGCAGCCCAAAGCCCGTTACGTCCGTTGCGGCATGTATTTTTAAACCCGCTAGCGCGCCCACGGCATAAAAATTTAGCAAAATCATGCTCTCTATCGCGTCACGAAATTCTTCAAATTTAAGAAATTTCGCCTTAATAGCCGTAGCGATAATGCCCGTACCGAGAGGTTTTGTTAGGATCAGTAGGTCGCCTTCGTGCGCTGTATTATTACTCCAAAATTTACGCGGATTCACGCGCCCCGTGACGCTAAGTCCGTAATAAATTTCGGGGGTAGAGATGGTGTGACCGCCCACCAAAACCCCTCCGCACTCTTTGATCTTGTCTTTGCCGCCGCGCAGAATTTCGCGCAGAATTTCATTTGAGAAATGGCAATCGTCAAAACCCACGATATTTAGGGCATTTATCACTTCGCCGCCCATCGCAAATACGTCGCTTAGGGAGTTTGCCGCCGCGATCTGTCCGAAGATAAACGGATCGTCCACCAAAGGGGTGATAAAATCGAGTGTCTGCACGAGCGCAAGATCGTCGCTTATGCGAAATACGCTCGCATCTTCATTGCTGCAGATGGATGAAAGCAGGCTCGCATTAGGCTCGATTAAATTTCCAAGATTTTCGGTTAGACCCGCCGGGTCAAGCTTGGCGGCTCAACCGGCGGCTGCAATAAATTTTGTGAGGTTAAAATCTCTGTAAATCATAGCTTGATTGCTTCGTATTTTGATAGGACGTCCATGATTTCGTATGCATTTGAAATCTCGCCGATCGCGAGCTTATCGACCAGTTTGTAGCCCTCTAGACAGCTTCCGCAGCTTAAAATTTCAGCTCCCGCTTCGTTTAGCTTTTTAATCGCCTCAAAGCATTCGTGGCCGCGGTTGGTGGTTATGCGCACGGCGTTGTTTACGCAGATCACTTTCACTGGCTTTTCGTCTAAGCTTAGCGCTGCGCCTAAAAATTTAGCAAGCAGGCTTTTTCCGATCGGGCCGCTTCCGCACTGCTCCTCGTTTAGGAATATCACCTTGCCTCTTTTTGGCACCGTGATGTCACAATAAATATCGTCGATATTTTCATCTTTCAGCTCGTCCGTTTTTACGGTTTTTATAAGCGTATCGGCGCCCGCTTGTGAAATTTGCGCCTCAAAGCCGTTTTTAGCCAAAAAGCGCTTTATGTTTTCGCGCGGCGCTACGTCGTTTACTAAAATTTCTAAATTCTCTCCGATTTTTAATTCGCCGAGGGCTTTTTTAGTACGTAAAAGCGGCTCCGGGCAATTTAAATTGCGACAATCTAGTTGCATATGTAATCCTTAAAAATAAAATTCTTTGAACCTCAAAGCTAATGCGAGCCGCACGCAAGCAGGCCCGCATAAAATTTACCCAAGTTATAAGCGCGGGTACTTCGCTTCAAATTGCGATTTAGCGATCTGCCCTTTATCGAGCAGCTCGCGATACCAGTAGTGGTGAAGTACGTAAACTTCCTCCTCCGGCTTGTGTCCGTCGATCATCGAGTGAATGGCACCGCTGATCGCAAAGACTGCCATATAGATATGCACAAGCAAAAATACCGCGCAGACCGCACCCAAAAGGTTATGGATAATTGCGCTTGCTCTTAAAATTTCGATCTGGCTCATACCTAGCGCGCTTCTCATCTCAGGGATATTGTAATCTAAGAAAAACATCGATGCGCCCGTGGCTATCATCACTATGCCGCCTAAAGTCGCGACCCAAAACCACGCTTTTTGGCCGGCGTTAAATTTACCCGCGGGAATCGTGCGCTTCTTTTTGCTTAGATAACCGCCCACGATCATCATCCATCTGATATCGTAAGCTCGCGGTAGCATACGCCAAAACCATGTCACTAGCATAGGCATAACGGCGATCGCAAAGGCTATCGTAGCTAGTCCGTGAGCGTTTTTACAAAATCTCACGAAAGCGCCACCGCCGAATTCTTCGCCAAACATCATAATTAAGCCGGTAGGAACCAAGATCGCCCATGCGACGGCCGCTACAAGATGGTATAGTCGCTCAAATTTATTAAATGCATAGATCGGCTTGCCCGCGTGATGATCGAAGTGCTTCGGTCCTATGATCGCGTAGTGCCCAATAAAAGCTATGATTACGCCCAAAACCGCACCCAGCGCCAACCAAGCAAAAAAGCCCGAGCTTTGCAGATGTCCTTGAAATTGCAGAAAAATCGGACCGAAGCCATTGCCGTAGCTATCGATGTTTTCAAGCCTTGCATTGCCCCAAACATCGCTATTTCCCTGCACGATATCGGCATATTTTTTCTCTTCGGCCTGCGCATAAATACAGGCGAAAAGCGCGAGAAACAATCTTTTCATGGATTTCCTTAGATATAAAATTCGGACCGATTATATCATTTTTTGCAAAAAATTTTCTTACAAAGCAAAATTACATTTTTGCATTAAGTGCGGCGCTAGTTTCGCCGCGCATATTCGTCGTAGCCGAATTTTTTGATTGCCAAAACCTCTCCGCGCTCGTCCGCTAAGACGAGATCAGGCAGCTTGATGCCGTTAAAAGTCGTGTTTTTTACGATCGTGTAGTGGATCTGATCCTCGAAAATCACCCGATCGCCGATGTTTAGCGGCGCGTCAAATTTATACTCGGGCTGCCCGCTCTCAAGCCCAACGATGTCGCCTGCGAGGCAGGTATTGCCACCGAAGCGATAGCTAAATTTACCGCTCTCGCTCTCGCCGCGTACCGCAGGACGATACGGCATCAGCACGGTATCGGGCATATGAGCTTCAGCGGAAGCGTCTAAAATAGCGATTTTAGCGCCATTTTCTACTATATCAAGCACGCTAGCGACCAAATACCCGCACTCCCAGCCGACCGCCTCGCCCGGCTCGAGATAAATTTCGACTCCATATTTCTCGCGAAATTTTTTAATCAAATCTATCAGCAGCTCCACGTCGTAACCTGCGCGCGTGATATGATGACCGCCGCCGAAATTTAGCCACTTTAGGGCTCTAAAATACTTGTCGAATTTCGCCTCGAAAACCTCGAGCACCCGCTCTAGGCTCTGAGCACTCTCTTCGCACAGCGCGTGAAAGTGTAGCCCAGAGATGCCGCGCAAAAACTCGCCGTCTTGCAAGATCGCCCGCTGTAGCGCTTCAAGGCTCATCCCGAGCCTGCTAAAGCTACCGCACGGATTGTAAGCGTCTTTGGGCGCGAAGGAGGTCTGCGGATTTATCCGCAAGCCGCACGATGCTCCCGCAGCAAGCGCCTTTGCGCGATATTTTTGCCACTGCGCGGCGCTATTGAACACGACGTGGTTTGAAATTTCTAAAATTTCATCCAAATCGTCCTCTTTGAACGCGGGCGAGTATGTGTGGATTTCGCCGTTTTTAATAAATTCCGCGGCGAATTTCGCCTCATGTAGGCCGCTGCAAGTAGCGCCCCAGAGGTATTTGCCAACGTAGGGCATCGCGAAGCTAAACGCAAAGCCTTTTAGCGCGCACAGAATTTTTGCTCCGCTTCGCTCGCCTACGCCGCGTAAAATTTCTAAATTTTTTACCAGTTTTTGCTCCTCGCATACGTAAGCGGGAGTCGAAATTTCATCGATTTTCATCGTTTTTCCTCATTAAATTTTTACGCAATTATATAAAATTTTATGAATTTTTGGTTAAAATAGCCCAATCTTTAAAAAAGGATAAAAATGGTAGAGGTAGAATTTTTAGGGCCGATCGGGCGCGAGCCCCTGCGCCTAAACGCAAACTCCTTGCAGGAGGTAAAAGCGGAGCTGCAAAAGGACGAAAGTCTGCGGGAGTGGCTCGCAAACTGCGCCGTAGCGGTAAACGATAAAATGATTTATGATGCGAATTTCGCGCTCAAATCCGGCGATCGCGTGAGCCTTCTGCCTCCCGTTTGCGGCGGCTAAGCTTAGGAGGCGGCGATGAACGAGGCTAAATTTAATCCGGAAATTTTAAGCGGGATCAAGCCTGAAATTTATGAGGGTAGCTTGAACGTGAACGCGATTTTATCGCGCTGGTACGCTAAATTTAAGGACGTAAATTGCGGCGCGTTTATCACCTTCGTAGGCATCGTGCGCGAAGAGGGCGGCATCTGCGCGCTGAGCTTCGATATATACGAGCCGATTTTGCGGACTTGGTTTGAAGCGTGGCAGCAAAAGGCCGCGGCACAGGGCGCATTCGTGCTTTTTGCACATTCAAAAGGCGATGTGCCGATCCACGAAAGCTCCTACGTCGCAGGCATCGTAAGCCCGCAGCGCAAGGTCGCTCTGGCGCTAATAAACGAGTTTGTGGAGGATTTCAAGGCGGCCGCGCCAATCTGGAAATACGACGTAAAGGGCGGCAAAATCGAGGGCGGCAAAGTAGTAGGCGGGAAGAGGTTCTACGCGGCGGATCGCTCGCAGAAAGTAAAAGGCGCAGGGCTTTTGAGCTAAATTTAAAAGCACGCGCTGTTTTAGCCCCACAGGTTTGCTTCAATTCAATTAAATTTAATCAAAACGGCTATTACACCAACAATCAAAATTCCGCGTAGAGATACTGCAGAATTTCAAAATAAAGATTTTGTGTAAATTTAGCGGCTGAGGCTAAATTTAAAGCTCAAAATTTCAATCCAACTCCGTGCCCGCGCTCCGATAAGCATGGCAAGCGAGAACTAAAATTTCAAGTCTAAATTTATAGCAAATTTAATCAATCCAGTCGATGTGCTGCACAGCAAATAAAATGGCGCTATAATCGTCTTGTAAACCCGCGCAGCATAAAATAAAATTTAAACCCAATTTCGCGCGCCGTATCCGTGAGCACAAATGAAACGCAGTGCGATGAAATTTTAAAATTTCATCGCAAATATAACCATCTCTGCTAAGCGGCGACTAAAATTTAAACACGTCCTTAGCTTCAGCGATGCGCTCGCCAAGGTTCGTAGCGGTATCTTCGCCACTTGCTGCGCACCTAAAGATCGGCTCAAGCACCTCAGCAAAAAAGCCGTTTAGCCCCTCTTGCATGATCTGCGCATTGTTTTGATAGCGCGCTAGCCCCATAAATATGCCATGTCCGATCGTGCCGAGGCCCTTTGCCTCATCGGCAATAAATTTATTCAGCACCTTGCAAACCGCAACGACCGCGCTTGCGTTTACGATCTCGCGATCCCTTAAATAATCCTCAAGCGCGCCGTAATCGCACTCGCATCTGATCCATCTAAACGCCTTCGCAATCGACGGCGAAACACATTTGTGCTCATTTAGAGTGCATAGGACGTATAAATTTTTAGGCACCGCGAAATATGAGCGGCCATCCTTTAAAACGACGCTAGCGCGCGCTTTTTCGCCCTCTTCAAAGCCGTCGATTACATGGGAGTTTTTCGTGCGGATCAGCGAAAGCTCGTCTTCCTCGTCGTAGCGACGATCTAAAAGCACCGCAGCCTCGCCTAAAATTTTATCCAAGCTCGCGGCACTTACATTGTCGATCAGAAAATAATACTCGCCCTTCGGATCGTTTAGCGCCTCTTTGCAAAGCACCTTAAACTCGCCGTCGATGAAGCTTTCGCCGTAAAATCCGTCTATAAAATCGCGGTATTCGAATCCTTCGTGCAGGCAAACGTAGCGGAAATTTTTCGCCGCAAGCTTCTTTTCGGTGATCAAAGATCGTAATCTGCGGGTCTTGCCGGTGCCGATCGCGCCGTAAAATATCGTATTTTTTGCGACCTCTTCACTTTTGTAGTTTTTGACGTATTCAAAAAATAGCGAGGAGTACACGATCCTAGCCGCACCCACGACATCCTGAGGATACGGGGTAAATTCCGCGATAAATCGCGAACTTAACTCGTAGAAGTCTTCGAAAATTTCAACCTTTTCGTCGTAGAGCAAGGATAAAATTTGCGCGGTTTCATCGCGATAAACGAGCGTCGGAAACTCATCGTTGCACTGCGCAAATATGCTAGCTAGCAGATAGAGCTTTTCGCGCGAAATTTGCGCAAAATCGCCGCCCTCGGCAAGTCCTAAATTTAGCATCCCGTCATCGCTTAGGTAGCTATCGATCAGATAGAAATTATCGGCATTTATCGCGGATTTTAAAAATTCCATCAGCACGAAGGGCTGATTATGCAGCGCGACGTCGAAAAAATCGATCGCCAAAGCGCTGTCCACCGCCGTAAGAAGTCTGTAAAGCTCGTCGTAGAAATTGACTAGCTTTTGTTTAAAAATATCGCGCGCGGTGCGCTCCTGCGAATAGCTATTGAAATTTTTGACGATATTTTCGATAAAAACATAAAGCGAGACGATGTTTTTATCCTCGCCGCTAAGCACGCTATCTACGCTTTTTACGGCATTTTTAGGAAACAGCTCCTTTTTGCCGACGATACGGTCTTTGAAAGCGAAATCATAATAAAACGCGCTGATATTGGGATCAAAAAACTGATCCATAAAGAAATACTCGGCGTGCGCAAACTTCTCGCCCAAAGATAAAATTTTGCAGCTTCTAAGATTGCCGTCGCTGAGATTTATATATAAAGTTTGCAAAAACTCGCTCTCGGTCTCATCAAAGCTTACGAGGCAGCGCTTGATCTCGCCTAAATACTTTGAAATCGCGGTTTGTTTTTTAAGCCAGAATTGGTTTTTGTTGTGATTTTTCCAGCTGGCGACCAGCGACTCTATCTTTTCCTTGCTAAAATCTTGCATGACTCATCCTTGAAAGATTAAAATTGTGTATTGTACTTGAATTTAAATAAATAATTAATAAAACTCTGATCTTGCGACGGAGCGCGAAAGCAAATTTTATTAAATTTACGCGCCCGGGGGCGGTAGGAAATTTTAAAATTTACTGCGCGCTAGATCTATCCGCGACCCTGCACCAGCGGGACGAATTCGCAGGCGCCAAGCTCCTCTTCTTTGATCTCGCTTGGCGAAATTTTATTAAATCTAACGATCTTTTGCGAGCCGCCTCTATTCATCGGAGCAACCAAAATTCCGCCGATTGCCAGCTGCGCAAACAGCCGCTCATCGATCCGCTCGGCGCACGCGGAGAGCAATATCCTATCGAAAGGGGCGAAATTTTTCCACCCCGCGTTGCCGTCGTCGTGACGCAGGCTGATGTTTGAAATCCCAAGATTCACAAAGTGCCTTTTTGCCTCGCCCACCAGCCGCTCGACGCGCTCTACGGCAAATACGCGGTGAACCATCCTGCTTAAAATCGCCGCTTGATAGCCACTACCGCAGCCGATCTCTAAAATTTTCTCGACCTTCGGATCCACGCTTAGCGCCATCGTCATGCGCGCGACCGTCAGCGGCGAGCTGATCCATTGACTGGCCAAAATGGGCTGCGCGTTAAGGCTGAAAGCGTGCGCGCCCAGCGGAGCAAATTCGCTTCTAGCGACGCTGCAAAACGCCTCAAAAAGCGCAGGATTTAAACTCACCTGCTCGGCGATGTCGTTCGCCATCTTTTCGCAGCGAAGCCGCTCTAGCGAGACCATGGCGCGCTCCCGCCTGGCCAGGCGTTAAATTTAAAGCCGCGAGAGCTTTCGTTTTGTTTAAATTCGAGGCCGATAAAATTTTTAAAAGTGCCGTCCAAGCGCCGGCGCTGCGATGCGGCGGAGCAAAATTTCAAACTGCAAAATCCGCTAAAAATCATCGAAACTCAAACTTCCTTTGCTGTAGTTCGTGACTTTGCTCTCGAAAAAATTGCTCTTTTGATCGTTAAATTTAGAAAAATCATCGACCCATTTTATCGGGTGTTTCGCGCCGTATCGCTTCTCAAGTCCGATGGCAAGCAGGCGCTGATCGACCAGGTAGTGGATGTATTCTTCGATGATGTCGTCCGTAAAGCCCATGATTTGATTATCCGTGATGTATTTGCCCCAATCGATCTCTAAGTTTCCCGCCGTCTCGAACATCTCGTAAATTTTATCCACGTTGCGTTTATTAAACAGATCGGCACGCTCCTTGCGAACGGAATTTATCATGTTTTGAAAGAGTAGCAGATGCGTGATCTCGTCGCGCTGTATGAAGCGGATCATCTGCGCGCTGCCTAGCATCTTGCCCGCGCGAGCAAGCGCATAGATCGACGTAAAGCCGCTGTAGAAGTAGATACCCTCTAAAATTTGATTCGCCACCATCGCTAGCAGCAGCTTATCGTCGCTAACCTCGCCCGCAAGCTCCTCATAGACGCTTGAGATGTAGTCGTTTTTCCTGCGAAGCATATCGTCGTGTTTCTCCATCTCGTAAATCAGATCGGTGTTTTCACAGATCGCCTCGACCATGACGGCGTAGGATTTGCTGTGGTTGGCCTCCTCGTAGGCTTGGCGAGCGAGCACGGCGTTGATCTCCGGAGCCGTGATGTAGGGGTTGATATTATCGGCGAGATTGTTGGTCTGAAAGCTATCCATCGATATCAGCTGGCTCCACACGAGATCGTACATCCGCTTCTCGGCGCTTGTGAGATTGAAGTTATAATCGCGCACGTCGTCGGTGGTATCGACCTCTTTGGGAAACCAGGTGTTGGCCTCCATCAGATCCCAAAGTTTCAGCGCCCATTGATATTTCGCCTTGGTAAAATTTAAAATTCCCTGCGGATTGCCGCCGAAGACCTTGCGATCGGTAAGCGTCTCGTCGGAGAAGGGGTTGTAGATTTTTTTCCTATCCATTTTTTGCCTTTTTAAAAATTTAGGGCGTATTGTAACGAAAAAAATCTTATCGAAGGCTTTGCAGGTGAAATTTAAAGGCGTGAAATTTCGCCCGTAAAATTTGCGCGGAATTTTATAAGGCGCGCACAGCTCAGCCGCAGCGTACGGCGGAATTCCGTAGCCAGCCGAGTGAGGCGAAATTTTATGCTAGCTGAACGGTCGAAATTTCGAGATGGAATTTCACGGCAAAGCTTTATGATAAAATTTTATGACGGAGCTTTGAAAAGAAATTTTAAAGGTGGAACTACGGTGCGATTTCGTTTATTTGCTTCGTGCTAATGCCTGCGGCAAACGGCGAAGTAAAATTTTATCGAGGCACAATATACGCCGGGCAATGCGCGCTATAAAAATTTCATCGCGTTCATCGCGACAAGATGCGCGCGACAGCGCAAATTTAATCAAAATTTCGAAGTTCGATCTTTAGATCGGTACGGATTTTGCTCGGATCAAAGCTTGCAAGCGGCGCGTTTAAATTGCCGAAATTATCGCCGGTGGGTAGAAAGTTTTGCAGATAATAGACGCCACGGTAGCCCTCGCTCCATAAAATTTGCGCCATCTGCTCGATCTTTGCTTCGTTTAAAAAATCGGCATGCACGGTCGTTCGCACCTCAAATTTAAAATTTTGCCGCAGCAAAAGCCTAAGAGTTTGCAGAAATTTATCGTATAGGCTTGACTTTGTAATGAGCTCAAAATCCTGCCGCGGCGCCTTAAAATCAAGCGCGATATAATCGATCAGCCCTAAGTTTAGCGCCTCTTCGATCTTTTGCGGATTTGAGCCGTTGGTATCAACCTTGAGCAAAAAGCCGCGCCGCTTAACTTCGTGTGCCAGCGGGATAAAATCGCTCGCACAGGTGCATTCGCCGCCGCTAAATACGATGCCCTGAAGCTTGCCCGCGCGCGCATCCAAAAAGCGCAGAAACTCTTCGTTTGAAATTTTACCCCGTGAAGTAACGATTTGTGGGTTGTAGCAGTAATTGCAGCGCATATTGCAGCCGCAAAACCACGCGATCGCGGCGATGTGATCGGCAAAATCAAGCATCGTAAACGGCGTGATCTCGTAAATCTGCGCGTTACGCAGGTTTAAGGCTTGCGGCGGCTTCGTATGCGTTTGTTGCATTTGGCCGGTAGCGGCGACTAGGCGATCTGCTTTTTGTCTTTTTTCTCTTCAAAAAAGACGCGCTCTTTGTGTTCGCCCTTCTTTCCGATATTAAAGCTCTCTACTGGGCGCAAATAGCCCATCACTCTTGTGTAAACGACGCATTTTGTGCGTTTTGCTTCTAACTCTTTTGGAAATTCCATTCTCCATCCTTTCATTAAGATTAAAATTTAAATCGCTATTTAGGCGCCCTTGCTCTGCTTGGCCTTGTATTCCGCAAGCAGCTCCTCGTCGCATTTCGGGCAGTATTCATGCTCGCCGCTGATGTAGCCGTGCTTATGACATACGCTGAAAATCGGCGTGATCGTGATATAAGGAAGCTTGTAGTTTTGCACTACGCTTTTTACGAGCTGTTTGCATGCCTGAGCCGAGCTTATGCGCTCCTTCATATACAGATGCAACACCGTGCCACCGGTATAGGAGCTTTGCAGCTCGTCCTGCATCGCCAGAGCTTCGAACGGATCGCTTCCGAAATTTGCCGGAAGCTGCGTCGAATTGGTGTAGTATATATTTTTATCAAATCCCGCTTGGATGATATCTGCGTAGCGCTTCTTATCCTCTTTGGCAAAGCGATACGTAGTTCCCTCGGCAGGCGTGGCTTCGAGATTGTATAGATTGCCCGTGCGCTCCTGAAACGAGCGGATCTTCTCGCGCAGATACTCAACCATCTTAAGGGCAAATTTACGCCCGAATTCCGTCGTAATATCCTCTTTATTTCCGCTGAAATTTCGGATCATCTCGTTTGCGCCGTTGATGCCGATAGTGCTAAAATGGTTGTTAAAGCCCGGCAGATAGCGCTTCGTGTATGGATACAAGCCGCGCTCAAACATCTCGGTAACGAATTTTCGCTTCTTCTCAAGCGTCGATTTTGCAAGCTCTAAAAGCTCGTCCAGCCTCGCATAAAGCGCCTCTTCGTTGTTTTTATACAGATAGCCTAGTCGGGCTAAATTTATCGTTACGACGCCGATACTTCCCGTCATCTCCGCGCTTCCGAAAAGTCCTCCGCCGCGCTTTAGAAGCTCGCGCAGATCGAGCTGCAAGCGGCAGCACATCGAGCGTACGGCGCCAGGCTTATACGCCTTTGGATTGGGTACGCGCTCGCCCTTTTCGTTCGTGATATATTGCGAGCCGATAAAATTTTGAAAATAGCTTGAGCCTACCTTGGCGGTGTTTTCAAATACCGCATCGGCTGCAGGAGTATCCCAATCAAACTCCTCCGTTAAATTTACCGTAGGGATCGGGAAAGTAAACGGCTGACCGCACTTATCGCCCGTCGTTAAAACCTCGTAAAACGCGATCACGATGCGGTTCATCTCAGGCTCGAAATCGCCGTAAGTCATCGCTTCAAGCGAGTCCTTGCCGCGCCTTTTAGCCTCTGCCAAAAGCTCCTCGTCGCGTAAATTTTTAAACAGATGCTCGTTGTTGTGCGTAGGAATCTGCGTTTTTAGATCATCCGGGCAGGTCATATCGATGGTGACGTTGGTAAACGGGCTCTGCCCCCAGCGCGCCGGGACATTTAGGTTGAACACGAAGCTCGTGATCGCCTTTTTGACCTCATCGTCGCTTAATTTATCGCGGAAAACGTATGGCGCCAGATACGTATCAAAGCTACTAAACGCCTGTGCGCCCGCCCATTCGCTTTGTAAAATTCCAAGGAAATTCGCCATCTGATACAGCGCTTCGCGGAAATGCTTCGGCGCCTTGCTCTCGACTCTGCCGCGCACGCCGTTAAAACCCTCGTTTAGAAGCACGCGCAAGCTCCAGCCCGCGCAATACGCCGTAAGGCAGTCCAGATCGTGGATATGATAGTCGCCGTTTCGGTGCGCCGCGCCCTCCTCGCGAGAGTAAATTTTATCTAGCCAGTAGTTTGCGATGACCTTGCCGGCGGTATTATTGATAAGGCCTGCGTTTGAGTAGCTGGTATTGGAATTTGCTAAAATTCGCCAATCCTGCTTGCTGATATATTCATTGACCGTCTGGGTGCAGTTGATGTAGGTCGTATCCTCCTCAAGCCCCAAAATGTGCTCGCGCTGCATCTTGTGCGTGTGGCGGTAGATCATGAAGCTTTTCAAAACGGCGAAATCGCCCGCTTCGAAGAGCTTTTTCTCGATGAGATCCTGAATATCTTCGACGCTTAATTTATCTTTAAAAACGATCGCGCTCATTACATTATTAAAGACTTTTTCGTCAAATTCGGTACCGACGCTTTTGTAGGCTTTTTTGATAGCATCTTTTATTTTGTAGGATTGAAATTCTTGAAAACTTCCGTCTCTTTTAATGATTCTCTTCATAATAACCCCGCGAATTTTCTGAATAAATTGGCAGAAAGTATATCAAGGAATCTTTAACTCAAAATTAAAGGAACGAGCGGAATATCCGTTACAAATTTTGCTTATAAAAAACGAAATTTAACCAAATCTCGCTATAATCGCGGAGTTTATTTTATAAAATTTGGAAATGCTATGAAAAATTTTAAAATAAGTTTTTTCGTGATCTTGCTGTGTGCCTTTTTAGCGGGCTGCGCTGCGATTAAAGGTTCCAAAAGTACTGATAATTCGGTGCTTGCCGGAGGCATAGATCATACTGGATATCCAAACGCGTACCTAGAGCGCATCGCGGGCGAAAGCATCGCTGATCTGCTCTCAAAGCGTATCGTCGGTAAGAAAGGCGGTAGATTCAGCGTCGTCGGCATCGAGCCACTGGACGGGACAAACGCACACGGCGTGGATGCGGAATTTTTAAGCAAAAAAATTAGAATTTCATTGCTGCATTCAGGCAAAGCAGTCGTCACCGACGCCCCAAGTAAAGATGAACTCGTATTTAGCAACGATGGTGTAAGCCGTGGCTATCACGCCGTAGAAAGCGGCTCGATCTACGCACCGGATTACATCTTGGTAGGTAAAATTTTACCGCAAAGCCCCGCTGCGACAAACGATGGTAAGGCAGGATCTAAAAAATCAAAAAGCTTAAATTCTGCAGCTAAAAATTCTACCGCGCAAGCAAGCGAAAGCCTACTTTTAGAGCTTTCGATGATAGATACTCGCAACAACAAAAGCGTGTGGAAGTATAAAAAAGCGCTTCAAAAGCAAATTTAAGGAATTTTTCGCTAAACTCACGATTCATTTTTTTGAAAGGCGGTGAGGAAAGTGCCTGGAGTAAAGGTATATCCGAACGAATCATTTGACGAAGCCTACAGACGCTTTAAGAAGCAAACCGATCGTAACCTAGTCGTTACCGAGGTTCGCGCGAGACGATTTTTTGAGCCGATGACGGAAGTCCGCAAAAAGCAAAAAATTTCAGCTCGCAAAAAGATGCTTAAACGTCTTTACACGCTACGTCGCTACGAGTCCCGTTTGTAGCAGTTTGCGCGGATTTGCGGATTTTAAATTTGCAGATCTGCGCGAAATTTTATCTCATATCTTTTTAAATTTACAGCCCGCTTAAAATTTTACCCGCCCCGTCAGCGCCGAAATTCCGATCTAAATTTTAAAATTTACCTCTTAAATTTACCCGCCTTTGTGCGGCACTTGCCTTGTACCACGCCTGCGAGCCGCTAAATTTTGAAATTTATTTTTACCTATTCGTTTTTTAGATATACTTCTACATAAATTTCAAGGAGCAACCATGGACTTAAACGACTACCTTCACACTCAAGGCCAGCAGCCCTCAAACCCTCAAGAAAAAGAAGTAGCACTCATCAAATACACCTTCATCGCAGCCTGCGCCTTAAAAGCTATAGCCGAACTGGTGCTATTGCTATTAGGAATTTACGGCGGATTGGGAGTGCTACTAAGCGCAGCGGCATTCGTGCTTTTTATCTTTAGCATTTATAATATCTCTAAGCTTACCGCAAGCCGCAGCCTTTTGCGCAACGCAGCCATTGCCTTTGCGGCAATATTTATAGGCGTATTGTTATTTATATTTCTAGCGGGCGGCATCATCGCTCAAATACTACTTGCATTGGGATTCATCGCATCGTTTCTGTTTTTTTATAGATTTTATCAGGAGCTTGCCGATACTAGCGGAGTTGCGATATTTTCATATTGCTTTATCGCGCTTGTACTTGCAGCTATTGCAAATGCGTTTTTGGCGCGTTTTTCGCTGCCTGCTACGGTGCTGCTCAGCTTAGCGGCTCTTGCGCTTAACGCTTTTGCTATATTCAGCGTAGAGGGTTTTTCTCGTTCGTATTATTCTTATGATCTTAGAGGCAAGAGATAAATTTTGATTGCTTGATCGGTTGCAGAAAGACCGACAGAGAGCTAAATTTTTAAAATTTAAAATCAAGGAGCAAGCCGTGGTCTATTTCAAACACATATTTCTCGCGCTGTTTTGCGGGGCGCTGTTTTGCGGCGTAATTTACGGCGAAAATTCAAATAAAATTTCAAAGCAAAATTCTAAATCTGACTTCATCTGGGGCGTTACGATCGACGACGGCTGGTACGAGGACGCGCAAGACGCCTCGGGCGCGAAGCTGCAGAGCATCGTGCGCGCCCTGCAAGCCCTACCCGCAAAACCCACTGTACGCGTCGTGATGTCAAAAGAAATTAGCCCGCGCGAGTACGAGCCCCTTTTTAGGCGACTTAGCGAGGTTTCGTACGTGATGGCCTGCCCTGTGGACTCCTACGAGATGAGCTCGTACAAAAGCGTGAAAAGCTACGAAAAGAGGTTCGCGGACGCCTTCGCCGCGCTCGCGCCCTACGTCGCGATCTGGGAGATCGGCAACGAAATAAACGGCGAGGGCTGGCTGGGGGATGATGCGAATTTTATTGCCGCTAAGATGATCGCAGCTTTCGAGCTCATCCACAAAAAAGGCGCCAAAACGGCGCTTACGGCGTATTATACGCCGAGCGGAGCACAGAAGACACAGATGCGCGAGTGGCTGCGAAAATTCGTGCCGCAAGATATGAAAGATGGGCTGGATTATCTTTTCGTAAGCTACTACGAGGACGACAACGAGGGCTTTGCGCCTGATTGGAGCGAAATTTTTACCGATCTACAAAGCGCCTTTCCCGCTTCAAAGCTCGGCATCGGCGAGTGCGGAAACACGGCGTCGGACGCTACGCAAGCGAGCAAAAAGGCGATGATGAGGCGGTATTATACGATGCCGCGCTACGTGAAAAACTACGTGGGCGGGTATTTTTGGTGGTATTTCGTGCAAGACTGCGTAAGCGGGGCGGGATCTGGCGCCTCAAACAGCAGAAATCGCAGCGCGCACGACAAAGCGGAGGCCGCGGACGAGCTGCTAAAAAGTCTTAGCGAAGCAATAGGCGAAGCGTACAGATAATGCGCGGAGGATTTCAAATTTAAAGCAAAATTTTATGCTTTTTAGGTGCAACGAGGTAAAATTTGGACATGAAAACTTTTATAAAAATTTTAAAAATTACCGCCTTGGTCGTGAGCGTTGCATGCGTGCTTTTTGTGCTGTATATATTTGTGATTTTAAATTTGCTTTTTTCATCCGATACGCCCGAGGGTTGCGATCCTAGTATGCCCACTAGCGCTTGCGATTATATCGATGAAAAATTTGAAAAAGAGCTGCAAAATTTGCCCCCGGTCGCCGCTCTGCCGCCATTAGACAAAAGACCCGTATTTTGGCTAGGCGAGAAAAAATTCGCAGGAGGTGCGAAGTTTGATTATCTATACATTAAGGACGATTTTGGGGTCTGGCTTAGGTATGGGGGCAGCGATAGCGACGACTTTTTGCTACAAAAAGATATGCCAGAGCGCTACTATGGATACGACGAGATCGATCGTTCGCCGGATTTAGATTGAGTGAAAAGAGAGCTTGGATATTACAGATATGGTATCTACGATATTTCGCTTTTTGAAAACGAAGCCAAGATATTTTCTCAAACGGCGTATAAGGTCGTGAGGAAATTTATCGGCTTCTTTAATCTACACTCTATGAGGGGCACCTCTTTTGCGGCTCCACAAGGCACCGAGGAAAATTTAAATGCTATAAGTGAGCTTCAAACTCCGCTTGCGGATTTTCCGCAAAAGCAGAACTACTCTGCGCTTGGTTGGGCTGATAAACCAGAAGCCAGAGGTTATGTCGGAGATGAAATAGCCAAAAAGCTCGCTCGCAATATCTTTGAGATTAAAGGCGAGGGATGGCGGCAGACCATACGTATAAACAGCAGCGCCAAGGATATCAAGGTTATCTGCGGAGATGAAATTTGCCTCGCGCTTGCCTTCGATGAAAGCGAATTTAATCGCTGCGATAACGATACGCCTCATACGGCAATTTATACGCTAAATTTAAAGCAAAAATTTAGCAATTTTCATATGCTTACTAGTAGTAATTTTAACTACGTCAAGCTCGGCGATAAGTATACTTTAGACGATGTGGAATCCTTTAAAATAGTTTTATCGAGATTCAGATATATCAAGGGGTATAACAAAGATCGCGAGATCACGGACTACGAGGTTATCTTGCGAAATAGCGAAGGCGAGCAGGTTAATGAAATCTGCAGAAACGAAATTAAGAGGGCTCGTAGCCGCTTGCGATAAATCTAAGATAGCACTGCAGGATTTGACACATAAGGTCGTGATTTCGGCGCGCTTTAATTTAGCTTTTAAAATTTACGCGAGAATTTTAAAATTCTAAGCTTCAAGCTTTAAAATTTGCCCGCGGAGCTTTTAAAATTTATCGCACGGCTTAGGTTTATTTTATCCGCGCCAAGACAGCGAAATTTTTAGGGCGTCGCGATAACTAGGCGCAAGACAGCGAAATTTCACAAAGCTGCGGCGAACAAGATGTGCAGAGAATGCACGCAAATTTCAAATTTATCTGGATTTTGCCAGCCTGCCCGACGCCGAGCACAATTATTTAGCTACAATCCCTCTCGCTCGCTTTACTTTTCGCTCGTCTTACGATTTACTCGTCTTATAATTCCTGTTTGATATTGCACTTTGCGAAACTACTTGCTGCCGCCCTTTCGCAAAACTGCACGGCATGTGGGATTGTGCCCATCGCTCGCAGATTTTGCAGCACATGCGCGCGATAAAATTCCGTAGCGCAGGCACTTTCAATAAATTTTGATTTAAAAGCGCAAACATAGAGGCGATTTAAATTTAAAGCTCACGTGCTCCACGGCTAGCCTGCAAGCGCTCTGCCCGCGAGCAGCCCAGCGTAGCAAAAAAGCATACAGGCGCATACGCTTAAGACCGCGTTTAGCACACCGATAGCAAATTCTCGCGCCAGCAATAATTGCAGCGTATCGTAGCTGAACGTAGAAAATGTCGTAAAGCCGCCCAGCGCGCCTGCGACAAAAAATATCCGCACGCTCTGCGTTAAATTTAGTGCGAGCAAAAACCCTATCAGCAGGCTTCCCAGCGCATTCACGCAAAAAGTAGCGATCGGAAACGCACTCCAAAATCCGGCGCGATCCATTGCGCGCGCGATCGCTCCACTTAGGCCTACTCGCGCCATCGCACCTACACAGCCGCCTAGCCCTGCTAAAATCAAGTTCGTCAATCCAAGTCCTTTTAAAATTTGTAAATTTTATTTCGCCATCTAGCCTCCATAGGACGAAAGATGTGCGACTTCGCTATTTTAACGCGATTAGTTAAAATTCCGTTTTTAAAATTTACTCGCGCTTTTTGAAATTTCGTTTTAAAATTTACTCGCGCGATGAAACGCAACGTTTTACGTGGTGCCGCAAGATGGAGACCAAACGCGCGCAGTGCAAGAGGACGGCAAAGCAAAAAACTACGAGACGCAAAAGGGCGGCGTAGCAAAACAGCGCGAATGCTTAAACCGCGCTTGTAGCAAAACCGAGGCAAGGCAAAACTATAGCGCGGCAATCACTGCAGCGCTACTGTAGCACCTTTTTTAGCGCCAGCGCAAATAGCACGACATAAAGGACGAGCAGCCATTTTTTCTGCGTTTCGCGCCTTGCGTGGTGAGCTTGAGAGGTGCCGAAATACACGCCCAAAAGCCCGCCCACGGCTAGCAGCGCGCCGCGTTCGTAATCTACATGGCCGTTGTACGAAAGGCTCAAAAGCGCGCTAAATGAGCCGAAAACGATGAAAAATAGCCCCATGCAGACCGCTCTTTTGATATCGACGCCCAAAAATCCGACCAAAATCGGCGTCAGAAATACCGCGCCGCCCACGCCCATGCTAAGCGCGATCGCGCCGATAGCAAAGCCGATAAAAAACAGCACCGCGCCGTGGGGATCGGCGTTGCCGCCGCTTGTTACGTTCGTGCTAAAGAGTTTGAGAAATGAGATCGCAAGCGTCAGCAAAAGACCGATCTCAAGCACGATTTCTGGCGAGTATTTTACGATGAAGCCCGATATGCTCGCGCCGCACAGCCCTCCGAGCCCCACTGCGATGCCGCTATCTAGGCGAAGCTTGCCCGCGCGGTAGTTCAGATATGAGCCAAAAAGCGAGATGATGAACATTTGCATCACCGAGATGCCCGCGGCGGTCTTGACGTCGTAGCCTAGAGCCATCATCACGGGCATTACGACCGTGCCACCACCGATACCGAAAAAGCCCGATATGAAGCCCACGACAATGCCGATAAAGGGGAGTTCTAGCATTTTTGATCCTTAAAATTTGAAGCGAATTTTATAGCTTTAAAATTTAAAGCTTGTTAAATTTGCGGAATTTTGGATTTAGGGGCGGGAAATTTGCGGGATTTTGAGGCGGGGAAATTTTAATAGTGGGATTTCGGTTTGAAATTTTATGTGTGGGATTTGTGAAATTTGGAAAATTACGGGATTTTAAAGCTTGAAATTTTGGCTCAAAATTTTATCGCAACGGAACGCAAGCCATAATTTCGGCTTAAAATTTTATACGGAGTTAGCCCGATCTGCATTTGTTTGTGTTGCGGCTTCGAAGTATAAATTTTTTAGATCATAATTCTGCGCCTATACCGCGGCGGTTTAGCATAAATTTGGATTAAAATTTTACGTTTAGATCGCGGGCGCAGTATTTTTGCCGGATTAAATTTTCGACAGGGTTCTATCGCGGCGAAATTTTATACGGCGAAATTCCGCAAAGTAAAATTTTAGATAAAATTTCTACAGCAGATTGCAAGTAAAATTCCTTTCGCATAAAGTTACGTTTCCATACACGATTGCACGCGCGACGCATCCTCCTTCGTGAAAATTCTTTTTGTGCGGAGGACGACAGCGAAATTTCCGCGCTTTGTATTCTAAAAATCGCCGCAAAATCGGTGCAAAATCAAGACAAGATCGCCGTAAAATTTTATACGGAGCGAGCAGACGCAAAGAGTTTAAATTTTACTCTGAAAAATCTTGCGGTAAAATTTCGCCGCCAAAAGCTCGTCCAAAGCCGTTCAAAGCCCGCTAAAAAAGAGGTAAAAGACCAAAAAGCCGCCGCCGCAAAATCCTCACGCCAAAATTTTGCCCGCAAATTTCTCCCGGTAAAATCACTTTGGATATGAGGCGGGACTTGAACTCGCGGCAAATTTTACGGGCTAAATTTTACGCAAAAATCCGCATTAGACCTGCAAAATTATAGTAAATTTCTCCAGACGGAATTTCTTTATGCTTATGAAATTTCCAGCACGATCTCCTTTTTTAACCCGATCTGTTTGATCTCGAGCACAGAAGCGCCGCCCAAACGCAGCGCAAGCACCTCCGCCTCGCTGCAAGCGCCTGCTA
>NZ_CALIBB010000049.1 GCF_938045595.1 uncultured Campylobacter sp.
AATTTAGCCAAAATTCCGCGGAAATTTCTTAAATTTGAAATATAGAATTTAATAAAAATTCTTTAAAGATTATATTTTAGATTTCTTATATATATTTTACACCTAGTAGTATCACACCATACAGGTTGTTTCTACATCTAAAATTCCTGATGCGTATTTAGCGCAGATCTGTGAAGCGCTAGAAAGTAACTTACACAGGGTATCGAGCTATATAGCTACTTGATCTAAGAAAGAGGTGATTTGCTAAGAGAGAAATTTGCCATAAGACAAGAGGGTCGCTTTAAAATTTAAAAAGTTGAGTATAAGGTGGATTTAAAAATAAGGGAATTTATACGCTTGATTAGAATTTTTTGGAGTTATGGTGATTTTACGTATAGCTTAAAATTTCTAGAGTCTTTGCCTTATTGTAGGACAGCGAATGAGCGATAAAATTTACTGAGCTTTAAGTGATGAGAATATAAAATGGTGCGTCCATCAAATTTAAAGGCGATAAATGGATCAAAGCAGACTTGAGGAATTAAGAAAACTCCTAAATAATCAGCACAGCGATGCAAAGCAAAATCTAACAGAAGGTCTTTATCCCAAAAATTTTAACGCTTTCGACTTCAAAAATTTAAAATTAGAAGATGCAAGCTCTAAGACTTTAAATTCCGATGATACCGCTATTAACAAAAGCTCCGAAGTCCAAGCCAGAGATTACGACAAAAATCCGATAGTAATAAAAGACTATGCTTTTTACGACTATATGAAATATTCCACGATTGCTACGCTTATAGGATGTTTATTCTTTATCTCGGTCGTTACCGTAGTAAATCCCATTGAGCCCAAAAATTTTAGACTACTCCCTTTCGCTTTGGTAATGTTTTTTATCAGGCGAAAGCAACAAAAGGGCGTCTATTTCGTATTTAACGATTCGGATATCAAATATTACAAAGAAGATAAAGCTTATAAATCTTTGAAGCTTGAACAAATCGGCGCCGTTGCGATCAGTTTTGATCCTCGCTGGGACCGGCAGCAGAGGATAAGCATACCCGAAATGCTATTTTTGTCACTTTGGCCTTTGGGCGCATACGTTATGCGCGGAATGCATGCGATGATCGCGCTAATTTCGATGATAGCAATTAGCCTATTCGGAGCGAGCATATTGATGCATCTTAAAAATGGCAGTTTCAGATGCTTAGGCGTCTATGACCGGCTTGTGATATACGGCGAAACGGGCGATCTTAGAATTATAAATGTTTTGATTTATAGCGAAAAAGAGTATCTGGAATTAAGAGAGTATTTTATGCGCAAAACGCATATAGATTTAGATACCGTCCCGCGCACCTTGTCGGTATTTAGCAAAAAGGTAAAATTTAGAAAATTTAAATTCTAGCGCTCCGCTTGAAATTTTGCCTTTAAAATTTACGCGCTAATCTTCGCTGCCTTCATATACGCCGAGCTCTACGAGATTGCCGTCCGGATCGCGCAGATAGATACTTTGCATAGCGCCGCGCGCGCCCATTCGAGGCACGATGCCAAGCTCTATTTGTGCCCCTTTGCTTTCAAGCTCCGTTTTGAGCTGCGGCGCGCTTTGATCTTCGCAGATGAGGCAAAAGTCCGCCGAGCCTGCGCTAGGACGTGCCGCAAACGGCGCAAACTCGCCCGCGCGGGTGTGGATATTGATCTTTGAGGAGCCGAAACGCAGGCTGTGTTTGCCGCCCTCGCAAACATGCTCTAGCCCTAAAATTCCTTCGTAAAATTCCACGCATTTTTGCAGATCGTCCGTAACTAGCACGAAGTGATCGATCTTCGTGATTTTCATTTCATCTCCCTGTGCGCTTGCAAGTCGCAAAATTTTTACGCCTCGCGGTGCAATCTTGGAATTCTGTTGTGAAATTCGCAACTAAATTTCAAATGCTCGTAGCAAAAAATCAAAATTTCGCGGCGTAAATTTTACGCACGGAAAATTCTGCGTCGGTAATTTTAAAATTCTAAAAATTTAGCCTAAGTAAAATCGAACGCGCCGAAATTCCGTACCCCCGTAAAATAGAAGCGAAATTTAATCTCGCGATTTTAAAACTAGCGATTTTAAAATTCTCTTGCCTACCTCGACGCCTGGCTGATCGTAAGTGCTGACGCCCAGTATCGCTCCGGTGGCGCTGGTTAGCAGCTCGAAGTAGTAAAATAGCTCGCCCACGCTCTGTTCACAAAGCCGCGAAACCTCGATTAGATCGACGCTGATACCCTCGTTTAGCACGGCTTGCAGCGTAGCATCGCACTGAAGATTTAGCACCTCATCCAGTCGCATGCCGTTTACGAAGTCACAGCCCTCAAGACCTTGCAGACTGATACCAGGCACCGCGTCCGTAGTGCCGTTGTCCGTGAGCTTTAAGAAAGTCACGGTCTTATCCTTTACGCCGTCCATTATGAGCTGAAGGAAGCTGTGCTGATCGCGCGAGCCTACAAGCCCTACAGGAGTAAGTCCCTCGCGGCTAAAGCCGATCTTTTTACCTAGGCTTTCCGCCCAGAGCTGCACATACCACTCACCCAATGCGCGCAGCGCATCGCCGTAGCTAAAAAGGACGTTGATTTTCGCACTTTTGTGCGTGGCGTAGTGATGGGCTTTTCGTAAAATTTTATTCTCCGCGATTTTAGCGGGATCGCCTGCTAAAATTTCATCCAGATACGCCTTTTTGGCTTCCTCTGCACCGCTCAGAAGCGCGTGTGCATCGAGCCTCAGCCCTACTGCGGGCACGAGCCCTACCGCACTTAACACGCTAAAACGGCCGCCTACGTTAGCGGGCATATTTATCACGCAGGCGCCGTGCCCGCGCGCGAAGATATCAAGCGGCGAGCCTACATCGGTGATAAAGATGAAATTTTTTGCTAGCGTCTTTAAATCTGAAATTCCGAAACGCTGCAAAACGACCTTAAAAAGCGAGATCGTCTCGATCGTGCCGCCCGATTTGGAGGATACTATGAAGATAGTGCGAGCAAAATTTAACCCTTCAAGCGCGCGGTTTACACTGTGCCCGTCGAGATTATCCAAAATTTCAAAGCGCAAATTCTTTCTTACGCGCGGACGCAGCATCTCATAAAGCGCTCGCACGCCTACGCTGGAGCCACCGATGCCCAAAAGCACGACCCCGTCGTAGCTTCGTGCGCTAAAAAATTCCTGCGCCCGCGCTATTTCGTCTGCGCCTTGCTGCGGCAGGCGGTAGTAGCCTATCTCGCCGCTTTCGTATTCGGCGCGGATCTTTGCCGCTACCTCTTCTAGCGCGCCCTCTTTTGCCGGCGGGAAAAACAGCTCATTTTTTACCATCGCCGAATTCTCGCTCGTAGAAATATTTGATCGCGTCCACGTAGCCTTTTACCGAGCCGCAGTCGAAGCGAGTGCCTTTAAATTTATACGCGATCACCACGCCGTTTTGAGCCTGCTTCAAAAGCGCGTCGGTGATCTGCACCTCGCCGTTTTTACCGGGCGCCGTCTGCTCGATGAGATCGAAAATATTAGGCGTTAGGATGTAGCGCCCGATTATGGCTAAGCTTGACGGAGCCTCGCTAGGTTCAGGTTTTTCGATCATATCCGAGACCATTATTAGATCGTCGCTGATGCTCTTTCCTGCGATGATGCCGTATTTATTTACGTCCTGCGGCGGCACCTCCATTACTGCAACGACACTGCAGCGGTATTTTTCGTAAATTTTAACCATCTGCGCAAGCACGCCCTCGCCGTTTTCGTTCACGCACAGATCGTCTGCAAGCACCACGCCGAAAGGCTCGTCGCGGATTAAAATTTTACCCGTATAAATTGCGTTGCCGAGCCCCTTCATCTGCTCTTGGCGCGTGAAAGAGAAGGTGCAGCGCTTCATAAGCGCTCTGATCTCGTCGAGCAGATACTCCTTGCTGCTGCCTGAAATTTGATCCTCCAGCTCGTAGCTGCGGTCGAAATAATCCTCCAGCGCGCGTTTACCGCGACCCGTGACGAAAGCCATATTGTCCATGCCCGCCTCCAGCGCCTCGTCCACGCCGTAGTGAATGAGCGGCTTGGTAAGGATCGGAAGCATCTCTTTAGGTAGCGATTTGGTCGCGGGCAAAAAGCGCGTGCCGTAGCCCGCCGCGGGAAATAAACAAGTCTGGATCATGAAGCTCCTTTGATCTTTTTTTGAACTTTTATTATAATGCAAAAAAGATAAAATTCCGCAAAGGAAAGCCTTGAAAACGATTGAAAAAGAGATCAGCGCCGCGCAGGAGATTAAAAAATCAAGCTTCATCGCCTATCTCGCGCCGCTAGCGAGCTTTGAGACGCTGCGTGTGCGGCTGCGGCAGCAGCATCCCAAGGCGCGTCATATCGTCTGGGCGTATCGCGCGCTGAACGAGCCCGGGCAGATCGTAGAAAACTCAAGCGACGACGGCGAGCCCAAATCAACCGCGGGCGCACCGTGTCTAAACGCGCTTCGCGGTGCCGAATTGATTAACGTCGCGGTGCTCGTGGTGCGCTACTTCGGCGGCATCAAGCTAGGCACCGGTGGGCTAGTGCGCGCATACGCCAGTAGCGCAAATGCCGCGATAGACGCCGCTGCGGACGCCGCAGAGCTAGTGGAATTCGTGCTGCGTAAGAAGTGCATATTTTTCGTGCCGTTTGCGGCGGTGGCTAAATTTGAACATTTTTTAAAAAAATCGGGTTTCGTTTATGAAGCGAGCTTCGGTGCTTCTGGAGCGGAGTTTAGCGCAGAGTTTAGCGCGGAGGAATTTGAAAAATTTAAAGGCTTTGCAGATGCTCTCGCGCCAGCTCTTAAAATGCTGCACGAGCCGAAATTTTAAAATTTCAAAATTCTATAAAATTTAAAAACCCCTCTCGGCTAAATTTGAAAGCACAAGCGGATTTTGCATTTTATCGCATTATCGCAGCGGACTTTCAAAGCTAAAGTGAAATTTCATCGTGCGAAACATAAAATCCGATAAATTTTAAAATTTTAAGAATTTCAAAATTTCGTCGTAATTTAGCTTGCAAAATTTCGCGAAAATTCCGTCCGTAAATTTCAAAATCCCATAAAATTTTTAAAATTTAACGTGCTTCATCTTAGCTTCACGCACAGGCAGGCTTAGCAGAGCTGCAATAGCCGCTAGCGTCATATCCAAATACCACATATAATCATACGCGCCGTATGCTCGCACCGCAAGACCTCCAATATATGCGCCAAAAAATCCGCCGATTTGATGCGAAAGCATCGTAAATCCAAATAGGCTTGCTAAATATCGCGTCCCTAATAGCTTACCGACGGCAGCCGCAGTAGGCGGTACAGTCGCTAACCAGGTAAATCCTAATCCCACGCTGAAGATATAAAATGTAAGGCTATCTTTGGGCGAGAGCACATAAGTACCAATAAGAGCGATACGCAGGGCATATATGCAAAATAAAATGACTTTACAGCGCACTTTGGAAACACACCAGCCTACGAATAAGCTGCCTACGATGTTTGCGATGCCAATCAGTGCGAGCGAAAAAGACGCTACCTGCGCGCCATGCCCGCTTAGTGCTACTTCGCTAGGCAGGTGCGTCACTAAAAATGCTACGTGAAAACCGCACGTAGCAAAGCTTAAATTTATCAAAATATAGCTTTTATCGCGCAGTGCTAAACGCAGCACTTCGCCTAAGCTGCGCTTATCTTCTTCATGCAGGCTGGTTTGCTCGCCAAATAGAATTTTACCGCCTGCTAAAAGTCTCGCAAGCGGCAGAATTAACAAGCTAAGCCCTGCGAGCGTAAAAAATGCGCCGCCGTATCCCAAAGCAGGCGTTGCGATACAAAACCCAATCATAGGCGCAAATAAAAATTGTCCGAACGAGCCGCCTGCATTTAGCACTCCGCTGGCAACCGAGCGGATAGAAAATGGCAGGCGCTTTGCCATTAGGCTCATTAGAATCGGAAAACTACCCGCGCCAAGCCCCAGTGCAAGCCCAAAACCCATCGTTAATACGAGCGCGCTTTCGCTGCTAAATAACGGAACAAGAGCGCAGCTAATCGCTAAAAGCACGCTGCCCCAAAACAGCACGACGTAGGCACCGAGCTTGTCTGCAAGTATCCCACTAAGAGGTTGCGAAAAGCCCCATACCAGTTGCGTAGTTGCCATCGCAAAGCTTACTTGTGCGATGGATAGGGAATTTGCTTGCATTATAGGCTGCACGAAAAGACCTAATGACATACGAATGCCCATCGTAATCATCAAAATCGCCGCGGCGCATAGGATCATTATCCAAACTGATTTCATATATATTCCTTTTAAATAATAGAATTATAGCATAAAAATTACGAATATATCGAGATTTTATAGATATATTTAGTTAATGTATTTTAGTATATTATTTATGTAAGAGGAATTTACCGAGCTTTAATGGGCTTTGCATTAAAATTCCATTTTCAAGGAGAAGCGATGATTTACGAAGATGAGATGATTTACGTACAGCGCGAGGAGCACGAAGTGCCGTGGGTGAAGGTCTTTACGAAGGCTAAATTTAAAGAGCTTAGCGACTGCGACGAGGCGACGCTGGCGCATCTGTGGCGTGCCGTGCTTCAGTGCGAAAAGAGCCTGCGGGAGTTTTATGCGCCCGATAAGATCAACATCGCAAGCTTCGCCAACTACGTGCCGCGCGTGCATTTTCACGTCCAGGCGCGCTTTAAAAACGACAGCTTTTTCCCGGAGTCCGTCTGGGGAAAAAAGATGCGCAAGGCCAAACTCGATCTGCCGGAATTTAGCGAATTCGCAGAAATTTTAGCGGCAAATTTAAAGATGGAATTCAGATGATAGGCGCGCGATCTAAAAAATACCTAAGCCTTTTCGCGCTTGCTTGCTGCGTCGCCACCTTTGCGTTTTACCTGCGCTTTAAAAGCGAGGAAAACGAGATAAAAATCAAGCAGCAGTTCGATTTTAGCGCGAGTTTGTTTGAAAAGATCGTGGACGAAGAAAAGCTAAACGCCTTTGCGATCTCGCTGATTTTATCGCAGAATAGCGACGTGGTGCGCTGCTTTGAGAGCGGCAAACACAGCGAGTGCATGGACGTGACGAAAAAATACAAAGACATTTTGAGCGCAGTGCCATTTTATACGGGCGTGAAGATACATTTTCATACGCAAAACACCAGAAGCCTGGCTAGGAGCTGGAGCGACGAATTTTACAACGACGATCTGAGCTCGTTTCGCCATTCGCTTTTGCAGATCCGCCATAGTCTGCTTCCAAAGGCGCTTGTGGAGATGGGGCGGTGCGGGGCTTTCATGCGCGGAATTTCGCCGGTTTTTAGCGACGGTAAATTTATCGGAAGCGCCGAGATAATGCTCGATTTCGAGCACGTCATCGCCCAGATCAACCGCATGGGAAACGATATTTTTATCTTAGTCGATAAGAGGTTTGAAACCGACTGCTTCTACGATAAAATAGGCGTTATCAAGGACTTTATCGTCGTAAACAGCGCGCCGGATTACGACGTTTTGTCGATTTTGGCGACGCTTGATTTTGGGGCGCAGAGCTTTATCAAAAAGGACGGGCATTATTTTTACGTGAGGGCGTTTTCGGACGAAAACGGCACGAAGCTGGGCTATATAATTTTGCATCGCGAAAGCTAGCGGCGGGATTTAAATTTAGGCCTTTTGCAGCTTGCCTGCTTTGTCGCGCGGCGGCAGCGCGGCGAGCGAGCGTTTTAAATTTAATCGCAAGATCGCGGAAATTTACGCTGAAATTTTAAATTTTAAAAGGAGCGTCGGTATGAAATTTTATAAGTCTATTAAATTTAAAGCCCTGGCAGGCGTGCTGCTTCTTATAATAATACTCTGCGCCGCATTTATCCGTATAATTCCCGATTACTCCACTTCACGAGGCTTCGCCGTCGTTTCTCTTTCCGACTATAACAAATACAAGCAAGGATACTGCCTCAAAGAGGATAGAATTTTACCCAAAGAGGAGCTGTATAAAAGAGCGATAGGGCAGTATTTGGATTATGAGTTAAAGCTAGAACAAATGATCAATGATTATAGGACCTATGCCTATGGCAGTTCTTGGCGTAGCTCATATGAAATCGCATATTATGAATTAGAAAATATAAATTTATCCAATTGGTTTGAGGCGTTACAAAAGTATTATAAAGAGGGAAAAACGACCGAGCAAATACTCATAAAAGAGCTAAAAGCCAAAAAAACTGATCCTAAAAAATATCTAAAAATATCTTCAGATGGCGCAGGTTTCGGATTTGATAGGCCGATAGTCCTTATCGGTGGCAGCGACAAGGCGGTTACGGCCTATTTGTTATTAGATAAATTTGTTTTAGTTAATAAAAATTACTTGCGTTATAATCACAGCGAATACTTATATAATAGAGCAAAAATCGATGTTATTACTAAAAAATATTATGAAGATAGGAGTAAAGTAATGCTATTTGATACAAAAAAAGAGGGTATGAAATTCGATAACTGCGGAAATCTAAATTATCCATTGGAAAAATATTATTTACGCAGCAGAGAAGCAAAAGGTGGCTGAAAAGCCACGCTAAAACAAAATTTTAAAAAACCCTAGCCGCACGAATTCTACTTCTAAATTTTAAAATTTGCGCCTAAATTTAACGCGCCGTTTTAGTCTAAAAGCTTCTGCTTAAACAGCGGGATTTTGTAGCAAAAGGTGCTGCCCTCGCCGAGCTTCGAGCTGACGCTTTTTGCGATGCCGTAGCGCTTGCAAATTTTATCGATTATGTTTAGCCCGAGGCCGAATCCGCCAAGAGCCGCGTTTTCGCGCGAGTATCTATCCCAGATCGCGCTCGTATCCTTTATGCCGATGCCGAAGTCCTGCACGCTAAAGACCGCTATGCTCACCCCTTTTTCCAGTGCGATGATGACTTTGCCGCCGGGACGAGAATATTTTATGGCGTTGCTTAGCGTGTTGTCGATGAGGCGCATTAGCGAGGTTTCGTCCATAAAGACGCTCACATCGGGCGCTATTCGCGATTGCAGGCTTATGTTTTTGCTTTTTGCGACCAGATAGATGAAATTTATCCTAGCGCTCAAAAACTCGCTCATATCGATGCGGCGGCTTTTGAAGCTCATCTTGCCGCTTTTGATGAAGTACTCCACGTCCTCGTAAGTAATTACCATCTGCTTGAGTGCGGATTTGATACGCGCAGTGTGTTTGTCGCGCAACCCAAGCATCTCGGTGTTGATGAGCGCGACGCCCAGAGGGGTCTTTAGCTCGTGCATCGCGTCGTTGAAAAACGCCTTGATGAGGTTGCTTTGCTGCGCGTAGAAATTTTTTATGATTTTGTAGTTAAATAGCGCGATGATGAGCGCTACGAAAATCGTGATAAAGATCGTGGAGATCGCGATAAATTCTATCTTGGCGTAGCTTATCTTTTTTGAGATGACGAAAAAATGCAGCTTGCCCTCATGCAGAAAGTGGCGCTTAAAAAACATCCGCCCGCCGAATTTCAGCGTGATAAATGCAAAATCGGGCGGCTGCACGCTTAGGTTTGATCTTAAAATTTCGCCGTTTGCATTTAGGATCGCGTAGTCGTAGATTAGCTCGTCTTTTAGATTCAGATCCCCGCCAGCTAGGGCTTCGCCGCTTTTTTGTATCAGCTCGGCGACGTCGGCGCTCTCCTCGATTTTGGAGTTTAAATAGATGATATAAAGACTCTCGCTTATAAAGGCGCCGATGATGAAAATCGCGCTAAAAAGCGTAAATTTAAACCCTTTAAGCATTGATCTTATATCCGAGTCCGCGGCTGGAGAGGATGAAGTCGTTGCTCGTTTTGGAGCGGAGGTTGCTGATATGCACGCGCACATCGACGCTGCCCGCCTCGCCGTCCCACACGTCAGCGATGAGCTCATCGACGCTAACGAACCTTTTGATATTGGCGAGTAGAAATTCTATAATCTTGATCTCTTTGGCGCTTAGCGATATCTCTTCGTCCGCACGTTTTAAAATTTTTAAATTTGCGAAGTAGTGAAATTTATCCGCGATCTTGACGGCGCCCTTTTCGTCGCCGAAATACTTTCGCATCAGCTCGCTTACTCTAAATTTAAGCTCGGCTAGGTGGAATGGCTTTTTTAGATATTCGTTACAGCCTAGCTCGTAGCACTGGCTCAAATCGTCGATGTCGCCGAGCGAGGTCATCATCATCACGGGAGTGTTAAGACCGAGGTTTCGCGCGTATCTAAGCACCTCTTCGCCCGAAACCTCCGGCACTTTAATATCTAAAATCAACAGATGGTATGCATTCGCGGCGATCTTATCGCAGGCTGCGTCGCCGCTTTCGCATTCGTCCACCTCGTAGCCGAGCTCCGTGAGATACTCGCTTACGCTGCTTCTGTATTCAAAATCGTCTTCTAAAAGTAAAATTTTCAAACCCGTTCCCTAAATCGGGAGCGAGACTACGCTCCCGTGCAAATTTGCCCCGCATATACAACGAAGTAGCGAAGCAGAATGACGCCGCAAAGCACGACAAAAGAATTTAAAACTATAAACGCAGGCTTGTAAGCGTGGTTTTTCAGCGCCGTAAAGGCGATGATGATCGGAGCGATGAGCCCCGTGCCTAAAACGCCGATCCAGAAAATTTTACCGTAAACCTCGTGCGTCAAAGCCTGCTGTGCCGCAAGCGCGCTCGTGCCGCCCTCGAAATACATCCCGACAAACAGAATGAACAAAAGCGGAATCTCAAAGAGTATCGCGCGCAGATCAAGCACCAAAAGGTATTTTATGCTATCTTTGTTTAACGAGCCTTTAAAAAACAGAAGTCCTACTAAAATGCTCGCCGCGATGCCGCTGGAAAAGCCCGATAGCAAAAATAAAATCGGCAGCACCGGAGTATTCCAAAGCGGAATTTTCATCACCGCGCTTAACAAAAAGCCCGTGTATGCGCCCACGCAAAGAGCAAGGATAAATAAAACCCGCTCGAATAGTTTGGAAGCTTTGGCAAACGAGCTTAGTAAATTTACGATAGGTCGCAGAAACGCAAGTAGTTTAAATTTGCAAATTTCCTCGCCGAAGACGCATAGCGCAAATACAAAGCTAAACGGCACGTAGATTAAAAGCGCCAAAACACCGAGGCTCATTACAGAGCCGAAGTTAAATTTGATCAGCAAAAGATAAAAGCTAAATGGCTTGCCCAGATCAAAGATCAAAAGCAAAAGCCCCGCGCAGATCGTAAGCGGCGCCGTGATCGCACCCGCTCTTATCATCGCGTCCCAGATAGAATTTTGCTCGCTTTCGTGGCGATTCCATTTAACTAAAAGCGCCACCATCGTCGCTCCCGCGCTAAGACCCGCCAAAAATAGATAAATCGCAATCGGCCAAGGCCAGTAAATTTCAGAGTATTGGCTCATATCGCCCCACATATTATTCATAGCGTCCTCCTTTTTTGTTTTTGATATTCGCTAGGCGCGGCTTGGTGTTTAGATACGCTTTTGGATATTCTACGCTCGTTTTGGCTAGCAGCTTGCTTACCTCGGAATTTACGTCATTTACATCGCCGAAAGTTAAAGCATCCGTTGGGCACACGCTTACGCATGCGGGTTGCAAGCCTTTGATAGTGCGGTTCGTGTAGCAAAAGGTGCATTTGCCGATAGCGTGCGTGATAGGATCGACAAATCTAGCGTCGTAAGGACAGGCCAGGATGCAGTATTTGCAGCTGACGCAAAGCCTCTCGTCTATGAGCGTTACGCCGTCTTTGGTTTTAAAGCTCGCTCCCGTAGGGCAGACGTCCACGCAGGGGCTATCCTCGCACATAACGCAGCTGGCGCGCGAATAATCTAGCTTTAAGCTTGGAAAAATGCCGCTTGTTTTGCCGTGCACCTGCAGCCTATAAACACCGCTCGGTACGCCGTTTTCATTCCTGCACGCAACCGAACAGGCTTGGCAACCTATACATAAATTTTCGTCGTGAATCATTATGAGTTTTTTCATAACCGCCCCTTTCAAATTTTAACTATATCGACGCCGACGTTGGTTACCATCGTGCTTACCACAGGACCCGCAGCCGGATCGAGAAGGACGCTTTGGTTCGTGCCTATGCCGTTCGTGCGCTTTAGCCCCGGGCTTACGTGCCCAAAGCCGTGGTATAAAAATAGGCAATCGTCTCTGATGCCTTGCGTGACGAAAATTTTAGCCTTTTGCTCGCCGAATTTATTTTTGAGCTTTACGATATCGCCCGTCTTTAGCCCCTCCGCTTTTGCAGAAGCAGGGCTGATCCAAACCGGCGATTCGCTCATCATATCGTTTAAAATTTTGATATTTTGCGTGTGACCGTTGGTGTGAAGCGCGGTCTTGCCGGTCATTAGGCAGTATTTGTGCCCGCCGAATACATCCATACCCTCGGTGTTTAAGCAGCCGTATCCTGCGAAAAGCTCCTCCACTTTCGGCGCGAAAAGCTCGATCTTGCCGCTCGGGGTTTTAAATTTCATCTGCGAGCTCATCTCGCCGTTTTCGTCCACGAACTCCGCCGCGGCAGGATATTTATCGATAAATTTAGCCACGAGCTTCGGCTCTCGGTAGTATAGCTTCGGCACCTTGTAGCTTACGTAGCCGTTTTTGATTAAATTTGCGATTAGCTCGGCGTTGCCTTTGGCTTGCTGCATGCGGTATTCGTCGATGTTGTTCCAAGTGTAGTCTTTATCGATCTTCATCACCCTCGCAAGCTCTCTAAAAATTTCATAGCCGCACTTCGTATCGCCCACCGGCTCGACGGCTTTGTTTCGCATCACAAATCCAGGCGCGGTGCCGCCTTTGTTTTGAATCGACTCGTCGCGCTCCAAATACGTGGATTCGGGCAAGATCACGTCGGCTAAGCACGCGAAGTCGCTCATATATACGTCGATTGCGAGCACGAAGTCTAGCTTTTTGATCGCCTCTACGCTCTTATCCACGCCCGCAACGTTGATGAGGTGGTTAAAGCGCGTGCTGACCCAGCCTTTTACAGGGTAAGGTTTTTCGCTTAAAATCGTAGGCGCGATCTGCATCAAAACGCCGTGTTTGCGCGGCACGAAGAAATTTTCGCTACCTTCTTCGCCGCAGCCGTCGATACGCGCGGTCTTTGGAATTTTAAAATTTTTATCCGGGTTTGAGATGGTAGGGAATAGATCCTCTTTGCAAAGCGCGTTGAAGGTTTTGGAATCTTTAGAGAAGTAAATTCCGCCCTTTTTCTCGACGTTTCCCATCAGCGCGTTTGCGATCGCGATGGCGCGCGTGCGGACGTATTCGGCTTTGGCGGTCGTGGTTTTATGACCCCAGTCGATTACGACTGCGGGAGCCGCGGCGTAAATTTCATTTGCGATGCGCTCTACCTTATCCGCTTTAATCCCAGTAATGGCCTCCTGCCAAAGCGGCGTCGTATCCTTAACGGACTGCCTTAGCTCCTCTAGCCCCACGGCGTATTGTTCGATAAATTTTTTGTCGTATTTGTTATCGCGCAGCCAGACGTGGATTAGCGCCATCAAAAACGCCGCGTCGGTTCCCGGTTTTATCGGCAGCCACTCGTCAGCTTTGGAAGCTACGACGCTAAAGCGCGGATCGAGAACCAAAAGCTTTACGTCCTCTCTACTTGCGGCTTTTGCGAGCTTTTTGGTTTTTGAGATGTCGATGCCCTCAAAGAGATTGTGGCCGAAATTTACGATATATTTTGCGTCGCCGTAGTCTCTTTGCATATTGGTGCCGAAAGTGTGCGGCACGGCGATATTGTAGGTGACCGGGCAACAGGACCAATGCGAGTAGATGTTCGGACTGCCGTATGCACAGGCGAAATTCATCATCTGAGTGTGGTGTTCGCCCGTTTTAGAGGTGAAAACTACGCTTTGCGGGCCGTATTTTTGCGAAATCTCGCTTAGCTTCTGCGCGCAAATTTTAAGCGCCTCGTCCCAGCTTGCCTCTCTAAATTTGCCCTCGCCGCGCTCGCCTACGCGAATGAGCGGCTTAATGAGCCTTTGATCGTCGTAGAGCTGATTGATGCCCGCTCCGCCGCGAGCGCAGACGGAGGTTTTGTTTGCAAACCTGTGGTTGCCCTCGATGAGAGCGCCGCGACCGTCTTTGACGGTCACCTCGATAGGACAGCGCGAGGAGCACATCTCGCAGACGCTGGCGACTTTCTTTTCCGTCCCGCCGGTGACCGCGCTAGCGTTTAAATTTAGATTTAACGTCGCTAGCGTGCCGATCGCGGCGGTGCTTTTTAAGAAATTTCGTCTATTCATAAAAACTCCTTACCTTTAAATTTCGGTAGGAATTCTAAGGCTTCATCGTAAAAATAAGGTTAATTTTGATAATGCAGCTTTTGGCTTAGACTTTATCTCGAAAGATAAAATGCGTCCTGCGCCGTATTTTAAAGCCATAAAATAGCGCTAGCAGTAGCAAAATGCTAATTGCACCGCAGATCGCAAGGGCTACGCGAGCGCCTAGTAGCTCGGTAAAAAAGCCCGATATGAGCGCTCCAAATGGCGTACTACCTATTAAAAATAGCGCGTATAAGCTAAGCACGCGCCCGCGGAATTCGTTGCTTACGTGCATCTGCACGGTGGAGTTGATGCTTGAGTTTGTGATTACGAAAAGAAACCCCGTTACGGCAAGCCCTGCCGCAGCCCATGCGAAGGAATTCGCAGCCCCAGTAAGAGCTAAGCTTACCCCCATAGCGATCGCGCACGATCTGATTTTGCGGATGCCAAGTTTATCAAAGACTGCTACGAAAAGCGCGCCGCAAAAGGCTCCCACGCCTAGAGCCGACATCAAATATCCAAAGCTTCGCTCATCCGCGTCTAGGCTAAGCTTAACAAGTGCCGAGATCGTTACGTTGTAATTTGGCACCAGCGTCGCTACGATAAGCACTATTATCATTAGCTCGCTTAGAATTTTTTTGTGTGATACATACGAAATTCCAGCACCGATCGAGGCAAAAACGCCTCCGCTTCTGCTAGATAGCGTAGTAACGGATGGCGGAATTTTTATGAAAAACAGCGAAACGATGATGCCTAAAAAGCTAAGCGCATTGAATAAAAAGCAAAAGCCCACGCCCCACAGCGCCATCACGATCCCCGCAAGTGCGGGTCCTGCGATACGAGCGACGTTGAAGGACATAGAATTTAACGCTATGGCGTTGGCTAGATCGCGGGGCGAGTCGATGAGGTCTTTTACCATCGACTGACGGCTCGGGGCATCCATACTGGTAAAGATGCCGCTTGCAAAAGCGCAAAATAAAATTTTGCCGAAAGAATATAGCTCGCAAAAGCTCATAACCGCGAAAATTGAGGCGGTCACCGCCATGCCTATTTGAGCGAGCAAAAGGATCTTTTTGCGATTAAACTTATCGAGCAGTACACCGGAAAATGGCGTGAAAAGTAGCGCGGGCAGGAACCTCGCCGCAGCTACGAGACTGACCTTAAAAGCGTCTGCGGTGATGCTTAGCACTAGCCACGGCAGCGCGACGCTTTGCATCCAAGAACCGATCAGCGAGAGGTTCATCCCGATCCAATAAATTCTAAAATTTGAGTATTTAAGCGATAGGAAGGGATTTTTCAACGCGCTGCCTTTTGAAATTTTGATTTGAGATTATACATTAAATTTTAAAAATTCACTTAAAGATTTAACATTTATAAAAATTTAACGAAAATTTAATATTTCTGAAAAGAAAAATTTTATATACTCTGCAATAAATTTTTAAGCAAAGGATTAAAAATGCAAAGACCGACTCCGATTAATCAGGAGATCAAACTCGACGAGAAGCGTTATATAGTTTCTAAAACCGATCCGAAGGGTATTATCACGTTTGCAAATCCGTATTTTTGTATGATTTGCGGCTATAGTGAGCTTGAGCTTTTGGGGCAGCCGCATAACATCATCCGACATCCGGATATGCCGCGAATAGCGTTTAAGCTTATGTGGGATACGATACAGCAGGGCAAGGATTTTACCGCCGTGGTTAAAAATTTAGCCAAAGATGGGCGCTTTTATTGGGTCATTACGGAATTTACTTCTAAAAAAGATCCCGTGACGGGGCAGATCACCGAATACACGGCATTTCGTAAGGCTCCGCCAAGATCTGCGATCGAAACTATAGAGCCTATTTATAGGGCGCTACTGGATGCTGAAAGAAACGGCGGTATGCAGGCTAGCCAAAAGGCGCTCGTGGATTTTCTAAAAAGTAAAGGCGAGACCTACGAGAGCTGGATCGCAAAGGTCTCAGGCAAATCAAATCCGCTCACCGCAATGTTTTTTAAGGCGATGAAAAAGCTTTTTAGCTAGTTTAGTTAAAATTTAATGCAAACCCCGCGCAATGCGATTGTTTGGCTTTGCGCGAGAAAAGGCAGATAAAGTACAAAACCGCCTGTTCATAAAATTTTGAAATTCTGCTAAATTTTAAAATTTAGCGCCCAAGCTTTGAAATTTTACGTCCATATCAAACGCGCTGCAGATCAAAGCCCCTCAAGCGTTATGTCGTAGAGCATCTCTACCGCTTCGTCGCTTAAATTTAGCGTTCTTCCGCTTCGTAAAAATTCTAAAATTTCATCCTGCGCAAAGCCCGCTCTTTGTGCGCAATGCTCGTGCGCGGGCAAAAAGCCGCGGCATAGCGCGATATTTTCTAAAATTTCTTCGTCGCATAAAAAACAATACGGCTCGTCGTGCAACCGCCCTTCGAATTCTAAAATTTTAACGTAGCTCTCCACGATTATGCGGCGCGGATTTTGTTTGCCGAAGCGCGCAGCAGCGCGGTTTAGCAGCTCGTAATAGAATTTATCCAGATGCTCGGCATCTTTTAGATGCGCGTGTAAAAGCCGCATAAATTGCTGCCAAAATAGCAGCTTCTCGCGGCTTGCGAGCCACGCGTATCCCAGATGCATCACGCCGCTAAGACGAGGGAGGAAGTTTGGATTTTGCGAGAGCTCGAAGTCGATCTTATAGCCCTGGATGATGTTTGAATGGCGCGCGCCGTAAAAGCGGTACGCACGCACGAGCGCACTTTCGCTTAGCACGTCTACGATACAGTCCTCGTCCCTAACTTTGGTCGTTTTTAATATAAATCCTTGCATTTTCCTATTTTAGCGAAATTCACATATAAATTTAAATAAAGAATTTTAGGTTATAATCAGAAGTTTCATTTCATAGAATTTAAAAGGAATAATATGAATTTCGGCGATCTGTTTTCAAAAATACGTAGAGCCCGCCCCGCACCGAGCGAAGCGCCTACGCACTGGATCAAGTGCCCGGACTGCGGCGCGCTGATGTATCACAAAGAGGTCGAGCAAAACTACGGCGTTTGCCCGAAGTGTAACCACCATCTGCGTTTCGGCGCACAGGCTCGCATCGATCTGATCTGCGACGAGGGCTCTTTCGTCGAGTGCGATCAAAATTTACAGCCCGTCGATCCGCTAAAATTCGTCGATAAAAAATCCTACAAAAAGCGCATCTCCGAGAGCAAAGAAAAAACGGGCAGGCTAAGCGCGGTGATTGCGGGCGAGGGCGCTATAAGTCGCCAAAGAGTGCAGCTTGCGGTGTTTGATTTCGGCTTCATGGGCGGAAGCCTGGGCTCCGTGGAGGGCGAAAAGATCGTCCGCGCCGTAAAACGCAGTCTGGATAAAAACGAGCCGCTAATCATCGTAAGCGCAAGTGGTGGTGCTAGGATGCAAGAAAGCACCTTTTCGCTAATGCAGATGAGCAAAACCTCCGCCGCGCTTAAAATTTTATCGGAGCATAAAATTCCATTCATCTCCGTTCTTACCGATCCTACGATGGGCGGCGTGAGCGCGTCCTTTGCGTGGCTGGGAGATATCATCATCGCAGAGCCCGGCGCTCTTATCGGCTTTGCCGGGCAGCGCGTCATCAAGCAAACCATAGGCGCGGATCTGCCGGAGGGCTTTCAGAGATCGGAATTTCTGCTCGAGCATGGACTAATTGATGCGATCGTGCCTAGAGCTGAGATGAGGCAGTATCTAAGCGATATAATCAACGTGCTTAGCAAAAACGCCGTGCAGATTGACGATATGAGCGATAAGTCGCTGCACGAAGAGGGAAGCGAAGAGTAGTGCAGATAACGGTAAATTCCATCCAAAAGGGCACGGACGAGTTCGCAGGCGCGATAAGCGATTATAAAAAAATGGCGGCTAAATTTGCCGCGGTGCGAGAGCAGACATTTTTTAATGCTAATATCGCTCGCGCACAAAGCACATCTGCTGAGCTAGCGCTTAAGGCGTATGATGAAGCTTATCTACCGCGTCTTAGCGGATACGTCGTAGCTCTAGATGAGCGCGGGCAGGAGCTAGATAGTGTGGAATTTGCGAGTATGCTAAAGGATAAAAGCGTCGTGTCGTTTTTCATCGGTGGCGCTTATGGGCTTAGTGAAAATTTTAAGGCAAAAGCCGATAAAATAATTAGTCTTAGCAGGCTTACGTTAGCGCATAAAATCGCTAAACTTTTGCTCTTTGAGCAAATTTTTCGCGCATTGTGCATTAACGCAAACCATCCATATCACAAATAAAGGGAAAGAATGAAGAAAAACGAGTTGAAATTTTACAAGAAAATTTTAGAAGAAAAAAGAGAGCAACTCATCGCCAATATTAATAGCTCTGTAAATGAAATTTCGGAATTGCGCGAAAATAAAGCTGCGGATGATTTTGACGTAGCGAGCATGAATACGGATTTAAGCATCGAATACTCGCTCAATGTTAATCAACAAAAGGCGTTTTTAGAGATTGAAAGCGCGCTTAAACGTATCGAAAACGGCACTTATGGGCTTTGCGAGAGCTGCGGCGAGCAGATAAGCTTAGAGCGTCTTAAGGTAAATCCAGAGGCGAGATTGTGCATTTCGTGCAAGGAACAGGCGGAAAAGCAAAATAGGAGTTAGCTATGAAAACCAAGCAATTCTTTTTATATTCGATCGTCTATATCGCAATCGTCGCGATTTTAGTTTTTACGCAGCAAAGCAGTAGTTATACACTGGGGCTTTTCGGTTTTACGCTTACGCTTCCTGTGGCAGTGTGGATCGTACTGCCGTTAATTTTATATATGATTTTGGCGATTTTTCATATCGTTTTTCATAGCTTCGCGTTTTACCGCACAAAAAGGGCGATCGCAAAGGATCTAAGCGCATACGATGCGATGAGTAAAGAGGTTTTGCTGGGTCTTGATACCAATAAAGACTTTAAAACCGAGTATTTTAAAGACCCGAGCGAGCTTACTAAAATTTTATCTCCGTGGTACGATAGCACTGGCATAGATGTCAAAAATGAGGATCTAAAAGAGGTTATAGGTGTTATTGAGAAGGTTAAAAACGGCGAAGTGGCGGATCTGCGAAAATATAAACTTCCTAAAGATAACGGACTATTTTTGCAAAACGAGCTCAACCGCCTCGACGCTGAGCCTGCGTATGCGTATGAAATTTTAAAAACCAAGGGCGTTTATAGCGAAAATATCACTAAAAAAGCCTATGCCGTAGCGCTTGCCAAAGGAAGCTACGATAAGATCAAGGCCTATAAAATTCCTCAAGATATAGCCGAGGTAAATATTTTAGTGGATCGCGCGGTGAATGACGCGAGCTTTGAGATCAGCAGCGAGGAGCTTTTCGATCTCGTAAATAATGAAAAATTTAGCGAGCAGGATTTTATCGGCTTTGCTAAAAAGCTAAAAAATCATCTCGCTCCAGAGCAATACAAAGCCTTTTTCGAGCGGCTCAAAAACGAGAATCAAGAAGCGACCGAGGCATATCTGTACGCACTATATGAGCTTGGCATGATCGACGAGTTTAGAGAGCAGCTAAGCCTTGCCGACGGCGACGAGTTTGAGAAGTTTAAAATTCTGCTATTTTTGCGAGACAACGGCAAAAACGTTCCCGCCTCGCTGTTATTTTAGCTCGGTAATTTTACGAGTTCGTTTTATGCGGGTAAGAGAGACTGCTTTTTACGATCTGTGCGGCTATCAA
>NZ_CALIBB010000050.1 GCF_938045595.1 uncultured Campylobacter sp.
AGATATGATAAACGTGCACGCAAGCAGCGGCAAACGCGCGATGGCAACCGTGATGGAGCGACTGGGCAAGCTTGGTTCGCGCCCGCTGGTGCTTGCGGTCTCTGCGCTAACGAGCTTTGACGAGGGCGAGTTTAGCGCGGTTTACGAGCAAAATTTAAGCGACGCCGTGCGCAAGCTTAGCGTGATGAGCTACGAAGCGGGGCTTGACGGCATGGTCTGCTCGGCGTTCGAGAGCCGCCTGATAAAGGACGCAACGAGCGCAAATTTTATCACGCTTTGCCCGGGCGTGAGGCCTTTTGGCGAGAGTGCGGCAGATCAAAAGCGAATAGCGGATCTGGGCGTCGCGCGCGAGGCGGGGGCTGATTTTATAGTAGTCGGTAGGCCGATCTATCAAAGCGCCGATCCGCGCGAAATTTGCGAGCGAATTTTGGGGCAAATTTAGTGCCAAAGCTTGCGTAAAAATTAGTCTCAAATTATTTTAGTCCAGTTTTCTGAGTGTGAGAATTTTAATTAAATAATCGTAAAAGCGCGACTTGGACGGTGGCTTCGCGCAGCAGCAAGATAAAATTTAGCGAGCTTCGTAGCACGCGAATGAAATTTAAAATTTCATTCGAAGCGGCGGGCTTGGCGGAGCTCAAAAGAAATTTGAGGTAAATTTGAGCGATTTTAAGAAAATCCCCTATGTCGGCGAGGCGACCGAGGCTGATCTGCTGGCACTCGGCTACACTGACATCGCTTCGCTAAAGGGCGCGGATCCGGACGAGATGTTTGAACGCACAAAGGCGCTCGGGCGTGGCAGCGACAGGTGCATTCTCTATGTTTACCGCATGATTTGCTACTACGCAAATACGCCCCTTCCCGACAAAGCCAAGCTGAAATGGTGGATTTGGAAGGACTAAATTTTCAAATTTAACCCGCGCGAGCCATTTGAATTTGAGCGGATTTGCAAGCAACCGACGCGGCTGCATTTGCGGCACGAAACGGCGCCTCACGGAAGTGTAAGCTAACAAGCGCAACGAACGGCGTAAATTTTAAGCGCGAGTTCTACGAACACAATGCGATGGAGCGACACAAAAAGTGTAAATTTTACGGGCGCGGCGTAGCGGCTAGTGCGAAGTACAAACATAGCCGCGATATGAAATTTTGATTTATTCACAGGTGCTCTTTGCGACGAAGCGGTCTGTACGAAATATAAAATCGCCAATTTCTGGCAAGCGCGCGCCGAGCCGTATATGCGCCATAAATATAAAGGCGGCGACAGTCGGTGTTTTTAGGCGCACACTGCGCAGCCTTTCACGACGGCGAGCGGTGGCGGCTGATATTTAATAATCACGCTATGGAGAAAAATGAAATAGGCGGCGCGAGTTTTGCTTTTTATGGTAAATTTTACAAACGCAGTGTAGATTACCGTGCAAGTTTTACGAGCGGCGCGAAGAGCGTAAATTTAACGGGCGCCGTATAATGGGGCGCTGCAAAGCAGAGGGACGGTGGAGATGAAATTTTTTGCTATTTTGATTTTGTGCGCGAGCGCGCTTTTTGGCGAGACGATCAGCGCGAAATATGAGATTTCGTTCGGCGTTTTCGGCGCGGTCGGCAGCGCAAATACGCGGCTCGTGCGGCAGGGCGATCGCTACGAGATCGTCATGGATGCCGTTGCGCAGGGCGTCGCGGGCAGCCTAAGCGGGCAAAGGCGCGAGAGCTTCCGCTCAAAGGGGCGCGTCGTGGCAGGGCTTTTGATGCCCGATCTCTACGTCCACGACGTCTCGCGCAAAAAGGGCAAAACGACGAAAAACGAGCGTAAAACCTACGCCTTCGACTACGCGCGCAAAACGATAAAATTTCAAAAGTTCAAGGGCACGGGCGGCGAGCTACAGCTCGTAAGCGATGAAATTTTGCCCTATTTTGCGACGAACGACCTGCTGAGTTTGTTTTTCAATTTCTCTAAAATCCCGCACTCGGGCGATAAATTTTTCGTCCGAGCCGCGGGCGCAAAAGGCGCCGACGGAAGGATCGACATCGAAAGACCGCACGGAAGCGCCGCCGCAAATATCGCGAGCGAGCTTGGCGTCGCGTCGCCTAGCGATGCGGATACAAACTCCGGCGCAGCGGCAAGCGCAAGCTCTAGCGGAGCAGATACGAAAACCGGCACAACGGACGCAAATTTTAAAGGGCGCGGCGCGGGCGCGGATAAGCAGGATGCGGCGATTTACGTAGTTTTTATCAATCAGCCGATATTTTCGAGCAGCCGAGGCGAGCTGCATCTGAGCCTAAACGAGCGCGGTTACGCCGATCGCGCCGTTTTGAAGGACGTGCTGCTCTTCGGCGACATCCGCGCGCGGCTCGTGGAATGAGACTTCGTAAATTCGAAAAATGCCTGAGTTAAAAATTTTTAACTCTTAAAAGATAATTTGGCGCGTCTAGATCTTTATTAAATTTTAGTTTCATATATTTTTTAAGCTCGTTATATTCTTTATTAGTGGGTATAAATATAAAAAATTTATTGTAAAGCGCGTCTATAATTAAAGCATCGACAAACCTACATGAAAATAATCCGCCCTTAAACAGATGAAAAATCATTTGCGGTATAAAAAGAAAGATAATCGCTCCCATGCAGCAAAATAACATTATAAAGACTATCATAGAGTCATCAAATATCGCACCATAAATATAAGCGAGTACGTATATGGCGAGGCAGGTTTTTCCTATAATTCTTTCCGTTTCCGTGTATTTTCGTGTTTCGCTTTCATAAACAAGAGCGAAAGTCTTTTTAAAATATAAAATATCATCAAATTTCATTACGAGCTGCTCGCCTGATTTTATACATTTTATGCTTGAGTTTAAAAATATAAATTTCCTTCCGTAATGCTGCGAAAAACCCTTAAGAGCCCTAGCAACCAAAGGTGCGGTGAGCAGGATATTCGCAACTTTTCTATCATAGGGAATATTAAATACTAAATTTATAAACATAGCAAAACAAAGCAACGCTACTATAGCTATAATATTTACGATCGGCATATAGAGTCTTTGATGACTAACGGCTCTTTGTCGTAATCACGAGTTTTAGCGCCCCGCGATGAAACACCGCCCGGGTTTAAATTTTGAAATTTTACCTCATCTTTTGAGTTTAAATTCATATCGTTTAAATTTCTATCTCGGAAATTTGCGCCGCAAAGATGATCGGCTTGCGATTCGGGGTTTGTTTGATTAAAATTCGCATTTTTAAAGCTTTTGCTACTCAAATTTGTATCGTTTAAATTTAATGAGCTGCGATCCGTTGCATCGCTTAAATCCGCATCGTCAAAGATGTCGGCGTTAGCGCCTTTTCGCAGCTTTTGCTTTAAGTTCTGGTGCCCTTCGTTTAGAAGCTTTTTAAGTTCCTCAAACCGCACTTTATCCAAAAAATATCCTTAAGCTTAAATCGCTCGTATTTTATAACTTCGGGCTTAAATCACAATAAATCGCGCCCGTTTCGCGCGTTTTTGATTTTATTAAAAGATGTATTTTTGCATTGCGCCGCATGCGCGAAATGACGGCAACAAGGGCGCGGCAAAAGAAACGAACCGCATTTTCGGATCGATTCATTTTTTAAATTTTCTTATGAAATCGCTCGCGTCCCGCGCCGCCATTGCAGGGCTCATAACGGCGATCCTGTCGGCTCCCGCGCGTAGGACGGAGGCGAAATTGCGCGGCGTTATGCCGCCCAGTGCATAGATTTCGCCCGCGAAAAACTCCCGCACGGCGCGGATCAAATTTAGCCCCTTCGGCGCTAGCCCCGCCTTGCAATCAGTCGCGAAGATGTGGCTCAAGCAGATCGCGCTCGCGCCCAGCTCCAGCGCCTCGCGTGCCTCCGCCTCGCTGTGGCAGGAAGCGACCAATTTTTTAAAATTTGCGTGCAAAAACTCCGCCCCTCGCGCCGCGCTAAAGCTCCGCAAAACCCCGAGCGGCAGCCATAAATTTCTCTCGCCCGCCCGCAGCGCAAAATCTGCAAAATTATGCACAAAGATCGCGGGCAGGCGCCTCGCACTCTCTGCACTCTGCGCGCCCTTCGCGCTCTGCGAGTTTTCCGCCTCTTTCACGCTCTGTGAATTTTCTACGCCCTCTATGCTTTCCGTGTACTGCGCGCTCTGCGAGCTCCCCGCATTTTTTGCACTATGCACATCATTCGCATTTTTTGTACTTTGCGCACCCTGCATACTTTCCGCATTTTCTGCGTCCCGTACGCCTTCTGCCGCGAGTTTTATTTCGCTTGCAGCGCCGCGAAGCGAAATTCCACCCAGCGTGCTATTATTCGCACAGTTTGCAGCGCCGGTAAAATTTTCAGACAAAATTTCATCTAAAACGCAAGCGGAATTTTTAGACCGTATCTCATCTGTGGCGGCACCATGTCTGCGAGCCGTATCCGCGCAAAGCTCACTCTTGCCGCCGCCCAAATGGAGCTTTTTTGGCGAAATTTCGTCCTCGTCGCGCTCGTAGAGCGAAATTTTATCCGCGCAGGCCGCGCTCGCGTCCAATCCGCCTATGAGGGCTTGGACGGCGCAGGCTCGATCGTCGTAAATTTTATGCGGAATCGCACGCGCGCAAACTTCCTCTGCGAAAATTCCGTCCGAGCGAGCCGTACCCGTGCCAAACCCCTCTTCGTGCGCTTCTGCCACATCAAATTTGGCGGCGCGGATTTCATTCGGCGAAATTTCATGCGGGCAAGCTCGATCCGCGTCAAAGCTGAGCCGGTCTGCGCGATCATAGAACTCGCAAGCGCGCAGTATATTCTCAAATAGCGCCGCATAGGTCGCTTCGTCTAAATCCTTTTCGCGCACGACGATCTCGCCTATGCCTGCCGCGGCAAGATCCGCTATGCGCGCAAGCAGCGCCGCCTCACCGCCGCAGAGCGCGCGATTTGTAATGATCGTAATGCGCGAAGCAAGCTCTAAATCCTGCATCCGCCCGCTCCTTTAAGCCCAATATCCGTGCGCAGCGCGGCGCTCAAATTTAAAATTTTGCCTGCGATGCTAGGGATTAAAATTTTACTTGCTAGGGCGAGCGCCGAAATCCCCGCCGTCACGCCATATTTCAAAATTTCGCCCGCCGAAACAAGGTCTGAAATTTCCGCCGCAGCGCTAAGGCTCAAAGCGTTCGCCCAGCTTCTCGATTTTAGCGGCTTTGCGTTGCCGTCGCATAGGAACCCGAAGCTCGCGCCGTTTTTAAATTTAAAATTTGCGTTGCCTGCGGGCTTGGAATTTGCGCCGCCTTTAAATTTTAAATCCGCGTATGTGCTACGAGATCTTAAATTTACACACGCATTTTGTATCTCAAAATTTCCCGCGCGAGCTGACACGGTACCGAAAATCTTATCATCCGCCATAGCGCCATAAATTTTATCACGGCATGCGGAGCTACAAAATTCGGCGCCGCATTTTACGCTGCAAATTTTACTTCTGCGCTGGGCAGCACTAAATCCGCCCTCGAGCCCGACGCTATAAATCTCGCGTCCGGCACAGCAAATTTCATCTACGCACGCGGTAAAATTTCGCGCCTCACACATAGATATACTCGCTCATCAGCGGCTGCAGCCCGCCGCCGCGGATCGCCTCGCAGACCTCGCTTACGCTACGCGCGTCGCTGATCTCGAACTGCTCGTCGCCCCTCTGCTCGCTGTGTCCGCCGATACCTACGCTCACGCCCGCCGAAAT
>NZ_CALIBB010000051.1 GCF_938045595.1 uncultured Campylobacter sp.
AATGCCAAATCAGAAAAGATGCAAGAGAAAATGGATGATAGCATGGATAAGGCTATTAATGATGATGGTAAAGCAAAAGGCTCTACGGCTAAGATGAAAGACGAAGCTAAAGAAGAGGGATCATCTAAGGCTAAAGGTAAGAGGGGTAGGGGAGAGTAATTTCTCCCGGTCTTAGCTTATTATTCTACAAGCCTAGCGCTTGCGGCGATTGCAAGGGTTAGGCAGCAAGTGCATAAATTTAGGCGGAGCTATGGAAGTGTGCAAGATTTCAATTCGAATCTTGCGTAATTAGCTTGTGATCGACTATACTGTAGATTTAGAAGTTTACAGTTCGATTTAAACTTGCGGATGCGATTTTATTTTATGGTACGGCGAGTCGATATTTTTTGGAATTTTAAGGTGTAAATTCTTGATTTATCATAAATTTTAATCTCACTACTTTTAAGCAGAACTAAAATTACCCTAAAGACCGCCTAACTACAGCAAGGTATCGGCAAATCGATTACCGGCGCGTTTCAGGTAATGCCCTAAAAATCGTGTAGGCTAAAGTCAAGCCATAAGAAATCATAATGGTTTAGGGCGGCAATTTTGCAGAAACCGGCAGTGTGTTTATCTTACGACAAAGCGTATAGCGTAGTGCGAGAGTAACGGTTAAAAAGACCACAAGAGATAGATTTAAAGCAAATTTTACCCTATTTAAACGCCAGCATCATCGCTCCCGCGCCGATGAGTGCTAGCGCGAGCCATTCGCGAATACTCGGGCGCTCGCCTAAAAAGATCACGGCTATGATTACAACGAGTACCACGCTTAGTTTATCGATCGGTGCTACTTGATAGGCTTTGCCGATTTGCAGAGCTTTGAAATACGCTAGCCACGATGCACCCGTCGCCAGCCCACTTAGTATCAAAAACGCCCAGTTACGAGGGGTTAGGCTCGATAGCGGCTGCCAGGCTTTAGCGTAGCGTAGGAATGCGGCGAGACAAAAGGCAATGATGATCGTGCGGATAAAAGTCGCAAAGTGGGAGTTAATCCCTTCGAGTCCGATTTTTGCAAATATCGCAGTCAGCGACGCAAAGAGTGCTGATGCAAGTGCCCAAACCGCCCAAGTTTCCATGATTTTCCTTTAGAAAAATTACTGAATTATAGCCCCATTTAGATAAAATTTGTTTATAATTTCGCGAGCGTCGCAGCAAAAAGCTAAATCGCAAGCGAGCAATCCCACGAAGGCGGCATTGAAATTTTAAAATTTTAGCCGCAAAATACGGCTAAATTTCAGTTCCGACAAGCAAAGCTTGCCTCGCGCGCTACCGAATGAGTTTGGGCGCCGTTTGAGTGGTGTGCCGCAAGACACGGTTCGCAGAAACTGCTATAAAATTTCGCTTCGGCAAGATAAAATTTTACCGAGGCAAGACGAGCTTTCCTTCGAATGCAAAATTCTATTTTAATTCAGCAAAAGCACGACCGAATACCCTTTTTGCAAATCCAAACGCGATATAATCCCCCCCCCGAGTAGAAAGATCTAAATTTAAAAAATATTTATCGTTCGTATATAGAATCTCAAAATTTCTACGAGGAGAGCTTATGAAAAAATTTCTACTCGCGCTCATTGCGATATTCGTTTTAGCGGGCTGTGGCAGCGACCCGAAAGGCGTAGCCGAGGACTTCATCAGAGCCCTATACGAGGGCGATTCTAAGACTTTGGTGGATGCTATAGACATACCCGATAAGGACAGATCGGACGACGGCTCTATGCAGATGATAAATGGCAAACTGATGCAAATGGCAGGTGCCGGCAAGGAGGAGGCCTCTAAGCGCGACGGGCTAAAAGGCGTCTCAGGCGAGCTGCAAAATAGCGACGAGAAATCGGCGCTCGTGAAAGTCGTCGTGTCTTTTAAAAACGGCACGAACCGCACCGAGAGCGTTAAACTCGTCAAAAAAGACGGCAAATGGAAGGTTGCGCTTTAGCCAAAAAGCTTCTCGTCTGCCTGATCTTCGCTCTAGGCGGGCTCGGCGAGCTTTGGACGCTAACACGCGCGCCTACGGCAAAAGAGCCGCTGCGGGTGCCGGATGAAATTTTATCAAATCTACGCACGGGCGATCTTGTCTTTCGCATGGGTGACGTCACCGACAGCCGCATAATCGCAACCGCAACGAATTTTAAATACTCGCACGTAGGCATGATCGTGCGCGAGCGCCCGCTTTTGGTAGTGCACGCCGTAACGGGCGAGGGCGAGCGAGAGGGCGTCGCGGCCGTTTCGATGCGGGAGTTTTTGGCGCATGCACGAGACTTTGGCGCGGCGCGGATGAAATTTTTAAGCGAGGAGCAAAAGGTGCGCCTAGCCGCCTCTTTACTTAGGCGCGTCGGCGAGGGCTTTGCGCTAAAACCTCGCGGTGAAGCGAACCTATACTGCACGACGCTACTTGAGCAGGAAATCTCTAAAATCACAGAATTCTCGCCGCAGTATTTTAAGCTAAGCTTAGCCGTTTTGGGCGGCGAATACCTCGCGCCGAAGGCATTTTGGCACTACGGCGGCGTCGAAATTTTATATGAGCGGTAGGCGCAGCTTAGCTTGGATCGGAATTTTGCGCGCTGTGTAAATTTAAATATCGCATCAATTCAAATCTGCGATGAATAAAATTTGATCTTAGAATTCTGCGCCGTAAAATTTTGGTCAAAATTTGTTTTGACGCTAAATTTTAAAATTCCGAAACGGCGTAAAATTCTACGTAATATAGAATTTCGTGGAGTATTAAATTACAAAATTCCATTAATTACTAAATTTGCAAAATTTGGTAGGCATGGAATTTTATAGGGCGCGTAACTTACAAAATTTTAAAAAGCCAAGTGCGTTTCGTCTCTACAGCTCGCCGAAAAGCGCTTCGAGATTTTTAAGACCTTCTTCCTTGGAGACCTTTTTCTCACTCGCCAAGCCGGTTTCGATAAGTTCGATCTCGCAGCCGCACAGCATCGAGGCGAGGCGGATATTTAGGCCGTTTTTGCCGATCGCTTTGCTTTTTTGATCGGGGTTTACGTAGACGATCGCCTTGCCGTCCTGCGTTATTTTGACCGAGTTTACGATCGCGGGCGCCATTGCGCGAGTGATCAGAATTTCTGGACTTGCGGAGTATTCGAACGCGTCGATGCTCTCGTCGCCGCTTCCGTCTTGCAAATTTTTGCTTAAAAATCTACTCACCGCGTCGATGCGAGCGCCTCCTTTGCCGACGGTAGCGCCTACCGGATCGACGTTTGGCGAGACGGCGCTAAGCGCGATCTTAGCGCGCCTACCCGGAATCCTAGCGCAGGCTTGGATGATGACGCTGCCGTCTTTGATCTCAGGGACTTCGGCGGCGAGCAGGGCTTCTAGGAATTTCGGGCTGGTGCGCGAAAGCTCCAGCCTGATACCGTGGGATTTGTCGATGGCTACGTTTTTGATGACGGCTTGCAGCACGTCGCCCACTTTGAAATTTTCACCCTTGATGCGGTTTTTTTGCGGCATGAAAGCCTTCGTATCCTCGATCTCTACGTAGGTAGTGCCGTCGTGATCGATCTTAGTGACGGTGCCGTGGGTGAGGGTGCCTACCTTGCTTTTATAGTTTTCAAAAATTTTCTCTTCAAGCAGCCTTTGGATGTGAAAATTTAGCTCTCTAGCCAGCACGCCGGAAGCCGTGCGACCGAGGTTTTCTATATTTATTTCGTAGCTTAGCTCATCGCCGATCTCTGCATTTTCGCCTATTTTTTTGGCCTCGCTTAGCGCGATGAAGTTGTGATCGCCGAGCCGCTCATCATCATCCGCGACGACGTGGACCTTTTGGTAGAGCTTGACGCGTTTGGTCTGCGGATCGACTTCGCTGTCATAGAGATACTCCTCGCCGAAAAGTCTTTTTGCGGTCTGGATGAACGCCGTTTTGACGCGCTCTTTGACGTCCGCGGGCTCAAGTCCCTTTTCATTTGCAATCGACTCGATGATGTCGGTGATTTTTTCCATAAATTTTCCTTAAGATTTGATTTCGTGCTACTAAATTTGGATTTTAAATTTTGAAGTGCGGTATTATATGAAATTTTGACTTTATTTTTATTTAAACGAATTATTATCTAAATTTCGCTAAACTCGCGGGTTTAAAAAGATAAATGAAAGGATAGATCATGCAGCTAAAACTTGCCAGAACGGAGCTTGCTTCTAAGCCAAAAAGCGTTAAGATCGAGGATTTGCAAGCCCAAGTAGAAAAGAGCGGACAAAAAATATTTTATCTGGATAGAGAAAATTCTCAAAAAGATTTAGCCGCTTTGGTGGATTTTTTCGACACTAAGGGTTTTAGCGTGTATCAGCGCATAGTGCGATACGGGCTGAACGAAAACGAGTATATGTACGAGGTGCATATCCTTTGAGCAAACTCCTCTTCATCCAGACCCTAGGTTGCGCGATGAACGTGCGCGATAGCGAGCATATTATCGCGCAGCTAAAAGAGCAAGATTACGAGATTACCGATAACATTAGCATTGCCGATCTGATTTTAATAAACACATGCTCCGTGCGCGAAAAGCCCGTGCATAAGCTTTTCAGCGAGATCGGCGCATTCGATAAAGCGCGAAAAAGAGGCTCTAAAATCGGCGTTTGCGGCTGCACCGCAAGCCATTTAGGAAATGAAATTTTTAAGCGTGCGCCATTCGTGGATTTCGTACTCGGCGCCAGAAACGTATCTAAAATTTCGCAAGCCGTACGTACGCCAAAATTTATCAGCACGGACATAAACTACGACGAGAGCGAGTTTGCCTTCGGAGATTTTGCGAGCTCGCCATATAAATCCTTCATAAACATAATGATCGGCTGCGACAAAAAGTGCTCCTACTGCATCGTGCCGCAGACTAGAGGCGATGAAATTTCGATCCCCGCTCAAATCATCTTGCGCGAAGCCGAAAGATCTGCAGCTCGCGGCGCCAAAGAGATATTTCTGCTCGGCCAAAACGTCAATAACTACGGCAAGCGCTTTTCTAGCGCGCACGAAAAAATCGACTTCAGCGACCTGCTCGTACGGCTTAGCGAGATAGATGGTATCGAGCGCATCCGCTTTACCAGCCCGCATCCGCTGCATATGGACGATAAATTTTTGGACGTTTTTTGCAATAATCCTAAAATTTGCAAATCGATGCATATGCCGCTTCAAAGCGGCTCGAGCAAGGTTTTGCGCGATATGAAGCGCGGATATACCAAGCAGTGGTATCTGGACCGCGCGCTTAAACTGCGCCAAAGCTGCCCGGGCGTGGCGATTAGCACCGACATCATCGTGGGCTATCCGAGCGAGAGCGAGGAGGATTTTGCCGAGACGATGGAGGTGTTAGAAGCGGTGAGATTCGAGCAAGTTTTTTCCTTTAAATTTAGCCCGCGACCGCTCACGCCTGCGGCAAACTTAAAGCCGCTGGATGATGAAATTTCAAGCGAAAGGCTAAGTAGGCTGCAAAGCGCTCACGCTAAAATTTTAGACGAGATCACAGGAGCGCAAAAAGATAAAATTTTCGACGTATATTTCGAGGAGTTGCGAGAGAGCGGCACTGCGTGCGGTAGAAGCTTTTCAAATTTTCTAATCTACGCGCAAGGAAGCGAGGAGCTGTTAGGCAAAACGTGCAGAGTATGTATCGAAAAGACCGCCAGAATGGCGCTTTATGGAAAAGTTATCGCTTAAAAAGCGGTTGTTTTTCCGCATCGCCGAATATCTCATTTTTATCCTGATTTGGTGTATTTTTTTAACGTGCAGGGTTAAATTTACACCCACGAAGCTGCCCGAAAAGCCCTGCGTCGTCGTATTTTGGCATGGAAGATTAGCGATGATGAGCTTTGCGTATAGGCGCTGGTGGCTGCGGGATTTCGGCAGCAAGAGGCGCGCCAAGGTCATCATCTCGGATCACAAAGACGGCGAGATAATCACGCGCGTGATCTCGCATTTCGGTATCGGCGCAATTCGCGGCAGCAGTTTCAAAGGCGGCGCGCGCGCACTTATGGGCGCGATCAAAGAGATAAAAAACGGCACCGACGTCATCATCACTCCCGACGGCCCGCGTGGCCCGCTTCACAGCGTCGCGGACGGAGCTGTAATCCTTGCACAGCGGCTAAGCTTAGATATTTACGCGCTAAATTACGAAGCGAGCAGTTTTTGGAAATTTCATAGCTGGGACGAGATGGTATTGCCAAAGCCCTTTTCGCGCATAAATTACAGCCTCAGCGCGCCGCTAAATTTAGAAGGACTTGACCTTGAAGAGGGCAAAGAGGCGATCAGGCAACTGCTTTTTGCAAGCGCCGAGCAGGACGTTAAATTTTAGTTTGAAATAATAGTGTTTCGATATAATTGCAATTTTAGGAGAAAAAATGGCACTATTTAAAGCAAAATCATTCCTCGGCGTCGCTAAAAGTGCCGACGCATGCGAGTTTTTTTATAGAAAATTGGGCTTTGGCAAAAGAATTTTGGATGAGAAATCCGATCGTTTTCCTATCGCGCAAGAAAATGATCTGGCTACCTCGCTGGCGGGCTTTGCGGATCTGAGTGATAAAAATTTAATCTCTTGCGTACTGATAGACGACGAAAATCAAAGAGTGTATTTTAACGAGGATTATATGATTAAAGAAAATAGCATTTATCAAAAAGTCGATGATAGCTTCATAGTGGAATTTCCTCGCGCAAGTGCACAGGCGGCGGATGAGACTTTTGGAATAGAATTTAGCTCGCACGCTAGTTTATTTAAAATTTTATACTTCTTGCTAAAAAATCAAAGCGATTTTGAAAACATGGCGATGTTCGCACTGAAATTTAATAACCGCGCATGTTTCGTCGTCGCCAACCAAGAGCGCGTGCTCTACGCCGATATAATGCGTATCGACGAAGAGATGCAGGCGGCGATGAGCGACGCGGACGAGCTATTTTACGAGCTTTTAAATTTTCAGATCGAGACCTTCTACAAATCCGACAATAGCGAGTTTCTCACCAACGTTTTCATCTACTCAGACGGCACGCTTAGCAACGAGATTGGTTATGTGATTTTCACGCGCATCTTCATCAAAACAAATCTGATAAATCTAAATTTCGCCGATTACATCAACAAAATCGCGATGCTGGAAGCCCGCTAGATCAAATTTTTCGCTCCGCACCTAGGCAGAATTTTAAAATTTTATCTTTGCAATATTGCGCTTGCTTGATACGATTTAGTTGCTTGTTCGCGGTTGCGTTTTGTTAAATTTATCTCGCGTTACATAATGAAATTTTGACTAGGTAAAATCAATCCGTATTTAATGGCTCGCTTTTAAATTTAAACTCATTTGTCGTAAAGAAGCCCATCTTGCACCGTAAATTCTATTTTTTCACGAATCCTGATTAATTTTACGTAAAAAATTTTCTATCAGAATCCGCCTTTGTTCCACGTCGTCGCTATCGCTAATGCCTTCTAGCTCGCTTGCGTGATGCGCTTTGGGCGGGATATCTTTCAGATACGACCACACCTCG
>NZ_CALIBB010000052.1 GCF_938045595.1 uncultured Campylobacter sp.
TTGATCAAATTTGCCTAGGCAAGCCAAAAATCCTGCGCGAAACAGAGCTAATTTTTAACCTTTTCCCACGGCTCAATCCCGCCTGCAACCTCCTCAAAAACGCCTGCGATTTCTATATTTTTTACACATAAATTTCGCTCGTAAGCCTTGACATCGCGCGATTTTAGCTTCTTTTGTAAAAAGGCGAATTCATACTCTATCTGCCCCCTAGAGACGGCTATTTTGGCTAAATTTCGCTCGTCAAATTCGCCAACTTTTGCCGCGTCAAATTTATACCCGCGAGCGCGGCCCTCCGCGTAAACTTCCGCCAGATACGCATTTACCGCCTCTAGCGCGTTTTCGTGCGCGTAAAAGCGGTCAAGCTGCGGGTGATTTTTGTAGCCCTTCGTGAGTCCCGCTAGCACGTTTTAGCTAGCAGCGCCTCGCGCCACAGCGCCACGAGCCCCTTTGCGTCGAGATATTTAAAGCTTATCGTCCAAAGTCTCATTTTCGCCTTTCGTTAAATTTCGTCGTCAAATTCGGCGCGCTTTGCGCCGCAGCCTGAGCGGCGATAAAATTCGCGCCTTAAATTTGGCCGCGCTCTAGATTAGAGGCTAAATTTTATCTCGCCGCACATTTAAATTTCTCGCTCATTGCAACTTGCCTCTGCATAGCACGGGGATCTTTTCTATGACCTCGCCGCCGCTTACGAGGTAGGCGAACTCGTGTAAATTTACGACGGGGCAGATGTGGTTCGGATAAATTTCGAGCCGATCGCCCACGCGCACGGCGTCTCGCAGCGCTCTGTCGTAGATGATCGCATGCTCGTCGTAAACGCCATTTATCCACACATCCGTGCCCTTTATGCGCCCGAGCCCGGGCGTGGCGGTGAAGCCCTCGGTGCGCCTTTGCTGCGTGAGCCCCTTGGCGCCGACGTCGGTGATGATGCGATCCGCCGTAGGTCTGCTGATGACGGTCGTAAGGATGCTTGCGGCGTTCATCGAATAATCGCCGTATGCCTGCGCCTGCGAGGCATCCATAAAGATATAGGTGCCCGGGCGGATCTCGGTGACGCCCTTTAAAATTTCAAAATCGTTGATGAGCGATGGCGTCGAGCCGATACTAACGACGCTTGCGGGCAGAGCTAGCTCGCGCGCGATATCCGCAAACTCCAGCGTGCGGCGCTGCGCGGCTAGGTGGATGCGCTCGCATTCGCTCTTATCGGCGGCTTTGTAGGAGTGGCCGTCGTGGGAGAATACGCCGCGGAATTCGATATTTTTGCAGCCTTTTATAAATTTTATAAACGCTGCGAAATCCTGCTTTTCCACGAAGCCCGAGCGGTTTTCGCCCACTTCGATCTCGGCAAGCACGCGGGCCTTCGTGCCGCTGCGCTCAAAGGCGCGCTCTATTAGACGCGCCTGCTCTATGCTATCGATGCCGAAGCTTAAGTTTATCCCCGCGCGCAAAAGCGCGATGATGCGCTGAAATTTCAGCTCGCCCACGATCTCGTTTGCGATAAATATATCTTTCAGCCCGTTTGCCGCCATGATCTCGGCCTCGCCCGTTTTGGCGACCGTGATGCCAGCAGCGCCGAGGTTTTCTTGCAGCTTCGCGAAATAGGGCATTTTGTGCGTTTTGGTGTGCGGGCGCAGGCTCACGCCCGCGGCGTCCGCATAGCTTTGCATCTTTTGCAGGTTGCGAAGCACGATCTCTTGCTCGATCAGCAGCGCCGGCGTGTCGATCTCTGATACCTTCATAAGCTTCCTCCTCTTTAAATTTACGAAATTTTAATATAGTCGCGCTTAGTAGCTGCGCCCGTTTTGCAGCGCCTAAATTTTAAAATTTGGCGCCGCTTGCGAAAGGCGGAATTTAGCTATCACTTGCAAGGGGCGAAATTTACCTGTCGTTTGAGAAAAACGGAATTTGTGCGCCGTAAATTTAGCGCCGTTTGCGAAATGTGGTTTGCACGCTGCAAATTCGGCTCCCTTCGCGAAGCGTCTGAATTTGGCGAGCAAATTTATGATTCTGCGCCGCATGTTTTCAAATCGCCGCCCATGTTTTACAAAGCTTATTTTACGCTGCCGCCTGTGTTTTTGCGCTGAATATTTAGCGCAAAAGCTCGTTTTAACGGCGGCGCCTCATTTCTAGCGCGCCTCGCTTTGCGCCTTGCTATTTTTTGTCTTGAAGCACCTTGTCGCGCCATTTCGAGTTTGCTTTGTTGTCGGTCGCTACGTCTTTGGATATCTCGGCTGCCGCTTCGAAATTTTTACTCACGCCCTCTTTGGAATTCTCGTATTTTAAGGCGTTTTCGCTTCTGATGCCGATGCTTTGTGCTTCGCTTGCGGCGTCGATATTAGCGCCTAAAAAGATAAATTCCCAGTCGTATTTTTCCTGCTTGTCGCTAATCATCTTCTTAATCTGCGCTTTGGAGTATTCGCGGCTTGAGTTTTCCTGCCCGTCGGTGATGATGACGAAAAGCACGCGATTGTTTTTGGCATAGATGTCTGGTACCCGCTCGATACGCGCTATCGTGCTGCCGACGGCGTCCAGTAGCGCGGTGTTGCCGCCGGCGTAGTACTCCTTGGACGTTAGGTTTTCGACCTTCTTAAGCGGCGTGCGGTCGTGGATGACGTTAAATTTCGTATCGAAAAGCACGGTCGTGACGCTCGCGTCGATGCCCTCTTTGCGCTCCTTTTCTATCATCGAGTTAAATCCGCCGATCGTATCGCTCTCAAGCCCGCTCATCGAGCCCGATTTATCTAGGATCAGCACCAATTCCAGGTGATTTACGCCGTCTTTATGATCGGGCGGCGTGGCGAGCTCTGCACTTTTGGCAAACAATATGCCCGCAAGCGCGGCAACAAGAAGGATGATTTTTTTCATAGGGGCTCCTTTGTTAAAATTTCGTTATTTTACTATTGTATCGCTTAAGCAATGAAATTTTATCGCTAAAGCTTCGCCGCACGCCCCTGCTACGTAAATTTTAATACGAAATTTTGTCGTGGAATTTTAACGTATCTTTGCGCACGGCGCCGCAAAATTCCGCGCGATATAGAATTATGCGCGGCGCAGAATTTCACCGCGAAATTTTAAGGCACAGAATTTTATGCGATATGGAATTTCGCGTGCAAATTTATGCAGCGTGGAATTTTACGACGCAAAATCCCACGCGGCATGGAAGTTATGGAATTTGCGCCGCCGCAAAATCAAATGTCTGCGGATCTGCTCCGTTTTGCGCTGAGGTAGCTTCCGATCTCGCTTATCAAAACGCCTGCGAGGATGAGGGCCGCGCCTAAAATTTGCATCGCGCTTAGTTTCTCGCCGCCCACGAATACGCCCATAATGCCCGCCGTTACGGGCTCGAGCGTGAAAAACAGAGCGGTTTTTACGGGCGTCGTGTATTTTTGCATCAAGGCCTGCGCAAAAAAGCCAAAAACCGTTCCCAGCAGGCAGATCACCGCCATCGCGACGAAAAAGCTTCTATCCATCACCGGCACGATGCTGACTCTTTCAAAAAAGATCGCCGCGAAGCAGCAAAGCGCGCTTAGGCAGAGGATCTGTACGTAGGCGATACCCGCTACGTCGCAGCTTTGCACGAAGCGGTTGGTCAGCACGATGTGAAACGAATACGCGCACGCGCAGACTAGCGCCAGCGCTTCGCCCTTGCCGAGACCTAGCCGTGTGTCGCCGATGAGATAGAGCCCAATGACCGCAAGCGCGATGCCCGCGTAGGCGTAGGAGTAAATTTTATGCCTAAACAGCGCCGCGGCGATGAAGGGCACGAGCGCGACGTTTAGACCGATAATGAAGGCTACGGAGGAGCTTTGCGCGAATTTAAAGGCGAAGGTCTGCGACGTAAAGCCCGCGAATAAAAACAGGCTAAGTACCGCGCCGTGCTTGATCTCGCGCGAAGTTATGGTCTTGAGCTTCGGGAAAAATATCGCGCCTGCGATGATGCTCGCGGCGAAAAAGCGCCAAAATAGCAGCACGAAGACGTTGTTGCTCGCAAGCGCCTGCGAGGTGGGCAGATACCCGAGCCCAAAAGCGATCGCCACGAAGACCATTCCGACGTCGGCTCTGAATTCCAAACTTTTATTCATCTGTGTCCTTTTTGAAAATTTAAAGTCGTAATTTTACGAAATTTTAGGTAAAAAATAGGCTAAATTTTGACGTAGCGATTTGGAATTTCGGATTTTAAAATCGCGAGTTAAATTTTAAGCGCCCGGCTCGTTTTAAGCTTTCGGCTCGTCTTTTTAGGCTAGCGCTCGGTTCGCCTTCTTGGGCTTACGCGCACTTGTTCGCGCACTTGTTGCCGCCGCTTCGCTACACGTAAATTTTACGGCTACTACTCGCGTGATCATTACGCTGCTTTGCTATGGCTTTTCATAATTTTATAGCTACTACTCGCACGTGGCTAAATTTAAAATTTAATCGCCCGCGTCCTCTTTGTCATTTTTTAGAATTTCTATGTTTGCGCGCTCATTCGCGCCTTTTAAGCTTATAGTTTTTTTGAGCGCGGATTTAAGGGAACTCTTGCCTCTTTTGATTTTATCATCTTATAGCGCCTCTTTCTTATCTCTGCTTCGATAAATTTTATATCTTGCTGTGCGTATGGGAATGAGAGCGTAAAATTTTTGCTGCTTTGCCCGTCTTTTATTTTTAAAATCGGCATCTCGCCCTTCATCCCTTTTTCCATAAGGGCATTTTCTATATCGATCTTTGTGCTAAATTTAAACGATAAAAATCTCCACTCTTTCCTTACGGTGCGGCTGTCTATGATGACGCCCTTTTCAGATAACGGCAGTATGGCAATTAGCATCATTGCAAGACCCATCACGATCACGAGTGCGGTCTCGCCGCCGCCTCTTTGCATATACCCGCCTACGCATAAAGGGTCGTTTGCATCAAAGCATGCAACTTTACCTCCGCCTCTTGTTGTTTTTATCCAAGGCTCATCAAACGCCACCAACGAACCCCAGGATAAAAATAGCACGATAAGCATAGTTTTTGCTATGGGGCTAGGAGGTATGAGCCAGGCGCCATTTTGCACGGTTTTATAAGAAGCGCTGCTTTTAAA
>NZ_CALIBB010000053.1 GCF_938045595.1 uncultured Campylobacter sp.
CAAAGATGCCGCGATTTCGCCAGATCTCATCGGGCACGTAAACGCCCACGCCACGGCGACCAAACAGGGCGACGTCGCGGAATCTACGGCAACGCATGAAATTTTCGGCTCGCAGACGCCCGTGAGCTCCTACAAGGGCTATTTGGGTCATACTTTGGGCGCGTGTGGGGCGCTGGAGAGCTTCATCTCGGTGATGATGATGAACGAAGAGCTATTCTATCCGAATCTAAATTTACGCGATATCGATCCGCAGTGCGCGCCGCTTAGGTACCTCACGCAGCCGCAGGAGATAAATACGAATTACGTTATGAATAATAACTTCGCTTTCGGCGGCGTAAACACCTCTTTGATTTTTAAAAAATTTATCAACTAAAGGAGAGAAAATGAAAAAATTTCTATTTTTCGTAGTTGCGACGCTTTTTGTCGCTAATTCGGCTTATGCCAAAAACGATATCGTGCGCTTCCCGATCGCCGCGGCACTCGCAGAGCCCGACGCTAAAGCCAAGCTTGATCCGAACATAAAATTCTACTTCGGCAACAAATCCGCAGGCAGAAAGATCACGCAGCAGCTAAGCTCGAACAAAAAAACAAACAGCGTCAACAAGAGCGATCAAGCCGCATGCAACCGCGCGTTTTTATCGGCGCTACTTAGCTTTCAAGATCGCGCCAAAAAAGAGGGCGGCAACAAGGTCGTAAACATCACGAGCTACTATTACAAAAACGTTTTCGTAAGCGACAAGGAGTTTGAATGCGGCGTAGGCTCGATAATGAACGGCGTCACGCTAAGAGGCTATATTGCAAAATAAACTAAGCTTCGGTATATCTTACGCAAGCGCGATAATTTCGGGCGAGCCGGCGAAGTTTTATAAAAACCTCGCCGCTTGCTCGGACGGAATTTCCGAAGTAAGCTTAGACGGAAATTCCGATCTCTTTTGCGATACGGATCAAAATTTTACGTATGATTTCACGGCAAATTCTACGCAAGATTTTACAGATATTCCGGACTGCAAGCAGAATTCTATAAATCCCGCAAATTTTGCAGCGTGTGAAAATAGAGCTTTACAAAAAAGCTCCGGAGAAAATTTAAAAATTTCTGCTCACGCTCGCTTAAAAGAGGAAATTTTAGCCTTAGAGCCTTTAAAAAAAAAGCCGGCTCTTGATCATATTCCGCCGTTGCAGCGTCGCCGCTTGGGGCTCGGGGCAAAACTTTGCATCTCGCTTTTAGGCGAAATTTCTCAAAACGCGCCGCAGAGCTTAGCTGAGAAAGGCTCTTTAAATTCCGCGCCGCAAAATTTAGATACGAGCGAAAATCGTACTGCTGCGCAAAACCCGCCGCCGCAGGATTTCACAAATGAAAATTCTTTAAATTCCGCGAGGCAGAATTCCAAAACAAACGAAAGCTCGGGAGCCTGCAATCATGCGATGCAAAGCTCCGCGATGCAGCGTGAAGGAATGCCGCTCGTTTTTTGCTCGCGCCTGGGCGAGATCAACCGCTGTTTTAGCCTGCTCGGCTCGATGGACGAAAGCGTCTCGCCTTCGAGTTTTTGCGTCAGCGTGCTCAACGCGATCGCGGCGCAAAATGCGATTTTTACGCAAAACCATGCCGAAATTTCGACGATCTCCGCGGCGTGCGCGCTCGAAAACGGCGCAATAATCGCCGCTGCAAGGCTGAAAGAAAGCGCGGAAAATTCCCACTCCGCGCAGGATGCGAACGAAGCAGGCAAAAGCAGCGAATGCAAGTCGGATAACGATAAAATCGCTCTGCTCTGCTATTT
>NZ_CALIBB010000054.1 GCF_938045595.1 uncultured Campylobacter sp.
TGTTTTACGCCAATCCCATATTCATACGCATAAGCAAGCCCAAAGCAATCGCCGTCATTTTTATATTCATTGCATGCTTTTGTATATAGTTCCATCGCTTTTTTGTAGTTTTGTTTCGTTCCGCGTCCATTTTCATACATGAGTCCCAACTGAAAGCAACTACTAAATTTCTCCTTACTATCTTCTTTTGCTTCGCATGCTTTTTTAAAGAATTTTAGGGCCTTATCATAATTCAATTTTACTCCCTCTGCACCGTAGTGATATATTAATCCAGCACCATAGCATTCATTTGTTGTGCCGATACTTGTGCATTTTTTTTCGAGTTCTGTAGCAAAATTATAATCGGTATCTGCAAACACTAAAGACACAAAAGCGACTAAACTTAAAATAATTTTTTTCATTTTTTCTCCTTTAAAAATTTAAATTTCATAGTAATAAAATATAGTATGTTTGTGCTTTTGCTCATTTTTAATTTCTTGCTCTTGTTTTTCTCTTTCTTCTCTTTTATTGGTTACAAAAAATATACAAGAAATGCCAAAAATAGAGATAGCGCTTAAAACGATCAATACCAAAGAACTCAAAGTATTGGCACCAATCCCATTTATAAATAACGTAGTCAAAGCACTCGATAATATTCCCGTAAAGAACGACAACACAAATTTTTCATATTTATCCATACGCTCTCCTTATTTAAATTTTAGTCTCAATAATACCCCCCCCTGAGAATTTGCTTAAATTTATTTTTAATTTATTCGCTATTTTACCGCGCCGAATTTTAAAATTTAGCCTTAAATTTATTGATATTTGGCTATGATTAGATAAAAATAACAAAGGTGCGATACGCAAATGATAATCTCGGCGGGACGAAACGAAGTATTTCCATTCGCGCTACCTATGGGCGTGGGGCTAATCGATATGAGCATAAATCTGACGGCATTTTTGCAAAAGCGCGCTATGGCAGGCTTTTACGCTAAATATGAGCGCGATTTTGCGGATGAGCGGGCGGCGGATTTAGCGGCTCTGGCGCCTTTTGCGACGCACTCGCAAGCGGACAATGAGCTAAATTTAGCAAATCCGTCCGCCTCGAGAAAGGCGAATTTATCTCAAAATCCCGATAAAATTTTAAATGCATTGCCGAGCGAGATCATTTTCGTGGGTTCTGCAGGGCTATATAAAGAGGGTGAAATTCTAAAAATTTATGAAAGCAGATCGGCTGTAAACTGCGAGATATCGGCGCT
>NZ_CALIBB010000055.1 GCF_938045595.1 uncultured Campylobacter sp.
CGTCTCAAAAGCCGAGCTTGACGCCGTATATGCGGACACCAAGACGCTGTTTTCAAAAGGCGTGATCAAATCGGTGCCATACGTGATCAAGGTGAAAAAATAGTCTAAATTTGCGGAATTTAGGGCGCGGGGTTTGTGCGCGGACAGCGCGAGTTTGCTCGCGGTAGTACAAGCCGCCTGCGCGAGCTGAAATTTCACAAAATTCCGCCGCTTTAAAATTTCAAGCGGCGGAATTTCAGTTTTTAAATTTAAACTCTTAAGACTTTGTAATCAAATTTGAAAATATAAAATTTTGCTATCTAAGCCTAATAACACCGCCGTTTTCATTTAGAATTTTTGCAACTTCGGGCAATTTATATGTTTCCATGCAGAATTCGTCATTTTGGCTTGCGCCTTTTCGTATCTCCAAACTAGCGTTTTTGCCTGTATTGATTGTGGTTATAGTAAAGCAGCTGACATAGCTCGTCGTGCCTATGCTAATCGAGTTTGGAGCTATCTGCTCGACCGTCATGCTTGTTATCTTGTTTGGATTTTCATCGAATCTACCTTGCGATACGTAAAAATCAATATAGTCTTTTATCACGATTTGCAATTTTTTCGATAATGCCTCGTAGACCTCTTCTTTGCTCATTCTAAGGTCTTCCTTGAGAAACTTTATCTCCTTTCTTAAAAGCCTACATTTCGGGCTGATTGTATCATTTCTGCATTCCTCCAGTAGATAAGTCAGCCTATTTTTAGGCGCTGTAGAGTTTATCGGCAAACCCGTGACGGCTAGAAACAGAAAGCATTCCACGTCGAATTCCGTATTTCGCACCTCTTTGCGCTCGCACATAGCTTTTTGTTTTTCATCTTGCGCCTTTACCTCTTGCCTTGATGCCGCTTGCATCATATTTTTATAGAAGATTTTGAAATACGCCATCGCGGCTCGTTCGCAGTTGTCGTAAATCTCTGCCGATTCTTTGGATAGATCGGCTAGGGCGCACGCCTCGGAGACGCTTTTTGCTTTATCCGGATTGGCGGCATAAAAATCCTCCGTTTGAATATCCTCTATTTCTCCCCTATCGCATCCAGCCAAGCTTAAGCTCAAAAGCACGCCTAACGATGCTGCCAAGACCCTATTTTTCATGATAATTCCCTTATAATCATTGATTTTACGTCCGTATTCAAAGTAAAATTTTAAAATCCTCGAGCGAAAAGAGTAAAATTTTATCGCTTTTTAGGCTTCGCAGCTCGCCGCTAAAGCCGCTTTTGGAAAACAGCGCGAGCAGATCGGGCGCGAGGTGCGCTTTTTCGCATTTGAGTATGAGCTCATTT
>NZ_CALIBB010000056.1 GCF_938045595.1 uncultured Campylobacter sp.
AAATTTTCTCCTTAAATTTTATTAGCCGCTTAGGTCTGACGGCTAATTTGCGGCGAGAGCAAAATTTAAACGCCCGCCGTGCAGCGTAAATTTTAAAATTTAAAATTTACATCCAATTTTCTATTTTAAGCCCGCTTATATTTTTAAAATCTTTTTCGTTATTCGTAACGAGCGTGCAACCGCGCGATAATACATTCGCAGCGATCAACATATCCATATCTCCTATTTTACGATTAGCCGCCGTTAGCTCGCGGCGCACTGCACCATATGCCTGAGCATCACGCATGCCAAATGGCAAAATATTAAAATTTGAGATAAACTCGTCTATTAGCCGTAAATTTAACTCTTTGCGCTTGGAATTTTATGCACCAAATCTCAGCTCGGCAACGGTAACAAGCGAGATAAAAATATCCGATCTTAGATGTTTTGTCAGACAATCGAGTATTTTAGGAGCGTATTTTTCGTCGTTATTTATCAAATATATACAAATATTCATATCTAAAACGATCATTTATCGAATCCAAACTCGCGCTCGCTCGGGATCTGTTTGCCGCGCTTGATCTCAGCGTCTTTAAATTTTGCCAGCGTCGCAAGCAATCCATCCCACTTGCCGCTACGTTTGGGGATGCTAAGCGTTATTTCGGTATCGCTAAGCTCTTTTATCGCAAGCTCCTTAACGCCCTCCAAATTTAGATATTTCGGGATACGCAGCGCTAAGGAGTTGCCGCTTTTAAATACTTTTAAAGTTTTGTCGTTAGCTGCTTTGACTTTCATCTATGCTCCTTTTATTTATTGATTTTAGGATATAAATTTTTAAAATTCCGACCTAAAATCCCGCTACTGCTTATATTCAAACTCCTCGCTCGGAAAGCTCTTCTCCTTGACTTCGCGCGCGTATTCGCGCACCGCGCCTTTTACCAGCTCGGCGCCGTCTAAATAGCGCTTAACGAATTTTGGCCGAAACTCCGTGAAAAATCCGCACATATCGCTCCACACAAGCACCTGTCCGTCTATGCCCGCGCCAGCGCCGATGCCGATAACGGGCACGTCGGTGCCGAGCGCTACTTGATTTGCGACTGCAGAAATCGTCCCCTCCACCAGCAGCAGCACCGCACCCGCCTCGGCAAGCGCTCTGGCGTCGCTTAAGACCTCGCGCGCACCCTCCTCTCCGCGTCCGCTTACCTTGTAGCCGCCCGTAAAGCGCGAAAACTGCGGCTTTAGCCCGATGTGGCTCATCACGGCGATACCGTTTCGATTAAGCAGCGCCACGGTATCTGCCATATGAGCGCCGCCTTCGATTTTGACAGCGTCGCAGCCGGTACTCTCATAGACTTTGGCGCAGTTTTGTAGCGCAAGCTCTGGCGTCGCGCACGAGCAAAACGGCATGTCCACGACCATATACGCCCGCTTTAGCCCCCGTCTTACGGCACGTGCATGATATATCATCTGCTCTACGCTTGCGCCCAGGGTCTCGGAGTGCCCGCCGAAGCTCATATTTAGGCTGTCGCCTACGAGCACCATATCAACCTCGTCGTCGAAAATTTTAGCAAAAAGCGCGTCGTAGGCGGTGATCATCACGATCTTCTCGCCGGATTTTTTCATCTCGTATAATTTAGAAAGCGTGATTTTTGACATTTTGACTCCTTTGCTCGGTTAAAATTTCGATGCAATTTTAACATAAGCCGAATTTGACATTTATAAAATTTTAAAGTAAAATGCGCGCGCATTCTTTCGGGGGTGACTTGGCTTCGACGGGAACGGATGGGTCAAGGCTGCATGTCGCTTTGGATACAGCGTATAAAATCCAAACTAAATTTAAACGCAAACAACGTTAAATTTGCTCCTGCTTACGCTAAAGCTGCGTAAGTCCAGTCGAGCCCTGCTCTGCGCCGATACTATCTAAGCGCGGCGGCGGGTAATCTGCGATAGCGTAGCTCTGCGGCGTGACGAGCCGTAGGGTGAAATCCTAGTCTTTGCGCCGGCGGTCGTTTTGGAAAGTGAGCGAGCCTGCGCGAGAACTTCACTTTTGCTAAACATGTAGAGGCTTTGGTCGTTTGTTTTCGGACTGCGGTTCAATCCCGCACACCTCCACCAATTAAGCTATCTTTAAGTTCCAATCGCTTCCTTTCACTCCTCTTTAATTCCCGTATATAGGTGCTTATCTTATATTTCGATTATTTCTCTTTCCTTTTATTTTTGTTTGTAGTATAATTTACTTCTGAAAAAATGGGGGTTTTATTAGGAGCTTTTTTGTATTGGGGGTTTTCGTAGAGAAATACGATATAGAAAAATGGCAATGGCAATAATCTTATACTTAAAAGGAGCGAATTATGTCATTTATAGATGAGGATTACGTAAATATCGTACCGCAGGATCTGCTAGAGCGTGGTATACGCCTAAGAGAGGAGTACGGAATTTATGCTATAGCTTGGAGATTTGACGATGTAATGGAGGTACTAAAAATCGCAAGAGATAGAGATATGCTTATCGTCGGAGGGGATGTATATCGCCTAAGCGGCAATGAGCCCATCATCACATACGACGGCTGGAGTATTAAAGCAGAAGATGACGATGCATTCGAAGTGGCGATCCGATATATCACTAATTATCGCGCCAGAAATGGAGATGATTTTATATATTATCCAGCCATTGGCCCTGGGCGGGTGTCCAAATGAGAATTTTAATTTGATTGTGTATAGGGAATTTCATAAAAGCATAGAGGGCGCATTTAAGCAGGTCGAATTTGAATTCAGCGTAAAAAAGAGGATTGGAGAAGACGTTAAATTTGGAAAGGACCAAGGAGAAACGCTGTGAAATTTAAAATTTTAGAACCAAGGCT
>NZ_CALIBB010000057.1 GCF_938045595.1 uncultured Campylobacter sp.
CAAATATAGCTCGTGCACTAAGCTAATAAAAATTTTATCCGAAAAATGCGATAGCGGAGATATGATCGGGTGCGCCGATGTGGGTTATATTATGGGCTTTGAACTGGGTATGCGTGAAGCCTCGGTTGCGCCATTAGATAAATCTTGCAAGGCAGGCGTAGCCGAGTCCTGCTACAATCTGGGAATATTTGACATTATGAGAAGAGGTAATATTGAAAGGGCTTTTAGTAGCTATGTTATAGCTTGCGAAAGATTTACCGATGAGAAAAAACTACTTAAGTTAAAATCTTGCGAACTAAGAGAAGCTCTAGACGGCTGTTTACGCGACAGCAAAGATCGTGATCCTGTAAAATGTGCTAGAAAGGCATACGGGAAAATTTATCAAGAATACCATGAAAATGAAAATTCAATCAAGGAGTAAAAGATGGCAAATCCAAAGAGGGGCAAAGAGCGACAATGAAAAAATTCTATCTTAAAATTTGGCTACTTGCATTTATAATGACATTTGTATCGATTCCTGCTGCGGCAAAATTGATAAAGTTAGAGGATTTAAAGAACGAAGAACAAAGAGTGCTTTTGAAATCCTGCGATTACGGTGACGGAAAATATAGTTCGTGCAATAAACTCGTTGAAATTTTATCTAAAGAGTGCGAGGATGGTAATATGCGCTCATGTGCTACACAGAGTGAGCTTTTACTATCATTACGCAGAGTAGAGGAAGCTACGAAATATCTGATTAAGCTGTGTGATGCTGATAGTACATATCACTGTTTTATATTGGGTACGCTAATAAATATATATCTAAACGGTAATATGCAAGCAGCAATTAAAAGTCTTGAAAAAGTTTGTAATAGCGATCTTAAAGATAGAGATATAGTTTGCAAAAATATCGAGGAACTAAAAGCCTGCCTAAAAGACAAAGAGTGTAACCCTATAAAAAAAGGTAAAATTATTTTTGAAGGTGTCGAAAGGAAATTGTATGGGGAAAATTAATTTTGTATTTTATTCTATGATATTTTTAGCTTCTATCGTAATGGCTGGTAAGCCTACGGCTGAAGAGGAAAATCTTTATAACGAATGCGATAAAGGAAACGGCAAATATAGCTCGTGTACTAAACTAATAGAAATTTTATCTAAAAAATGTGATAGCGGAGATATGACCAGATGCTCGGATCTTGGTTCTATATTGGGTATTGAACTCGGTATGCGCGAAGCGGCTTTTGTGCCCTTAGAAAAATCCTGCAAGGCGGGTATCGCAGCCTCTTGTTTTAACCTCGGAATTCATGATATAGGTTTAAGAGGCAACATTAAAAAGGCTGTAATGAACTACACTATAGCTTGCGAAAAGTATTCAGAACGCTTGGAAGAAGAAAGAATATTTAAACTAAAGTCTTGCGCGTTAAAGGTAGCTTTAGAAAACTGCTTACGAGATGAGGAGGAACACGATCCTGTAAAGTGTGCGATAGAAGCATTTGAAGAAATAACTGATAAATACAACGCAAATTCAACAAAGGAGTAAAAGATGGCAAATCCAAAGAAGGGCAAAGAGCGATAATGAAAGAATTTTATCCAGCAATTTTGGCGCCTTTAATAACGCAAGCCGCGGCAGAACCCAACAAAAGCGTAGCCGATAGCAAAGAGATAAAATTTACGTCGCTTTCTGATTTAAATTTATATTGTTTACGAAGGCTGAAATGAAAGCGCTATTTTTTATACTCGCAATAAAACAAGCATGCAAATGGGTGCTTGATATGAGCGAGGAGGAGAAAGAGCAAATTTTATATTTGAGGCGGTATTTAAAGCTGGGCTGCAAAGACGGCAATGCGCAAATGTGCAAGGATTTAGGAAAAATAGG
>NZ_CALIBB010000058.1 GCF_938045595.1 uncultured Campylobacter sp.
TGCCCCGCTTCGCCCTATTTGCTCGTGAAATTCTCGCTAAATTTAAGAACTTGCCGTTTGGGCTAGAATTTCAATCCAAACTAAAAAACCGCCTAAGCTTCCATTTAAAATTTTTCTTCGGAATTTGCGTATCGCTAAAATCGTCGCTGTAAATTTCGTTTTTATCGGTGAAATAGCCGCTGTTTTGAGCCTGCGGTATAAAGTCGGTCCGATCTTCTATTTTTACGTTTAGCGCCTTGAAATATTGCAGCAGCTCATAATACTCTTTTGTAGATACGGCATTTATTAAAAAGTAATTTCTGTTGTTAAATTTAACGACAAAATTTCTTTTTAACAGCCAAAGGGGCTCCGAGCTCTTTTTGAGCTTGTAAATTTTATACGGCAGAGCAAATATTAAATATAGCATTAGATGCTTTATATAAAGAGCAAGTTTGCCTATATGAACGCCTATGCTTGAATATCTATATAACTCATACGAGCTTAAATAATGGAACCTGCCGTAAGAGTTTTCTAGTTCGCATACTACGCAGAAATGAACGCTAGATATATTTGCGGACGGATCGGGGGCTATTTTGGTTTCGGAAATTATGCTATCTTTCATATCTATATTTTCGACGTAGCGGATCAGGCTGTTTGAAAAATAAAAATAGCTCGGATTTTTAGAAAAATTTTGCTCCGCCGAAATTCTTAGCCGTATGAAAGAATATGTCACAAAAATTAAAGAAACGATACCGAAAGCGCTAAATTTTCCCGTAGTGCCAGTCGTAATCAGATCATAACCCAAAAGCGAAAAACCCAATATGCAAGTAAATATGCTCCAGGAAAATACATGATAGACGGTGTAATCGTTTATGATCAATGGCTCTTTATCGTAATCTCTCATAAATCCCCTATTTTGTAAAATTTTGGCACGTTATAACGCTTTATTCTCATAACGTATTAAAATTTAAAGTCGTTTTGACCATTTAAATTTTTAAGTTCGTTATTAGGTAGAATTTTAAAATTCTACCCTATTTCGCCTTCTTTGCCGTATCTTGCCAGTCGTTGCATTTTCATAAATGCAACGCGATGAGTTTAAAACGAAATATGCATATTAAGCGCGATTATGCATAAAAGTAGCGCCAGCGGGACATAGACAAAGCG
>NZ_CALIBB010000059.1 GCF_938045595.1 uncultured Campylobacter sp.
GACACACGCGTCTAGTACCCGCTTATCGGCGCTACTTGCCAAAGCGCTAATTTCGTCAAATTTAGCCGCACGCACGTCCAGCGTCGGCCTATCGGCGCGCACGGTCTGACCGCCCACGCCCACGTAGTCGCACACGCCGCGCAGCTCGTGCACGAACGCGCGCTGCTTCTCGCTGCCGATCCGCCCATGCACCGCGCCGTTTAGCGTGGCGTTGATTTTGATGAAGCAAAAGCCGCCCTCGCGCGCCAGATAAAACGGCTCCGCAAGCTCCGTCGCCGCGGCACGGCAAACGTCAAATTTCACCTCTATGCCCCTGCGGCGTAAAATTTCCGCGCCGCCCGCAGCCTGCGCGTTCGTATCGCGCGCGCCGATTACCACGCGCGATAGCCCGAGCTGTGCCAAAAGCTCGGCGCAAGACGGGGTCTTGCCGCGGTGTGCGCAGGGCTCGAGCGTGACGTAGGCGCAAGCGCCGCGCAAAAGCCCGCCGTGGCGGTTTAAGATAAAATCATAGGTGAAGCTCGGCTGCAAAAGCGCGCTTTTTAGGGCTTCTAGGTTTTGAAATTTAACGCCGAATTTGCGGGCGTATTCGCAAGCGAAATCCTGCGCGAAATTTGCGTCCAGATCGCACAGCGCGGCGAAAACGGCGTTTGCCTCGGCATGCAAAAAGCCCGCCTTTTTGTGTGCGCCTATGCCAAGAACCCTGCCGCTCTTATCCAGAAGCACGCAGCCCACGGCGGGGTTGGGTAGCGTCAGAGCCTGATAGCGCCACGCAGCCCGCAGCGCCAAATCCATGTAAAATTCGTCGTTCATACAAAATCCAAAATTTAAATTGTCCCGCTTCGCCGCGATTGCTTAGCAAAATTACGGCAGAGCGGAGAACTCGCCTACTCCCAGCAAATCGCGCCTCGGGCGCAAACCGGCTAGCCCACCTGCGCTCATCCTTGCTGTACTGGATAGCGCCGGCTCGCACTTAGCCCACTTGCAAGAGCCAAGCTTGCTTTAAACGCCAAATTTATCGGAGCTTACAAGTCGCGCGCCGTATGTGCCTGAGAGAAATTCCGCGTAGATACGAAACTGCGAAATCTTACCACAGGTTTTAGAATTTTATCCTAAATCGCAAATTTTGTGGCGTCCGTTTCGCGCGCGAACGGCACAAAATTTTACGCTTATCGTGCAAAAGAGCGTCTGCCAATAGCGCGGAGAGGCCGGCTTTGCGAAGTAAAATTTTAATAGGCGCCATGGCAAAATCGCAATCGAGCGTGAATATACGGCCCCAAAAGGCGCGGCTTAATTTCAGCTCAAATTCAGGGGGGGGGTAGAATTACATAATTTTTTTCAAAGGATTAAAATGTCTGAACAACCGACCGTTCAACCCCAATCAAACGTGCTTGGGATACTCTCCATAGTCTTTGCGATTTTAGGGATCTTTTTTCTAGGGATCGTCTTTGTTCCGCTTGCGTTTTTGTGCGCGATCGCCGCGACCTATCAAGCCGTCAAAAAGCAAGCCTCGCTCGTAATAGCGATATTAGCGTGGATCCTTACGATCGTGGGGCTCATGACCTCGCCCGTGCTGCTAGCCACAATCGGCATCTCCGCTTCGTAGCCGCAAATATCCGCGCCGCTTGGCGGAATTTTAATTATCTGATGGACGGCGCGCGAACCTCCGCCCGCAGAGTTTTAAAATGTAAATTTTATGGGCGGAATTCCAGCGTGGAATTTTATCGCTAAAGCGGGACTGGCGAAATTCTATAAAACGTTTTATTGATGAAATTTTGAAATTAAGTCGTGCTTGCAGATGCAATTCACAATGCAGACGCCATAAACTCGCAGGCGCAATATTCTGGTGCGGACGGTAAAATCTAAATTTATGGCAAGGCGTAAAATTTAAAATTCTGCTTTGCAGCAAAAGGTTTGAAATTTTACCGCGTCAAAACAGCGCGTAAATTTTAAATTTAGTCGCTTTCGGGCGCGACGCGAAATTCCAAAACAACGCGCAATCGTCACGCAAAACTTATCTTTTAGCGGTGCAGTGTGAAATTTCAAAACAGCACGCGCGGCATGGAAATTAAAAATTTGCGCAGCAGCAATCGCCGCGAAGCTTGCTTTTTAGCGATACGATCTGAAATTTCAAAGCGCCGCCCGGCGGCGTGAAAAATTACTTTTTATCGGCGCGATTTGAAATTTCAAAACAGGCGAGCGGCATCGGAATTTTAAAATTTTGCGCCGAGCACCGCAAGAGATCAAAAGCGACCGACAGCGGCAAATTTTAAAAAATCCAAATTTAACATGCTTCGCGTGCCCATGCGACGCAACAAGGCGTGCTGCGGGCACGTCCGCGCGAAAGGCTAATATTTATCGAATTTCACTCCGCCCGTAGCCGCACATTCGTACCGATGCCGACAATCGCAAACCTAAGCCGCAAAAAGCTTAGCGAAACGGCGTTTCGCCGCGGTACGCATGCGATCAATTGCAACGCGAAAATGCTTTCGTGCGATACGATCAAGCTCAATGCGAAAGACTTGCGCGCAGCATGTGTTTTTTGAAAGCCACACCGAATATCGCGCGCTAAATTAAAAAGCGAGGCGAGATGCCGCGAGCCGTACATCGCTCGCGATAGACGCAATAATTAAAAGCGCGCAAAAAGCAAGGCAAATCCAAATTAGCCTCGCCGCTTTAGCTTAAAATTTAAGTCTACGCTTCTCAAACACCATACCCCAAAGCCCTACATGCAAAATTTTAAAAATACGCGCCGCTACCACTGCACGTAGGTTCGCGCCTTTTTGATCTCGTCAAGTCGCACGCTTACCTCGCCGCCGTCCGTGCGCAGCCTAAGCACGCCGCCTTCGCAGTCTAGCACCTCGCCGCTTAGCTTCTGCCCGTCCGTGCAGCTTAGGCGCACCAGCTCGCCCACAGAGTTTGCGAAATGCTGCGGCTTGCTTAGCTTGCGCTCAAGCCCGGGCGAGCCGACCTCCAGCGTCCATTCGCCCTCAAGCGGCGGCTCCACGTCGAAAATCGGCGAAAGCAGCCGCGATAGCCGCTCGCAGTCGTCTAGGCCCACGCCGCCCGCTTTCGTGATACTGATGCGATAGATCGTTTTGCCGTTTTCGCTCACCGTCTCCACGTCGTAAAGCTGCACGCCGCACTCGCGCGCAAAAGCCTCTAAATCAACCATTTTTGCGCAGCTCCTCCTCTATTTTGTCAAAAAGATCGTCCATTTTGTTTTGATACTCCAAGCGGTCGTCAAATTTGAAGTGAAACGCGGGGCAGCGGTACCAGCCCTCCGCCTCGGCGCAGAAGTTTTGCAAATATCTCGCCACGCGGCCGAGCTTTTCGAGCACGAATTCCTGCTCGCGCTCGTCGAAGGCGTTTTTATCCAGATACACAAACGCGTCGTAGCGCCCGCGCTTGCACTCCACGTCGGTGACGCACAGCCCGCGCAAAAGCTCGTCCTCAAGGCTCGCGAGCGCTTCGGGGATGAGCTGCTTTAGCACGCTTTGCGTGCGCAGTCTTCTGAGTTCGGTCGGATTCATCTTTACCTCGCTATCTTAAATCGCCGCAGATTATACGGCGATGGAATTTTATTTTACGTCTTGCGATGACGGAATTTTATTGCTTTGTCGCAGCGGAGCGTCCGTCTCGCGGCGGCATAGAATTCTATCTCGCGTCCGTCTCACGACGGCACAGAATTTTATCTCGCTTCGGCATGGCGAAATATCCGTATTGCGGCGACGCGGTCTGTTTAAATTTGACACGGCTTGCGATGCGCCGGAGCGTACATTTAAATTCTGAGCGGTTTGCTGCGCGCAGGTATTGCAAGCGACGCCGCGCTTTTTAGAATTTCGCTTTTAAATTTTAAAAAGCGAGCTCGACTTTGAAATTTTGCTTTTAAATTCTAGCCCGCCCGCTTTTGCGCTTAAATTTTAAACGCAGATCGCGCAAGAATTTCATGGCTTACGTACAGAATCTCATCGCATAGCCGCACCGCTACCGCAAAAATATTTCCACGTAAGGCGCAGTTCTATTCTACGCCGTATTCTGCTCGCCACGGCACGCTATATCACCACCGCGCTGTCCGTTCGGCGCCCGCTACAGAGCCTCGCGCCGTTGCGGCTTTATTTTGCGCTACCTGCGCCGCGCTATTCTCCGCGTCGCTGTTTTGCCGCACTGCGCCGATTTAGAATTTATCTTAAATTTTAAAAACGCTTCGATGCTGCGCGAAATCTAAATTTTACCGCCTTTAAATTTCAACTTTGCGATTAAATTTAAAATTTAAGTCGCGCGGAAAATTCGCAACCTGCAAGCGGCATAAAATAAAATTTGATCGCAAAGACGCACTGCAAGAAAAGTCTAAACATTAAAATTTCAAAACTAGCGCTACGCGACAAAGCCTCGCGCAGAAACCGACAAAATTTAAAGCCTTGCTCGCGCATTCCGCCGCTAAATTTAAAAGACGAAATTTCACGCCCAAATTTTACGAGCATAAAATTTAAAAGCGCGATCGAGGCTTAAATTTAGCCGCAAGCTGCGCAAACGAAGTCAATGCCCGCGCGGAATTCCGCGAGCATTAATCGATCGTAGCCTGCTCCTCTTTTTGCTTGTAACTTTCGATAAAATCGCCCACGCGCATATCGTCGTAGCCCTCGATGCCTACGCCGCACTCGAAGCCTTTGGCGACTTCCTTGGCGTCGTCTTTGAAGCGCTTGAGCGAGCTGACGTTGCCCTCGAAAACGATGACGCCCTCTCTGATGACGCGGATCTTCGCGCCGCGAGCGATGAGCCCGTCGGTAACCATGCAGCCCGCGATCTGCCCGATCTTAGGCACGTTGATGACCTGGCGGATCTCGGCTTGACCCAAGGCCTCCTCGCTGATGATCGGGCTCATAAGACCGCCCAAAAGCGCCTTGATATCGTCAATGAGATTGTAGATGACGTTGTAGGTCTTAATCTGCGCGCCGCGCTCCTTGGCAAGCTCTTTGATCTCGCCCGTAGGACGGACGTTGAAGCCCAAGATCACGCAGTTTTCGCTGGCGCTTGCTAAGGCGATGTCGTTTTGCGTGATACCGCCGATGCCGCTGTGGATGATATCGACCTTGACTTCGTCGTTGCGGAGCTTCTCAAGGCTTGCTTTGATAGCCTCCAGCGAGCCCGCAACGTCAGCTTTGATGATCACGGGTAGGCTTTTTAGCGAGCCTTCGGCGATCTTGGCGCTTAGCTCGTCGATGGTGACCTTGGTCGATTTGCTAAGCTCTTTTTGGCGCTGATGCTCGTAAATTTTGCTCGCGTACTCGCGCGCTTCTTTATCGCTTGAAACGCCGATCAGCGTCTCGCCCGCGCCCGGAACCTCGCTAAGGCCTATGATGACGCCGCATTCGCCCGGTAAAATTTGCTTTAACGCCCTACCCTTATCGTCGCTAAGCGCGCGCACCTTACCATATGCGATGCCCGCTACGACGGTGTCTCCAACGCGTAGAGTGCCGTTTTGCACGATGACAGTAGCAACGGCGCCGCGGCCTTTTTGAAGGGAGCTTTCGATGATGGTTGCCTTAGCCTGCTTGCTAGGATCGGCTTTGAGCTCCAAAAGATCGGCTTGCAAAAGCACGATCTCTAATAAATTTTCGATCCCGTCGCCTGTTTTTGCGGAGATCGGCACGAACTCGTAGCTGCCGCCCCACTCGGTAGGCATGATATCAAGCTCTGCAAGCCCAGTTTTTACGAGATCGGGATTGGCATTAGGCTTGTCCATCTTGTTTATCGCGATGATGATCGGCACGTTTGCCGCCTTGGCGTGCGCTATGGCCTCCTTAGTCTGAGGCTTGACGCCGTCGTCTGCAGCCACTACGATGATTACGATATCGGTAACCTCGGCCCCGCGCGCTCTCATCGAAGTAAAGGCCTCATGGCCCGGGGTGTCGATGAAGGTGATCTTCCTGCCGTTTTTCTCGACCATATACGCGCCTACGTGCTGCGTGATGCCGCCCGCTTCGCCGCTTGCGACGCGAGAGTTTCGGATATAATCGAGCAGGCTCGTTTTGCCGTGATCGACGTGTCCCATAATGGTGATGACGGGCGCTCTGGCGATTAAATTTTCTTCGCCTTCGCTATCCTCGTAAGCTTTGATGTAGTCAAACTCCTGCGCCTCATCGATGATATTTACCTCGATACCGAACTCGCTTGCTAAAATTTCTATCGCGTCCTCGTCCAAAAAGTCGTTTTTCGTCGTCATCATTCCAAGCGCAAATAACTTGCCGATGATCTCGCTAGGCTGCTTTTTGATCTTATCGGCGAACTCATAGACGCGGATCTCTTTTGGTATATTTACAGAGCTTACGATTTCGCTACCCTGCTCGCGAGGGGCTTTTTTATGCTTTTTGCGACCGCCGCGACTTATGCCACCTTCGCTGCTAAAAATTTGATTTTGCGAGGCGCGATAAATATTGGGTTGGTTTTTACTTTTGGTGCGGTTTTCGGTTTGGATCGGTTTGACAGTGAAATCGGGCATTACCACGACGTCTTCGTCCTCGATGACGATATCCGCCATCTCGTGATCAGGAATGATGTCAATTTTAAGGGCGTCCTCTTTTTTAGCGGCGGGAGCTTTTTTCTTTTCGATCTTTTTCTTTTTCAAATTTAGTTCGGCATTTGAAAAGATCGCCTCCAAGCTCGCGCTCATCTTTTCGCGCCTAGGCTCGGTCCTATTTTGTGCCGCCGGGACCTGAACTTCCTTTTTCTTTTTTACGATGACTAAGCCGCGGCGCTTTTGCAGGCTCTCGCTAGCGATGCTATCGCCGCTGTTTATCTGCACCGAAGCAGGCTTTGAAGCGGCGTTTTGCTTCTCCTCTTTCTCCTGCGGGGTGGAGGAAATTTCTTCTTTTTGATTTTGAGATTTTTCGGTTTTTATCTCAGGCTCTTGCGTACGCGCTTTTTCATCGCTAGGCTCTTTGGCGCTCTGCGCTGACTCTTTGGATTCGGAAGCTTTTAAGCTTTCCGCCTTTTTAGGGCTCTCTTTTTTAGCGGTTTTTTTAGTTTCACTCTGTTTTTTAGCGGGCTTATTCTCGTCTTCTTGCGCTTTTTCGGAGCTTTTCTTTGCGGGCTTTGACTTTTTCCCCGGCAAAATTCCCGTCTGGATATAATCGTAAATAGCGGCAGCTTCCTCTTCGCTTACTTTATTCGACGCGGTTTTTACCCTCTTAAAGCCCATCTCCTGCGCTTTTTCGATTATCTCTTTGCTTGCGTATCCAAGCTCGTCCGCGATATCTTTAATCAGAACACCCATTTAAAACCCTCTCCTTGATATGTCCCAAATCTGCGCTAGACGCAAATTTAGATAGATATTTTGAAATTTTCTCTTTTTGATTTATGCAACCGTCGCAAATATAAAATTGTCTGTTTGAGCTTATATTTTTAAAATTTTGCAAAAAGGCGTGGAGTTCGCGCTTGGCGAAGCGCCCCCTGCAAATAACGCACATCCTAATCGGTTCGCTCATGCGATTATATCTTTATTTTTCTTAGTCAATATTAAAGCCGCCGTTGTCGATCTCTAAAATTTCGACGCGGAAGTTTTTAAAATTTTCGCTAAGGCAGGCTTTAAGCTTTGCGGCGTCGGATCTATAGGCTAAATTTAAAAAGCTTGAGCCGCTTCCCGAGAGCGAGCTCATAAGCGCGCCGTTATCATAGGCGATCTCGCGCACCCCAAAAAGCTGCGGAAGCACGCCCATGCGCATCTGTTCGTGCATCTTATCGATACAGGCGTAACGCAAGCTGTCGTAATCGCGCCGCATAAAGCAAGCGGTCAGAAACGCCGCGTGCGAGAGGTTGCTAACGCAATCTTTGATCGAAAAGCTCTTAGGCAGCCTGCCGCGCGATTCGTTCGTAGGCATCGGCGTATCGGGGATAACGACGACCGCTTGCAGATCTTGCGAAATTTCGCATTTTTGCGTGCGAACCGTCTTGCCGTCCACGACGCTGCTGACAAAGCCACCGAGCGTCGCGGGCGCGATATTATCAGGGTGGTTTTCATATTCTAGAGCCATGTTTAAAATTTTAGCGCGATCGATCTCAAAACCGCAAATTTTATAAGCGCTTGCGATAGCGCCTACGATCACGGCCGAGCTGCTGCCCAGCCCGCGCGAAAACGGGATGTTGTTGTGAAAAGCAAATTTAAAATTTATCTCTTGCCCGCCGCCTAGTTTTCTGTAAATTTCATTGAAAATATTCAAAAAAGCGTTGCCTTTTTTTAACCACGCTCTGTCGCTACCCTCGCCGCTAAGCGATACGCAAAAAAACTTCTGCTCGGTAATCTCTACTTCGTTAAATAGCCCTAGGCTAAGGCCGAGCGCGTCGAAACCGGGGCCTAAATTTGCGCTCGTCGCAGGAATCCTTATAATCAAGCTCTCTCCTAAACCGCTTCTATGATGTAATTTGGAAGTATATCATCGCTTTTATTTAAAACCGATAAATCCTGCGGTAAAGATAGCGCGGCGGGAGCGCATTTTTTCATTTTGATTTCTCCGTTCTCATAAACGTAGCTGAAGTTTTTATTCGCCCTGATCGGCCCGAAGCCACTTAGCTCAAAGCCGCTGATCGCGTACAGCGGCACATCAAGAGCGATGCTAAGCGTGCGCAATATCACGTAGCTTACCTTCATGCCCATGAAGCTGCCTGGAGTATTTGCGTAGATGAGCTCTTTGATTTTATAAGTTTTTAGAATTTCGCTAAATTTGCAGATCAGAAATTTATCAGCCTTTTCACCTTCAGCGCTCGTAAATTCCGCTATCTTAGCGCCGTTTTCATACACACCGAGCAGGCACGGAGCGCTAAGAGCGGCAATTAAAATTTGAACTTCTTTGATTTTGCAGCCTTAAGCAAAGACTTTTTGATATTCGCGCACAACCTCGGCGGTAAGATCTACTAGCTCGAAATTTTTAGCGTCGGCAAGGACTGCCAAAGTGAGTTTATGATTTAAATCGTGGCTTCCCGCAAACGCCGTATAATCGCCCAAAATCGGGGCGCCCACGAGCGCCAAATCGCCGATCGCGTCTAAAATTTTATGGCGGACAAACTCATTTTCAAAGCGCAAACCTTCGGGATTTAAAATTTTGTTCTCATCGATTACGACGGCGTTTTCTAAGCTGCCGCCTAGAGCTAGCCCCATGGAGCGTAGCGCCTGCACGTCCTTCAAAAACCCAAACGTTCTGGCGCGCGAAATTTCTTTAAGATAGGCTTTTTTGCTAAATTCAAAAACATGGTGCTGAGTGCCGATGAGAGGATGGCTAAATTTAATCGTATAATCAAATTTAGGGCTCTTGCTAGGACTTAGCCGTACGAGCTTATCTCCCTCACGAATCTCCACGGCTCGCTTGATGATGAAGGCTTTTTTATTCGCGTCGAGCTCTCTTACTCCCGCTTCGTCCAAAAGCATACAAAAGCTCGCCGAACTTCCGTCCATCACAGGAATTTCATTAGCATCGACGATAATACGGATATTATCGATACCATAGGCATTAATGGCGCTCATTAGATGCTCTATTGTTGATATATAGCCCTTCTCGCTTCCTACGACGGTTGCCATCTGCGTATTTATGACGTTTTTCGGCTCGGCTTTAAAACTAATGCCAAGATCACTTCTATAAAATACGATTCCACTGCCCGCCTCTAAAGGCTCTAACGTAAGTCTGATAGGCTCACCTTTGTGCAGCCCGATGCCGACGTTATGGACTTTCTTAGCTATCGTTGTCTGTCTCATTTCTATCCTCGTTTTCATTAACCCGCGCATTATAGCGAAAATTTTAAAATTTACTTACCTTTTTCTATTACTTTTTTGGACGATTCTAAGACATCGGTAATGTTATCTTTCATCCACTTAGGATCCATCCACTCCTCGGGCCTTACGTCCACGCCCTGAACTACGATACCAAAATGAAGATGATCTCCGAAAGCAAAGCCGCTTGAGCCTGTCTGTGCTAGAATATCGCCTGGCTTTACGTCGCTGCCGACGCTTAACTGCGTCGCCGAGCAGTGTCCGTAGATGCCGTACAATCCAAAGCCGTAGTAAATTCCTAAATTTAATCCGAAAATTCCGTTTTCCTGCGCGAAAACTACCTTGCCGTAGTTGCTCTCTTTGATATCGGCGTTTGCGACGCTTGCTAGATCGAGCCCCATATGCCATGACTCGCTTACTTGTTCATCGTTCATAAAAAATATCCGATGATCGGCAAAGCTTGCTACCGCTGCGCCTTTAGCAAGCGGATAAAAAGGCTTTAGCTCAAATCCATTTATTCTATCCTCGTGCACCGCGCTAGTAGCAGCGTGCAGATCATCTCCGTTTTTCTTACGCAGAGTTTCGTTTACGAATTTAAATTTCTCCAAATCGCTCATCGAGTTAAAATTCTGCGCATATTGGCTAGCCAGATCACTTACTTTGCCGTTAATGAAGCCCGGATTTAGCTTGATAGTAGAGACTTTATATTTTTTGTCCTGATAAAAATATTTGATCTGCGAAATGCTTTCGTTGCCTGCACGATCGGTGGCGACCGCTTCTGCGCGAAATTCCTCTAAATTTGCAGGCCACGCTACGAGAGACGCATAATAGCCCTCTTTTACAAAAGGAATTGCTTTAAAAATTTTGCCATAGTTGGTTTTGACATAGACTTCGTTTAGACGCTCGTCTTTTGCCGAAAATACAACTACAGCGCTACCGCCTTTGGTGATTTTATAGGATTGATTGATGATATTTATGAGGGGCTTTTTGTCATCTATTATTATATTTGCCGTTTTTACGCTCTTATTTCCTTGCGCAAAATTCCACGAGCTAATGTCGTTTGCAAAAACCTCGAGCTTGTAGTTTTTATCTTTATTAAGCATCAAATTTTTAGGAAATTGCACGGCAAGCTCTAGCGTCGTTTGCGGAACGTTCAGCTCCTCATTTAGTAGCGGTATCGTGCTGGCTCCGTCGTTTAAATTAACGCGAACGAGCTTAATGCCGGTATCGTCTGAAATTTTAATCTTTAAAGGCGAAGTTAAATTCCAATAAATTTCATTTTCCAACGCAATTTGCGGAGGATTTTTTTCAAATTTCGGCGAGGTGAAAATTCTAAAAATTCCATAAACCAAAGCGCATATTATAATAAGAAATATTAAAATTTTAAGCTTCGTTCCATTGCCATTTCTACGCATAAAAGAGCCTTTGATATGATTTTAGAGCGCGATTTTACAAGCTTAACTTAAATTATCGGTAAAGCGAGGCAAAATTTAACGCAAATGTTTAGCGATTTACGAGGCGATTTAAAATTTTAAATTCTAGCAATTTTAGAATCTCAAAAATTTATGAGCTTTAAAATTCAGTGGCGCGCTAGATCCTATGCAGTGAAATTCCGCGCGCGACAAAGCGGCGTTTATCGTCTATATCGTAATCTTTAAAATTTCAATATTAGAATTTCTTTAAATTATGCTAATTGCTTGCATTGATTTTTTTAGAACTCTTGTACTTAAAATTTTGCCATACGAATGGAATTTTAAACTATCTTGATAACTAAAATTCTAAAAAATTCAAAGCAAGATATGCGTTTAAATTTCATCTTAAGCCGAGCGAAATTCCAATTAAAATTTAGCTCAAACCGCCTAAAATAGTTTAATTGCCAAATTAGCGCGACAAGAAAAGTCAGAATTGCGAGCGTTATTAAATTTTAAGGCGTGCGGTGAAAATTCTACACACGCCTTAATGTTCGCAATTGCCGCGTTTAATTAAATCTAGCGCCGATGCTAAATTCGAAGCTATTTGTATCGTCGTGCGGTTTTTTATTAAGCGGCTTAACGAAGTATAACTGCAAAGGCCCCATCGGCGTCATCCACTCGATACCGGCACCCGTGCTGTAGCGCTCCTCCTCATTCCAGTCATGATCGCCGATCATTCCGTAGTCAAAAAACGTTACAAAGCGCATTTTAAGCCTATCAACTACCGGAAAGCTTAGCTCAAAGGAGTTATTGAAGCTCTGCATACCGCCCGTCTCGATATAGCGGCAATTATTTGAGTTTAAGCAGATCTCTTTTTTCGGGATACTGCGACCTTCGTAGCCTCTAATACTTTTCATTCCGCCTAGGAACAGCTTTTCGTTGATCGGGATCTTTTTATTACCTTCCCACATATAGCCCGTTGCAGCTTTGTATCTAAAGATAATGTCGTGATCGATATAATCTCGCAAGCCAAAGTAGTAGTTAAACGACCCTCGCGCCTTGGTGTAGTCCATATCGCCGCCAAGACCCGCGTATTCTAAGCTAGCACTTGCGATCATACCGCTTCTTGGCAAGTAATAATCATCGGTGCTGTTGTATGTAATAGACGGGATAATAGAGCTTTTTAAATTCTTACCATCCAGATAGCCTGCTTTGGCGTAATATTCGTTTAAGCCCTTAATCTCGCTTTTTTCGAGATAATATGTAAGGCTTACGTCGGTATTGCGCCCGATCTTGCGACCGCCCGTAATTGAAAATCCGTAAGATTTCTCATCGTAATCGTCCCAGTCGTAATCGTTGGCAAAGATCGATCCGCCCAAGCTATACTCAGAATCAAACACTCTAGGATTGGTTAAGCTCAAGCGTCCGCTTAGCTGATCGTCGCTCTTTTCAACCGAGAACGCGCCGTGAAGACCGGTGCCAAATACGTTACGATCGCTGATACCGCCGCTAAGTAAAATTCCATCCTCACTGCCATATCCGATACCACCCGTGATAGAGCCTGTAGGAGCTTCTTTGACTGCGACTTCAAGATCGATCTGATCGTTAGAAACGCGGTTTTCTTTAATCTCCACCTCATCGAAATACCCCGTGCGTTTTAAAGAATTTAACGAATCGTTGTAGTCGGTTTTGCTATATAAATTTCCCTCGGTCAGATACATCTCGCGGCGAATGACCTTATCCTCGGTCTTATCGTTACCCGAGATCGTTACGTTTCTAATATAGACTTTATCCTCCGGGATGACTTGATACGTGATAGCGACTGTGCGAGCTTCTTTGTCCTGCTTAGTCTTAGGCACGATGCGCACATAGGCGTATCCCTGATCCGCGACTAAAGTCTCTAGCGTATTCATATCGCGGCGCAAACGCTCGGAATTCATTGTATCGCCCTTTTGAAGCTTAAAATCGTCCAAAACTTTTTCTTTATCAAGCTTGATTATATCTGCAGGATACTCGATATCTACGGAGCTTACGGTGTATTGCTCGCCCTCGCTGATGTAGTAGGTAAGATCGGCAGTGTAATTATCCATATCGGCATTAAGTAGTGGCGCCGAAACCTGCGCGTCTAAGTAGCCTTTTTTATAATATTCTTCTTGAATTCTATTTGCGTCGTTAGGAAGCTCGGCGGTTTTTACCTTACCATCGTTAAAGCCCCACATCCAGCCCAGCATCTCGCGTTCTTTATTGGCGACGGATGGCTCTATATCGTCATAGTCTAGCTTGTCCGCGCCTACTAAATTTACCTTATCGATGATGATATTTTCGCCGCGATTTACCTCAATCGTTAGCAAGATGACCGATTTATCGTCGTTTATCGGCTTTGGATAAAATTCCACCACGGTGTCAAAAAAGCCCTTGACTTCGTAGTATTGCTTGATGCGGGTCTCCGCTTTTTTAGCAGCCACCTCATCGTAAACCTGACCCGGACGCAAGCCGATGAGCTCATTTATCTTATCGCGATCATTGGTAACTACGTTTTTGATCTCGACCTTAGCGATAGTCGGCTTTTCGGTTATATTGATAGTGACCGCGCCGCCTTGTTCACTAATATAAACATCGCTGAAATAGCCCTGCTCAAATAGCTTCGAGATCGCAGCATTGGTGTTTTCGCCGTTAAGCTCATCGCCTACCTTAAGTCCTGAAATTTGCTGTGCGACCTGTGGAGAAAGATGTCTAAGACCTTCAAATTTAATGGATTTTATCTGCGCGGCGCACGCCACGGAAATCCCGCCTACTAAGAGTAAAAAAACGCTTTTTTTCATAAAATTTTACCTAAAAACGAAAATAATTTGCGTATAATACCACATTAAAATTAAAACTTACATATATCAAAAAGGAATTTTATGAAGATAGGAATTATCGGCTTGGGTCTCATCGGCGGCTCTCTTGGGCTATGTCTAAAAAGCACCAAAATCATTAGCGCCGTCTATGGCTGCGACATCAACCGCGAAAACGAAAAAGAAGCTCTGAGACTTGGGCTCGTGCATGAAATTTTAAGCCTGGAGCAGATGAAGCAAAGCTGCGACGCGATCTTTCTTGCAATCCCCGTGGAGGCAATTATTGAGACGTTGCAAAAACTAAGCGACTGCAGAAGCGAAACGACAATCATCGATCTGGGAAGCACGAAATTTAAAATTTTGCAAAGCTGCCCGCCGCAGATCAGACGAAATTTCATCGCAGCTCACCCAATGGCTGGTACCGAAAACTCCGGTCCGCAAGCGGCATTTAAAGAGCTTTTAAACGGCGCGGTAGTCGTCATCTGCGACGATCACGGCGCGGACGAAACGCACGTCAAGCGCGCGGTCGAAATTTTTTCTTTCGCGGGGATGAAGATCGTATTTATGGACGCAAAAAGCCACGATCACCACGTGGCGCTCATCTCACACCTGCCGCATGCGATCAGCTACTCGCTCGTAAACAGCGTACTAAAAGAGGAAAATCGCCGCAACATCATAAATTTAGCCGGCGGCAGCTTCTCGGGCATGAGCCGTATCGCCAAGAGCTCGCCGCAGATGTGGGTCGATATTTTCAAGCAAAACCGCACGAACCTCCTAGGCGCGATCGACGCTTTTAAAAACGAGCTCGAAATTTGCGTACAGATGATTGAGGGCGAGCGCTGGGACGAGCTTGAGGCGTGGATGTATGAAGCGCGCAAGCTAAGGGATATTATTTAAAATTTCAGCGCGACCTGACTGCGCGACGGGAGCTGCAAGAACGCGCCTTTAAATTCTAAAATTTCGCTTTCAAACAGCCTGCGCAATTTAAATTTTAATACGTGCGAGCCTGGATGCGAACTCAAAAATCTATGCATTCCTGCGTGAAAATTTTCTTTGAGGGAAATTCCAGTGCGCAAAGCCTCGCCTTTTCGCCCCAGTGCTTTTTATAAACACAGCCCAGATCGATATTTGCGCTAAATTCCGTAATGACGGGCTTTTTCACCGGCGTGTGCCCGTAGACGTTAAAAATTCCATCATTCGCGCTATCATCTCCGCGCCCGCTTAGCACGTGAGCGGCGAAGCTTTTCGCGCGCTCTGCATCGTGTCTAATCCCCCACGCGCGACCCACTGCGGAGTGCGATACGACGAGCGTGTGACCGCTTTCATCGCACAAATCATACTCCAGGTAAATCGGCAGCCGCGAGACAAACCGCAGATGCTCCTTGCATTGCTTCACGCCTCCGTGACGATAATACGACGCTAGCGTCGCCTCACCGCCGTTATTAAATAGCCAGCTTTCATCCAGGCTAAAAAATGCGTAGAGGTCATTTGAGCTCGTAAATTTGCCCGTCTTTGCGCACCTTAGTGCAGTTTTTGCGTTGCCCACAAAGCGCTTTTCGTGATTGCCCATCACCGCGTCATATCCGCGAGTGCGCACAAATTCAATCACATCCGCACTCGCAGGACCTCGGTCGATCAGATCGCCAACGAAGCAAATTTTACTATCAAATTTATGCGGCAGCTGCTCTATTAACGCCAAAAGTGATCTGTAGCAGCCATGCACGTCGCCTATGATGTAGATATTTTGCATAATTTCTCCTTAAATTTTAACGCTATCGCCTTTTAACGCGCGGGCTGTGATTGTAAGCGGCGACCAAGAATTTCAAGGCGAAATTCTGCACTAAATTTTAAAATTTCGCGCGCTAGGTTTTAGGTGAATAAACTTGTTTTAAGACTTCGGTTACCACGATCAGAGCTAAAACGTAAGCCGTGCAGATGCCGATTAATATATCGCCTCCATGTAATTCAAATACCGCAGCGATCGTTATCCCCAAAAACGGCGATATTATCCAAATCGCCACGGTCGGCAAAAACAGATTGACGAAAAAATTCACAAGCCTATCAAAATCCTTTAGTTTTTCGGCAAGTATCGCGCAAATTCCGCAGAAAAATATCCAAAGAACTACAAAATATACACACCTTTCCTGCAACCATTCTGAAAGATAGCCATATCTATCGCTAAAGGCGACGAAAAATAGCTCTACTGACAAATCCACTAAAATTAAAACGCTTGTGAAGCAAAAACTCATCGAAAACGCGCAGGCTATAATTTTTAAAATAATCATCTGGGCTCCTAAAATTCTAAATTTAGCTAAAAAATTCCTCGATCAGCCGCGCCATCTCGCTCTCGGCGGCGACGTGGTTGATCTGCTCGCGAAAGCTTGCGGCATTTTCGCGCCCCTTAGAGTATTCGTGCAGATGCTTGCGAAATATCGCTACGCCGTGGCTACCGTAATGGCCGAGCATTTGGGAGAAATGATAAAGCACGACCTCCCTTTTTAGCGCGTCGCTTGCCTGCTCGCCCGTTTTGATCTCGCGAAAGATCCACGGCCTGCCGATTACCGCGCGACCGATCATCAGCGCGTTTGCGCCGCTAAGGCCTCGCACAGCAGGGGCATTGGCGGAGTTTATGTCGCCGTTTGCGATCACGGGGATTTGCAGCACGCATTTGGCTCTTGCGATCGCGCCGTAATCCACCGCCGCGCTGTATCCGCCCGCTCTGGTGCGGCCATGAATCGCGATAAAATCGGCTCCTGCGCTTTGTACGGCGCGCGCGATATTTTCGATATCCACGGCGCCGAAGCCCAGCCGCACCTTCGCGCTCGTAAATTTTTTATTCGAATACTTTTTGATAGTCTCAACTAGGCGCGATAGGCGGGGCAGATCAAGCAGCAGTGCCGAGCCGGCGCCCTGTTTTACGACTTTGGGGACGGGACAGCCGCAGTTTAGATCGATGCCGTCGATGCCGTCAAATTTATTGATGAGCAAAACCGCCTTTTTGATAATTTCCGCATCACTGCCTGCGATCTGCACAAAAAATGGGGTTTCCGCGGCGTTTTTTTCGAGCATCTTTAGCGTCTTTTCGCCCTCGAAAACAAGGGCGTTTGCGCTTATCATCTCGCTTACGGTCGCGTCGCAGCCGAATTTTTTCACTACGCCCCGTAGCGGCGGATCCGAAAAGCCCGCCAAAGGCGCCAAAAATAGAGGGTCCCTTTTAAAAAAATCTTCCGTCATTTTAAATTTCTCATTTTGATTTCGTTTGAATTTAAACCTTTAAATTTAACGCCGCAGCGCTTGCAGCGGGCTTTTGCAGTGAGCTTTAAAATTTTAAATTTCATAGGCTACGTATTCGCATTTAGGCGCGAATTTTATTTCTAAGCTTGGCTAATTTGCATGGCGGCAAAACGGCAGCAAGAATGATCGCCACTAAATTTTATTTGCGCAGCGAACCAAACAAGCAGTTTGCAAAACGCCGTATGAAATTTTAAAATTTCATCACTTTATTCGGCTAGCAAGTCTTACGCTTTACGTTTAAATTTTAAATTTCATCGCGTAAATGCCAAATCCGTTTACGCGCACACTACGCAAGCAAATCTTTTAAATTTTACCGCTTGCGCGTATTGATCTTTCGATAAATTTTGAAATTTCAAATTTGCGCGAGTTAAAATTTTATCCGCACTTTAAATTTTTATCGCGCAGGCTGTGTTTAATAGCCACAAAGAACTTAAAAGCAATCTCTCTTACCCGCGCACAAAACGAACTCGTAAAATTACCGAGCTAAAATAACAGCGACGCGGGGACGTTTTTGCCGTTGTCTCGCAAAAATAGCAGAA
>NZ_CALIBB010000060.1 GCF_938045595.1 uncultured Campylobacter sp.
CAAGAACATAAAAAGGCGGGGCGATAAGCTTGATATTAAATTTTACCACCTCGTAGGCGACAGATAAAAGGCAGTAAAATTTCTATTTTAGAGGGGCTTGCATATGCATTTCGCAGACGAAAGGCAATCAAATCATGAAGTATTTATCAACCCCGCGCTATCGGCGAGATAGAATTTTAAAATTTAGCCCAAGCCGGGCAAGCTAAAGTTAATGTGAATGCTCCATCTTTGAGTGATCCATGCCGCCGTGATCCATGTTCTCCATCGAGCCATGATTCATATGCGAATGATCCATCCCCTCCATCGAACCCATATCGTGGCTCATCCCACTCATCGAGCCATGATCCATCATAGAATGATCCATGCCACTCACACCTGGATCGGTCATTCCAAAAATCATCGCGACGTGTCCTAGCACCAAAAATACAATCAGCGCCAAGAAATGAAATTTAAGCCTAGCTCTAAATTCCGCTCCTTTTGCGATAACTCCGAGCTCCAAAAGTAGCAGCACCAGCGCAGGCAGCGCCGCCGCTACGTATGCCGCCAAAGCTAAGGCGTCCGCAGCACCACGCAAATGAATGACGGGCAAAATTTTAACCGCTACGTAAATGATTAATATCGTAAAATAAGCGCCGAGAATGATGCTAAGGCATTTATTGATTTTTAGTGCCAAAGAGCCCTCCTTCGCGCGGTACAAGCTAAAAAATTCGCTCGCTACTATCGCTTCTGCTAAGCCCATCGGCACCGCCATAAATAAAATCAAATTCCACGGCTGATTTGCCATCAAAAGTTCCATGTAATTCGTCATTGCCATGTTTTCTCCTTATTTTGGTTTAAAGGGCGCAATTATAGCGGCTTTCGGTAAAAAATTTTAAAACGATAGATAAGATTAAGTGCGCCTTTAATCTTATCTTTCCGTAAAACGATTTGGGCTGCGTCTTAAAACTCGCTCACAAATATTAAATTTATCTCGCTTTACACGCCGCCTCTTCGTATCTAACGTGAAATTTAGAAAATTTATATTTGCAAAAGCAGATGCTTTAAATTTATCCGAAACGCTTTAAATTCCGCAAAATTTCAGTTTTGCAAAGATAAAATTACGAAATTTTTTAAAAGGATTTAAAATGAAAAATGCTATTTTATTTGCCTGCGCAGCGCTGTTTGTATGCGCCTGCTCCACTGAGCAGCCAAAGCCAGGCGTTTCGCATTGCAGCGAGCCCAAAATGGACGAGGCGTCGCATCAGATGATCCAAATTTGCGGCGAAAGCGAGGATCCGCAAATCGAAAATATGCAGTGCAACGAAAACGGACTTTGCTTCGGCACCGCAAAAATCAGGTAGCCGAAGCGTCTTGCGAGCACTAGCGCTAAATTTAACTATTTTAAAGCCAAGATCGAGCGCCCGTAAGCGGTCTAGGCCGCGCTTTAAAATTTCGCCAGCAGTTTAAATTTAGCCCCGCTTCACGCGCTGATGTATTTTATCTATCTTGTTTTTAGCTGCGCCCGCCAACCAATCGAGCTGCTCTTGGCTCGATGAAATTTTAAAATTT
>NZ_CALIBB010000061.1 GCF_938045595.1 uncultured Campylobacter sp.
AAAATCTTAACCTTTTTATAGGTATTATCTTTTCTAAGTATATTTTGAATTATAGCATAAAATATTATGCTTTGTCAAGGATAAGCATATGAATTTAGGCTTAAAAATTAAAAACTTAAGAGAAGAGCGTGGATTAACTCAACTAGAATTGGCAAATTTGAGCGGAATATCAAGAGCAAGTATTCAACTATACGAAGCAGATAAGGTTGAAATTCCAGTTAAAAAATTATCAAACATTTCAAGGGTTTTGGATGTTGATGCCGATTTTTTCATAAAGGACAAAAGTTCGTTAGTAGTTCGTAAGTCCGATGAAAATTTAGTTCGTAAGTCGTTCGTAAGTGATAAAAATACTGTCGTTTCTCGCCATAACCTTAAAGAAGCCGAGACGGATCAAATTTTTATCCGCAAGCTTAGCTCATCCGTAGGCGCCGGCGAGAGCGTCGATATAAACGGCATTGAGATCTACGATACCGATGTATTGGTACCTTTTTCTCGGATGCTTTTTAAGGTATGCCCCAAAAATACGAGTATGATTCGCTGCATGCGGGTAGAGGGCTACTCTATGGTGCCGATGCTTTATCCGGATAGTTGGGTGATTGCGGACGTCACGGCAAAATTTGAAGGCGATGGGCTATATATCGTCAACTACTGCGACCATTTTATGGTGAAGCTGCTACAAAAAAGCCCCGACGGCGTACTGCACATCAAAAGCGTTAATAAAGAATACGATAGCTACGAGATAGGACCAGATAGCGATTTGCAAGTATATATCGTCGGCAAGGTCCTACGTTGCGTAATATGAAATCGATATAAAAGGATAAATTTATGGATTTATATGAGGATTTACAGCGCCTGGGTGCTCGAATATCGAGCATCAAGGACTCCGTACAAACCGAAGAAGCCACGAAGCACTCGTTTGTGATGCCGTTTTTTCAAATTTTAGGCTACGATATATTCGACCCTAACGTCATAGTGCCCGAATTCACCGCCGATGTGGGCATCAAAAAGGGCGAAAAAGTAGATTACGCCATAATGTATGAAGGCAAACCGCTCATCATAGTAGAAGTTAAAAAGCATACCGAGGTTTTAAATAAGCACTCAAGCCAGCTATATCGATATTTTGGCGTTACTAACGCTAAATTTGCACTGCTAACAAATGGCATAGAATACCGATTTTATTCCGATATTAACAAGGAAAATAGGCTTGACGACAATCCGTTTCTTATTGTAAACCTTGACGAGCTCAACAAGCGCGACGTAAAAGCTCTTGAGCGCTTTACGAAAAGCGATTTAAATATCAGCTCGATACTGGAGATGGCGAATAAGCAGCGCCGAATACTTGAGATAAAAAAGATATTTGAGGAAGAAACCGCTAAACCTAGCGATGATTTGGCTAGAATGTTTGCCTGCAGAATACTTCCACAAGGAACGCGCATAACCGGAAGTGTGCTAGAGGACTTTAAGAGCTATACAAAAACTGCTCTGAGTGAGATAGTGACCGATCTAGCCTCAAAAAAGATAAATTCCGTACGTGCGGGCTTAACGGCAAATATCACGGACGAGGATGACGAAAGTAGTAATGATGAAGCTAAGATCGTAACTACGCAAGATGAGCTGCAAGGCTTTTTTATCATCAAATCAATACTAGGCGAATATGTGGAGCTTGATAAAATTTATGCAAGAGATACTCAAAGCTATTTTGGAGTACTCTTCGATGATAATAACCGCAAATGGATAGCTAGATTGCACTTTAATACGGCGAAGAAATACATTGGCATTCACGAAATAGAGAAACAAGAGACTAGATATCCGCTCGAAAAGCTCGAAGATATTTATAAATTTAGAGATAATCTTATCGCCACGCTCAAAAGAGTGCAGGGCGCAGAGAGCGCGGAATGATAAAATGCTTTTAATGCCCATTTAAACGGGTGTTAAAAGCTGTGTAAAATTTCGTAAGGTTTTTGTCAAAAAATTTAAATCAAATTTTACCACTTTGATTTTGAATAAATTTGCTCTCAATACCTATCTTTAGGCGACCAGCTCAAATTTTTTCTCACTTTGACTTCTGACAAAACTTTACAAATTTTATCGTATGTAAAGAAGCTCTGGGGCGAGGTCGCGCTGTTTGCCGTTAGCCTAGGGGCATGGCTCGGCCTGCTAAGCTTTCGCGACGAAAAGCTTAGCGACTGCCTCTTCGTCTCGCCGATACTTGATATGAAAT
>NZ_CALIBB010000062.1 GCF_938045595.1 uncultured Campylobacter sp.
TTTAAAATTTATACGCCACGCTTAGCTTGAAATTTCGTCCCGGCTCCCAGTCGATAGCGTTTGAATCACCGGTGAAATCGGCGCTGCGCTGTGAGTGCGACGCGTAGGCTTTATCAAAGAGATTGTAAACACCCGCGTTGATCTCAAGCCCTTTAAATCGTCCGCTATCCGGAGCGTAGGTGACATATAAATCGTGAACTGCGTAGCTAGGCACCTTGGTTTTTTCGTCGCTAGCTGCAGAGACTACGTTTTTGGAGTCGAAAAAGAGTAAGTTATAGCCCAGCAGTAGATCCGCCGCAGAGATTGCGTACTCGGCATTGAAGGTGTATTTATCGCCATAGTCGCGGTAGCCGATGATGTTTGAGCTTAGATAGCCCGAGCCGCTGCGCACGCGGTCTTTATATTCTACGTGCTGGTGGGTGTAACCCGCAGCAAGGCTCAAATCATCTAATATCAATCTTGCGAAAAGCTCGACGCCGTCAATATCCGCACCGCCTGCATTAGCCCTGCATAAGGTGCCCTGTGCGCCTCCCGGGCAGCCGACGATTCCGCCCGCCGCATTGTTATCATTGTTATCTACGATGAGATTTTTATATTCCGTCCTGAAATACTTCGCAGTTAGGCTTACTGAGGAATTTTCTGCCAGATCGCTTTTGTAGCGACCGCCTATTTCGTAGGCGTTGCCCGTAGTGGCCTTTAAATTTTCGTTAGCCATCCAGCTTAGTGGTCTGCCACGGCTTGTACCCGCAGCCATCATACTCTCCATTACGTCAGGTCCTCTAAATACTCGCGCGTAGCTGGCAAACGCTCCAAATCCCGCGCCGATCTCGTAATCAAGCGCCAAGGCGGGGCTTACTTCGTCAAATTTATATTTGTAGCTAGAGATATTAGCGCCTCTGCCGTTATAGGTCTTTAGCTCGTGCCTTTCGTAGCGCACGCCGGGAGTTACCGTAAGCCCGCCGTAGTGCATAGCATCCTCGATATAAAAGCTATAATTATCGACCTTCTCGGGGCGTAGATTGCCGGGCTTAACGTAGTTTTCGGAGCGGTAGTAATCAAAGCCGTAACGCAACGTATGAGCCAAATCGCCCGTTTCAAATTTACTCTTAGCGTTGATTTTGCCGCCTTTGGTCTCGACGCCCCATTTTGAGTCTGACGAAGTAGAGCCGATGCGTTGATGCTTGGTGTAGTATCCAGTGATGTCGAGTTCTAGCAGGTTGCTTGGATTATATGTGTATTTGATCGTGTGCGTATCGCGCTCGTATTTGCGGTTATCCAGCTGCCCGTTTAGCCATGAGCCGAATTCTGGTCGCAGCGGATAGAGACCTTTATACTGCATATGCTCGGTAGAGAGCGAAATTTTATGAAAATCCAAAAAGCTATAGCCCGCTTTTAATAAATAATTTATATCGTTGCCGTCGCCGCCCGTAGGCTTGCCGTTGCCCGATTCGCCGAAGCCGTATCCGTAGTGCTTAAACGCAGCAAGCATATCTAGGCTATCAAACGCTCTGCCGTAGAGCATCGCACTTTGCGAATAGCCTTCGTTATTGCTCGTATAGCCCACTTTGAGCTTGGCGCCGATATCCTGACCCTCTTCGAGCAGGTCGTTGGCATCCACAGTCTTAAAAGCTACCGAGCCGCCCAAGGCGCCCGAGCCGTTCACGACCGAGCGCGCGCCGACATCGACCTCTACGGCTTTGATAAGATCCGGATCGATTAGCAAATCGGCGTTGTGATGGAAGGTATTGCCGTTTTGCTTCGCGCCGTCAATCGTGATATTTAGACCGCGATCGCTCACGCCGCGCATATAAATTTTTTGATTCATGCCGTTGGTACCGCCCACATACACGCCCGGAATATCGCGAAATACGTCTTTTACGAGCGTAGCGTTGCGGGTGTTGATTTTGACATCATCCACGGTGCTAGGCGTGCTAGAATCGCTAGTAACTTCGATTACGCCCAGGCTTTGCGTATTTAAATCCTTGCTTTTGGATGCGTCCGTAGCGCTTGATTTCTCGTCTGCTTGTGCGCTTAAGCAAAGAACTGCGCACAAGGACAAAGCCAGATGAAATTTTTTCATACGAAACTCCTAAATGATAATGAGATTAAAAAACGGCAAATAATATAAAATTAATCCTTTATTTTATATTAATTATCAAGACATTTTAAAATCATTAAAATTCTATCACCGAATGCTTTATTATCATTAAATAAAGCTAAATGATAAAATATAATTTAAATATCGCTCATCAAAATTTTAGTAAAAATTAAATCTATTTTTGATAAAATCTCTCATTTTTTGGCAAGGCGATTTGCTGAATTTATAAAAATTTTTAAGGAGAGCTTATGGGCATTATGGAATTTTTGGCGCATTACGTGGATTACATTATCTTTGCGATCCTCGGATTTATGAGCTTTTTAGTCGTGTGGTTCAGTATCGAAAGGCTGCTTTTTTATTCGAAGGTTAAGGCGAGCGATTACAAAAGCAAAGCGCTATATGAAGAGGCTCTGACAAAAAATTTAACGACGCTTTATATTGTTTATTCAAATGCCCCGTACATCGGTCTTTTAGGTACTGTCATCGGCATTATGATCACATTTTTTGATATGAGTACTGCAAGCGGTATCGATACCAAGGCTATCATGCAAGGTCTTTCGCTCGCGCTTAAAGCTACGGCTACGGGTCTAGTAGTCGCCGTGCCTACGCTTATCATCTACAATGGCTTTGTTCGCAAGGTAGATGTGCTTCTAAACCGCTACGATGAGGTTAAATAAATGAGCATTCCTAGACGAGACGGGCTAAATATCGTCCCGTTCATCGACATTATGCTGGTGCTG
>NZ_CALIBB010000063.1 GCF_938045595.1 uncultured Campylobacter sp.
AGGGAGCATAAGCGCTGCGAATTCCGACGACGGCGCGATATTTACGATCTCTTTTCGTCAAATTTGATCAAATCCGCGCAGAAGCGCTAAAAATTTGCGATAAATTTTTTGCCGCTTCTGTTTTGAAGAAGTTCAAATTCCACGCCGAAAACCTCGCTCAGTAGGGCTGTATCCAGATCTTTCGGCGCGCCTAGAAACGCTATCTCGCCGTCATGCAGCACCATTATTTTATCGCCGTAATTCAGAGCGTGATTGATGTCGTGGATGTTTATGACGGTCGAAATTTTATAAAATTTCGTGTAGTCTCTTATTAAATTTAAGATATCTTTTTGATGAAGCAGGTCTAAATTTGCGGTAGGCTCGTCCAAAAGCATGATTTTAGGCGTTTTTGCAAAAACCATAGCTATGAGCACCAGCCTCTGTTGGCCTCCGGAGAGCTCGCTAAAGCTTCTTTTTGCGAGGTGCTCGATACCCACGTGCTTTAGCACATGCTCTACCCTCTGCAGATCGCTGCGGCTTACTTTAAAATTTAGCTTCGAAATGCGGCCTAAAAGCACCAGCTCAAATACGCTAAGTCCGCCCTCTTGCATAATATTTTGCGTCAGATAGCCGATCTCCTTGACGCTCGCGCCGCACAGATCAATTTTAGCATCCGTCTTTAAGATGCCTGCTAAGCATTTCATCGTCGTGCTTTTGCCCGCGCCGTTTACGTCCAGGATCGTTAAAATTTCGCCTTCGTTTACGGCGAAGTTTATATTTTTTAAAATTTCTTTGTTTTTGTATGAAAAGCTTAAGCCTTCAACCCTCATCCGCGCCCCTTATTTAGCACGATCGCTAGGAAAAACAGCGCCCCGATGAAGGAGGTGATTATACCGATAGGAAAGATTACGCCGCTTATTAAATTTTTACTCAAAATCGATGAAAATGAAAGAAGCAGAGCTCCTATCAGAGCCGAAAACGGAAGGAAAAATCTCTGCTCCGCGCCTATTAAAATTCTAGATATGTGCGCTCCCAGTAGTCCAACAAAGCCGATCGTGCCTACGAAACAGACGCAAG
>NZ_CALIBB010000064.1 GCF_938045595.1 uncultured Campylobacter sp.
GACGGCTGGGCCTACGACATCGGCTACGGCGGGCTTGATCACGTGCTGGCTACCGGCGAAGACGTGAACGTGCTGGTGCTAGATACGGAGGTTTACTCAAACACCGGTGGGCAGAGCTCCAAAGCTAGCCGTCGCGGCTCGATCGCGCAGTTTACCGCAGGCGGCAAGCGCGTTCAGAAAAAAGACCTCGGCCAGATCGCGATGACCTACGGCAACATCTTCGTCGCGCAGGTAAATTCCAACGCAAACCAAGCCGCGACGCTAAAAGCGATCATGGCGGCGGAGGCTTACCCGGGACCTAGCCTTATCATCGCATATTCGCCGTGTATCGCGCACGGCATCAAAGGTGGCATGGGCAGCTCGGGCGATCAAGCCGAGCTTGCGAGCAAATGCGGCTATTGGCCGACCTACACCTTCGATCCGCGGCTCGCGGCTGAGGGCAAAAATCCGCTTAAAATTTCATCCAAAGAGCCAGACTGGAGCCTTTATGAGGAATTTTTGCTAAACGAGGTCCGCTACAACGCGCTTAAAAAGATTGATCCCGAGCACGCGCAGGAACTGTACGAGGCAAACAAGGCCGACGCGATGAGACGCTACCGCCAGCTCAAACGGCTTGCGAATGCCGATTTCGGCGATGAGGTTGCCTCTGCGGGCGCCGCGAGCGAGAATGCTTAAGCTTTGCGGCTATTTGTTAAAATTCCGGCTCTGCAAATTTTGCAATCCGGAATTTTATTAAATTTCGCGGGACTGCATAAAATTCCGTATAAATTTTAAAAGAGAAATCCATGAAAAAAATCGGACTAATCGGCGGTATGAGCTACGAATCTACGATTACCTATTATGATGGGATCAATCGCAAAATTAACGAGCGTCTAGGCGGGCTAAGTAGCGGCGAAATTCTGCTAAGTAGTCTAAATTTTGACGAGATCGAGCGGTGTCAAAGAGATAATGAGTGGGGCAGGGCGGGCGAAATTTTAGCTCGTCACGCGCGAGTTTTGCAAGGCGGCGGCGCGGATTATATTTTTCTTTGCACCAATACGATGCATAAGTGCTACGAGGCGATAAAAGCCGCTATCTCTGTACCATTCGTGCATATCGCGGATGCTACGTTAAGTGAGCTGCGAAAACGTGGCGTGCAAAAAGTAGGGTTGCTCGGCACGATCTACACGATGACGCAGGATTTTTACAAGCGGCGCTTAATAGAGGGCGGCGTGGAGGTGCTCGTGCCAAATGCGGACGAAATGGAAGCGGTAAACGAAGTAATTTTTAATGAGCTTTGCTTTGGTAAAATTTTACCACATTCCAAGAAGAAATTTTTGCAGATCATTGAAGGACTTAGGGCTCGCGGTGCGCAGGGCGTGATACTGGGCTGCACGGAGATCGGGCTGCTCGTATCGCAAGCAGATACCGCCGCGTGGCTATTCGATACTACGCAGATCCACATCGATGCGGCAGTAAGTCTAGCTTTAAGCGAATAAATATCAAATATGAGTCGGTAAAATTCCGGCTTATAATTTCAAATTTTTATATACATTATCAGTTAAATTTAATCTTTCTCTGTTATAATAACGACTATCAATCATAGAAGGGGATGAAATGAACGTTTTAGTTATAGGAGCAGATGAGATTACACCCATTAAGGCGGTTTTAAAAGACCTTGGCGCGAGTAACATCGAGCACTGGGATGCACGAAACGAAAATCGCGTAAATCGTAAGCCGATCCCACAGGATACGGAGTGCGTCGTGATGCTTACGAGCTTTTTGAACCACAACACGATGAAAAAGATCAAAGGCGAAGTCAAAAAGCGCAAAATCCCGCTCGTATGCGCTAAAAGAAGCGTTAGCTGCGTATTTTGCGAATACTGTAAGGTTTTCAATTTAAATCAAGAATTCGGTTGCAGACCTTGCGAAGATGATTAAAATTCTAAGGAATTTAAATAATGCCGGCAAGCCCAAGCAAACGGCTAAAAAATCGCGCACTGCGTCGCAATCAAATGCTTACGACGATGAAATAGGCGAGCTAAATTCCAAGAATTCTTTAAATTCTAGCAAATTTAACGCTAGTTGCCTTGCGCATGTCGAAAGCAAGAAATTTAGCGGCAAATTTAAAAAGTTTTCAAGCGGTAAATCGAGCGTGCTTAATCATAATGTCTCTAAGTCGTGCGCTGCAAAGAGCGCGCAAAAGGGCGGCGCGAATAGGAATTTAACGGCAAAGGCTTTTTACGACACTAGCTCCGCGCAAAAGAATTTTTTCTGCGCTAAGCGTTCGGACGAGAAATCAGCTTTATTACAAGATACTACCGCGTCAAAACGAGGTATCGCAGCACGCGAAAAACGCCAAAAAGCGGATCTGCGGCGCGATAATGAGCTTATTGATGATGAAATTTTAAATGCCGAAGTTTTTAATAAGCAATTCTTTAGCGGCGAGATTTTTGGCTTTGATGCGAACGGGTGCGAGATTGTGCCAGAGGCGCTGCGGGATTATAATGCGGCTTCGCGAGCGCGGGCGATGCTAGCTCTATATAATTTTAACGTTAATGCGGATTATAGAATTCCGCCCGCAAATTTAAAGGGCGCTTCGCAGTTTCGCACCGCATTTTTAAATTTTATCGCTTCCGAGCTTGGGCGCAGTGCTCGCAAAATTTACCGCTTCAAGCCCGCCGTGAAATTTTGCGCAGCGGATAATGCGATAATCTTTTCCTATCTGCGCGGCATGTCGCTGCCCGTATTTGCCGCCAAGCCAGCTTATAAGCTAGCTCGCGCAATCGTGAGCTTGCGTAGCGGCGTGCTGCTAAACGGAGACGATGCGTTTCGCAACTTAGTATTTTACAAAATCGCGCTTCGCAATGCAGGCGCACAGCTGCAGCTTGTGGGCAAATCGGGCGAGCTCATCGTAGTTTGCAAGAGCGGTTTTAGCCTAGGCGTAGTTACGAGCTTTAAAAAAATTTTACCTCAAAATCCAGCCATTTATGATAATGATATAAAAAAAGCGCTAGAGCTTTGCCGCGGAGCAAACCTCGATGCCGTGTATCTTGTCTATCCAAAAAATGAAAATTTTAACCGCCATGTCGAGATAAAAAGCGAATGCTTTAAGGGAAATTTCATTATGAAATTAGTACCATACAAGCTTACCGACAAAATTTATTAAAAGGATACCAAATGGTTGGAATTATTTTTGGAAGCTCGATGGGCAATACTGAGGACGCCGCGAAGCTGATCTCCGAAAAGCTAGGCATAGAAAACGAGCTTAAAAACGTTGCGGACATCGCGCCTGCAGATCTAAATAAATACACTGCGCTCATCATCGGCAGCTCCACGTGGAACGACGGAGAGCTACAAGACGACTGGGCGGGCTTTGATTTCTCAGCCCTTGATGTCGCGGGCAAGACCGTCGCAATTTTCGGCATGGGCGATAGCTCAAGCTACAGCGACGCCTACTGCAACGCAATGCGCGAGCTATACGACAACTTCAAAAAAGCGGGTGCAAATATCGTAGGTGCAGTGCCTACCGACGGATATGAATTTGACGAGAGCAAGGCCGTAGTGGACGGCAAATTCGTTGGCCTCGCGCTAGACAACGACAATCAAAGCGACCTCACCGAGAGCCGCATCGAAGCGTGGGTAGCGCAGATCGCTCCATCTTTTAAATAGTCCTCCTTTAAATTTGCCGCGGAGCGCCTGCTTCGCGGCAAATTAGAATTATCATTAAAGCTCTAGCTAAATTACAAAGCTATAAAATTTTAAAACTTCTTTCTGCTTGTAATTTTTTGTATCATACTGGCAAATAAAATTTAGCCTATTTTTATCACATAAAATTTTGTTGCCGATAAATTTAGTGAGATTTTAAAATATTCCGCTAATGCTTAACAATTAATCTCAAAATTTACCTCAAATTTAATCAAATTTTAAGCGGGGGGGGCTAGTATTCCTTACTTTAATCTTAAGGAGTAAGTATGAAGTTCAGATATATGATGGGTGCCGTAGCGGCGGCTTTGGTGTTAGCAGGATGCGGTGAGGACGAGATAGAACTCGTCAAAAACTATACTTTGCCCGATTTTAAATCTATGAGTATAGGCACGGCGATCGAGGGGTCGAAAAGATGTAAAAATATCACGTGGTCGAAGGCTGATCGCGGTGGGCTAAAATCCGTCACGATGGTGTGCGACATAGATATGGAAGCATTGAATGCCGCAAAAGAGAAAGCGACCAAAGAACGTCGTGAGAAATATAATAAAGATGCTTTAAGTGGTAACATGGATAGTACTATGAAGTTCTACGGGGGTAAGGCTTATGATAGGAATAGCTTGCTTCAGCTAGCTAACAAACTTTGTAAACTAAACGACGCGAAATTCCAAGAGACTATAAAAGCAAAAGGTAAGATAGAATACAAAGATCAGAAGGAATTGATCGATTGCGATAAGTCGCTAGATGGTGAAATCCTAAAAGACCAAGACCCTAAAAAAGATAAGACATATCTACCGGGTGTCTTAGATTTCTTGAAAAATGCGGTGTATCATTCGCAATTGACGCCAGAGCAATTAAAAGCTAGTTATGGTGCATATAATAAAAAAGCGCCGTCTAGTGCAACTATAGAGCTTAATTTCGTCGTCAATAATGATAAAAGCGTAGGTTTGGCGCCGGGATTTAAGATAATGTCCGATGGCGAAGAGGAGCCTGCCGGCAAAAATGATACATCTAAAGACGCACTAGCAGTATTTTATGCAAGATAATATGCTGCGGAATTCTTGAGTAGCGGAGCAGAATTTTAAAATTCGCTCCGCTACGAAATTTAAAGAATTTCATTCTCGGTAAAATTTCATAGAATTTTGTCTGCGGTTTCGACGTAAAATTTTAATGTGGAATTTCACGGTTGAGCCGATATATCGCGCTTGTTTGCCACGATCAAAATTCCTTTTTATGTCGCGGCGTGGAATTTTAAGCACGGGATTCCATATTTTACTAAGACGCCTTATGCGCGTAATTTTACAAACTGAATTAATCGAAATTTAGCAGCTAGATTTTTCTCGACTTTGAATTTTGCAGCCTGAAATTTAACGCCTTAGAACTCCCCGACTTCACAAACCCACATCGCGAAATTCTGTCGTCGCGCTCTTGTTTTATAGCCAATAACGACGAGCAGCGTCAGTAGCCTCCATAAGCTTACACACGGAGCATTTTATTACAAAGTTTTTTAAAATTTAAATCGATTAAAATTTCTCAGCGCGAAATTTCGTAGTTCTGTAATACAGCCAAAATTCCGCGGCTTTAAAGCCTCACACTAACCAAATCCTTTTACTTAGATTTTGCCCTAAAGCCCCAGCTCTATCGCCAGATCCTTTACCGCTTTGAGATTTACCTTGCCGCTGCCGAGCACCGGGATTTGCTCGACCTTTTTCACGACGCTTGGCTGCATTATCGGCGCCAGCGCGGAGTCCTTCAGGCGGCGCGAAATTTCATCCTCACTCGCCTCGCCCACGTAAAGCAGAGCGATCTTTTCGCCCTTTTTCTCGTCTTTTAGGTTCACGCACGAATAGATCGCGCTTTCGCCTAAAATTTCGCCTACAGCGCTCTCTACTGCGCCCAGGCTGATCATCTCGCCGCCGATTTTGGCAAAGCGCGAAAGGCGGTCGGTGATAAATAAAAACCCGTCGTCGTCGATATAGCCGATGTCGCCGCTTTTGTAGTAGCGCACGCCGTCCATTTGCGCGATTGCTTCGGTGGTTTTGGCCGGCTCATCGTAGTATTCCTTCATAACCTGATGTCCGCCGATTAAGATAAGCCCCTCCTGCCCGTTTGGCAGCGGCTGCAGCGAGGCGGGATCGGTAATTTTTATGACCGTGCCTGCAAGCGGCAAGCCGACACTCTTTTCGCGGTTGAAGTGAAGCTCTTTGAAAAAATCGGGCTCGAGGACGTTCGGCGTATTTACACTCACCACCGGCGCAGTCTCGGTCGTGCCGTAGCCCTCGTAAATTTCGATGCCGAATTTTATCTTAAATTCCTTTCGGACGTTTTCGTTTAGCTTCTCCGCGCCCGCAATCGCCAGGCGAATACTTGCCAGCATAAGTGGATTGAGCCTTTTATTTTTGGTGTAGAGCCTAAAAAACGTCGAAGTGCCGAACATTATCGTAGCGCCGTATTTCGCGCTCATCTTACCGACGCTAAAGGCGTCCGTAGGATCGGGCACGTGGATGCTTAAAATTCCGTCGTTTAGCGGAAAGAGCGTCGTTACGGTAAGCCCGAAGCAGTGAAAGATCGGTAGCGACGCTAAAATTGCGTCGTGCTCGGTGGCGTTTATGAGCTCTGAAATTTGACGGACGTTCGCCATTATATTTTTATGCGTCAAAACCACGCCTTTGGGCTTTCCCTCGCTGCCGCTGCTAAATAAAATCGTAGCTACGTCATCTATCGCGTGCGGCTTAAAATAC
>NZ_CALIBB010000065.1 GCF_938045595.1 uncultured Campylobacter sp.
CTCGCACCGATGATAATATAAAAACCGTAGACGATTTACAAGATAAAGAAATTTTAGCAGAGCCTGGCACTACGGCGTTTGATTATTTTAATAAGGAAGGCTTTAAAGTTATCTCATGCGCTAGTTCTAGCGAATGCTTCCGAGCGCTAAAATCCGGTCGCGGCAGCGGCTATGCAGACGATAATATGGTAGTTTTGGGCTATTCGGTCGTAGATCGCAAGGTAGAGGTAAATATCAAGAATTTAGGTACGTCGGAATTTTTAGCTATCGCGGTGCAAAAAGGCAACAACGACTTGCTAAACGCCTTAAATGACGGGCTTGTCAAGCTCAGCAAAAATGGCTTTTTCAAGAAAATTTTTAACGACAGCATCGATCCTTTTTACAAGGGCAAGGCTGAGAAAAAATATTTCTTGTTAGATGATCTTTATAAAATGTTTTAATTCAAAGGACAAAATATGAAAAAAATTCTACTAAGTATTTTGCTGGGTGCTGGCGCGCTTTGCGCTAATTCCTTAGCAGATATCAAGCAAGCAGGCGAAATTCGCATAGGCTTGCAAGATTCCCAGCCTCCGTTTAGCTTCGATGATAACGGCACGCTGAAGGGCTTTGAGGTTGATTTGGCAAACGAGCTAGTCAAAAATCTATTCGGCAATAAAAAGATCAAAATCGACTTTATCGCCGTAGCATCTAAAGATCGCGTTCCCTCACTGGAGCAAAACAAAGTAGATCTCATCATATCCAAGCTTACCGTCACAAAAGACCGCGTTCAGAAAGTCGATTTTTCTTACCCGTATTATTCAGTGCAGATCGGCGTACTAAGCCGTAAGGATGATAATATTTCAAGAATCGATCAGATCGCGCATAAAAAAATTCTAAGCGTTAAAGGCACAACTGCCGAGGAGCACTTCAAAAACGCGGGCTATGAGATTGCGACATGTACCGACGCGAATGAGTGCGTCGCTAGGCTAAAGGCTGGCGAGGGCATAGGCTTTGCCGACGATAATACGGTCGTACTCGGATACGCTAGAAACGATGCCGCGCTTGATGCAAAAATCATCAACCTCGGCAAGGTAGATTATATCGCCGTTGCCCTATCTAAGGGCAATACCGAGCTACTTGATGCGGTCAACAGCAGCCTGGTAAAAATGTATAAAGCAAAATTTTTTCACAAGGCTTTTGACGAGGATATCAAGCCATACTACGGCGGTAAGATCGATAAAAAGCACTTCACGCTCGATGAGGTTTATAGCCTGTTTTAAATTTAGGCACATTTAAAATTTTAAGGCGCCCCTTGGCGTCCAAACATACGCGCAGCTGCGATATTGATCGCAGCTCGCTTTTGCCGACAAGGCTTCGGCGGCATTTATAATTTAAATTCCATATTTTTGCGGGCTCGGTCGATATAAAATTTTATGATATTTTGATATGCGGTTGCGAAAGAGTGTGGCTTCTAAAAGATAGTCGGTCGCAAGAAATTCTAATCCGAGTAGTAAAATTTTATATCCTTTTTCAGTTGCGTCGGCAGTATATTAAATTTAGCCCTAAAAATTTTAGAAAAATGCGATAAATTATTGTATCCGACCATTTTAGCGGCTTCGTTTACGCTGATTTGATCTAGACTTAATAGCTCTTTTGCAATCTCAAGCCGTTCATTTGTCAGCATCGCATAAACGCTCGTGCCGAAATATGCTTTAAAATCCCTTTTTAGTGCAAATTCGTTCGTGGCGCAAAGATGAGCGAGCTCTTTAATGCTAGGTGGATTTTGCATATTTTCGAGTAACATTTTCTTTGCTTTTTGAACTGTTTTTATGCGATTTTCATCAAGACTAAGCGTATTTTCGGGCTCATTAAATTTATGAAAACTTCTATAAAGCATCTCTAAAATTTTACTTTCCATAAAAATTTCGCGCATTTTGCCGTCGTATATTGTGACATTTTCGAGCTCTTTGAGGATAATATTTTGCACGGCGCTTGTTTTAAATTTCTTCATGCAAACGGCTTGATCTAAATTCAAATTTTTTAAAATTCCCAGCTCATTTGCAAAAGCGGTGCTAAGTGCTATGCATGAGCTTTTATAGTGTTTATTTTCAAGCTCGTGAACGCCACGCAATTTGCTTTGCATAGTTCCGAGCCAAAACTCACCTTTATTCAAAACGAATTGATCTTTATCCGATCTGAAGCAGATAGGATTTTCGCCCGTATTGAAAAATAAAAATGAATAGCGGCTGCCCCGTTCGTGGCGATGCAAAAGGAAATCTCTGCAAATTATATCGCTGCTATAATATCCTATCTCTCCGCCCGTATAAAAAGAGCTAAAGTCGAATTTTATACTTTCGCTTTCAAGCTCGGTTTTGTTATACCCACATTGCTTGGACGGCTCAATGTCGTTAGATATTTTTTGCAAAAAATCGTCTAAACTTATCTCCTTGCTCATCTTATCCCTTTAGCGTTTAAAATATTCCCTCTGCCGTTTAGTATTTCTTGATAATGCATATCTTATTATAGTAAAATGAGTTTAAATTTTAATAAGAAAAGGGGCGTTTGTGCGCGCAATATATAAATTATCGCTGATTGCTGCTATAGCGACAGCCGGGATATCGAGTGAGTTAGAAAAACAAGGCAAAAGCGTAAATTTGGGTGAAATTACCGTAGTCAGTGCTACGGGCTATCGGCAAAATATTCAAGACGCACCCGCTTCTATCTCCGTTCTTACGCAAAAAGAGATACAAAAACGTAACTACCAAGATATCTCCACAATGGTAGAGGATTTGCCGAGTGCCTTTACCGCAACGCTAGGTGCTGCATCTAGAAAAGGCATAAGCCTAAGAGGCCTATCTCAAAAATATACAAAAATTTTAATCGACGGCAAGCCCGCAACCAGCGATAGTGCTTATAAAGGATTAAGAAGTATTGGTAGCAGTCAGAATTTCTTGCCTCCCGCAAATGCGATAGAGCGCATAGAGGTCATACGCGGTCCTATGAGCTCGCTTTACGGCAGCGACGCTATGGGCGGAGTAATAAATATCATCACTAAGGGCTTTTCAAATGAGCTTAGCGGCAATGTAAACGGATACTATACTTTCGCTAAAAAATCGCAAATAAAAGGTGATTATCAAACGGGTTTTTATCTAAACGGAGCTATCGTCCCGGACGTACTAGGTATCGCACTTTACGGCAGATTTTTTGAAAAGATAGAGGACAAGGAGCCTTATGCGAATAGAAATAATGAAGAGACGAATATGGGCGCAAAACTGATGTATAACGTAACGCAAAACGATGAGGTAACGCTTGATTATCGTAAAGTAAATAATAAATTTAGGCGTACATACGGGCGTACGCGAACAGCCTGGGGAGGCAATACCGATATTGCGAAAGAGGATATGAAGGGCTACACCGTAAGCCTGTCTCACCAGGGAAAATACGATAAGTTTATGATAGATAGCTACGCAAATTACGATAGCATGAAAGAAAGCGGCGCCCAGGATCTGCGTCTTAGAACGACTACGCTAAATTCTAAAGGCTCATATTTTTTCGATTCAAATGCTTTGAGTTTGGGCGTGCAATACCGAAGCGAGAGATTAAACGAAGCCGCCACTATCGCAGATGAGGCAAACGTCAAAAGATGGGATTATTCGATCTACGGCGAGGATGATTTTTATCTAACTGATGATTTAACGCTAACCGGTGGAATCAGATATAACCGCGATAAAGACTACGGCGGCCATATATCGCCGCGCGCTTATGCCGTTTATCGTTTAAACGAAAGTTTTTCTATTAAAGGTGGCGTTTCGACGGGATATTTAACTCCGGATATTAAGCAGCGTAGCGAGGGCCTTGCCTCGCCGTTTGCAGGAGGCCAGGGAGCACAGATAGGCAGAAGCTCTCTAAAACCTGAAAGCAGCATAAGCTACGAAGGCGGGTTTTCTTACGACGATAACGATAAATTTAACTTTAGCGCTACCGCGTTTTATACCAAAATCAAAGATGGAATTTCTACCAAATTAATTTGTCGCCCAAGACCGGGAAATCCTTGCGTGCATAACGGCAAAACTTATAGGCGCGGTATTTGGGACACTATAAATATCGGAGAAGCCGAGGTTAGGGGTCTAGAGCTAAGTAGCGATTATCAAATTTTAGATAATTTGAAGCTGCATGCAAACTACGCCTATACGAAATCCGAGCAAAAAACGGGTAGCGAGAAGGGTAAAACCTTAAATAATTTTCCAATCCATTCGGTAAAACTAGGATTTGATTACGACGTAAGCTCCAAGCTAAACTTATGGTCGCAAATAAATTATTATAGTAGGACGCGCGATAGCCTAAGCTACGATGAGGATATCCGCTCATACACGCTTTTTGATCTGGGCGCGAGCTATAAAGTCACAAAAGACGCAAGTTTAAATTTTACGCTTTATAACATATTCAACGAATTCGTACTAACGCGCTCGGGAAATTATCAAATGATGGTTGTAGACGGGATGAAGGCGCAGGTTGGATTTAACGTGAACTTTTAAATTCGCGGCGCATAAATTTCGTCCGCGGATTTAAAATTTAAGGAAATTAATGGCAATTTTAAAAAGGAAAAAATTTTGGTTCAACGTCCATCTTGTTTTGACGCTTATATGCTGCGTGCCGATCTTAATCATAGCCCTTAGCGGCGCTATTATCTCGTATCATGATGAGATTATAGATGCGTTAAATCAAAGCAAATCTTTCGTGCGCCCGAGCGAAAAAGACGCTCTTAAGCCCGCCGAAATTTTAAATATTTTCAGAAAAGTCAAGCCCGGTTTTACGCTCAGTTATTATAGAATTCCTCAAAACAAAAACGAAGCGATTAGGCTTTCTGGTACAGATTCTAGCGGCGAGTTTAAATCATATTTTATAGATCCTTATAACGGCGAAATTACTTCGGAAAATATAGGCGATACGTTTATCGGCGTAGCGCTAAATCTACATACTAATCTGGGATTTGGGCTAAGCAAAAACGAAACTCTGCGGCTAATAGGCAAAAATATCGTGGCGCTTAGCACGGTTATGTTTATTTTGGTCTTAATTTCAGGCGCGGTGATCTATTATCCTAGCTTTAGAGGAAAGATTTTACGCGCATTTAGGATAAATTTTAAAGCGAGAGGTTATGCGTTTTTATATAGCTTGCACGGCGCGGTCGGAGTTTTACTGCTGCCCGTTTTGCTTACGATAAGCGCTAGCGGGCTTTATTGGTCGTATGATTGGATAGCCAAAATCACCAACAGAGCGTTGGGTGAAAAGGAAATTTTTAGAAAAACGAGCTTTACCGAAGTGCGAGGATTTTCGCTTGAGGATGAAGATAAAATTTTAAATTTGCAGACGGCATTTGATATTTTTAAGCGTGAACGCGGTGAAAACTACGAATTCTTCAATATTATCGCTCAAAAAGATGGAGAAAATTTTATGATCTTTTATTTCGATAAAGGCGAAAAGAGCGAAGAGCATATGAATACGATGAGTATAAACGTTAAAAAGGGCATCTTGCGGCATGCTCGCTATGATGATGCGAAAAGTACCATGCCGCGCCCTTTTGCTATACATAAAGCCGTTTTGAGCGTGCATTCGGGCTATATCTTCGGCGAGGCGGGTAAGTTCTTATTTTGCGTAGCGGCGATTTCAGTGTTATTTTTTATAGTTACGGGATTTTGGATGAGCATAAAAAGAATTTGCAAGAAAAGATAAATCTATGAATTCAAAGGGGAGAAATAGCTTATTCGCGGCGTAAATTTAAAATTTTATCTGAAGCAGTATCGCTTCTTTTCAGTTAATAAAATTTTATGTGTAGCGCTTTGAAATACTATGTGCAGAGTCTTTGTGGACCTTGTGCCGCATCTTGATTTTGTTAAATTTGCTCCAGCGTTTCAACCGCGCTTATTTGCCGTTTATAAAATCCCTGATATTTTGCGCGATCATTTTTATTAGCCGTTTGCGGGCTTCGATGCTCGCCCATGCGATGTGGGGCGTGATGATGACGTTGCGGCGATTTTTCACGCGCAGTAGCGGATGA
>NZ_CALIBB010000066.1 GCF_938045595.1 uncultured Campylobacter sp.
CGCTAGGAAGTCTTAGGCTTGGAATTTTAAGCTCGCCGGCACAGCTTTCAAGCAGATCTATCATCTCCTCGCTTAGCTTTACGGGGCGATCTTTGATGAGATTTTTTAGTTCAAATTTGCACCCTCTGCGAGCGCAAATTTCATCTATCGCGGCGCAAATTTGATCGTCCGCCGCCCTGAGCGCATCCTCGTCTATATCGCGTATATCAAGCCCTAGCGTGCAAAAGCCCGGGATCACGTTTAGCACGCCGGGTAGCGCGTTTGCATAGCCCGTCGTCGCGACCGTGGTTTTGCCCTCCTTGGCGATCCTCTCCGCGCTTAAAATGATCTCGCTAGCGCAAGCCAGGGCGTCGCAGCGCATATCCATCGGCGTAGCGCCGCTGTGATCGGCTCTGCCCTCGATCCGCAGCTCGTATCGCACGGGTGCAGCGATACCCGTGACGATGCCTACGGGGATGCCGCGTCGCTGCAATACCGGTCCCTGCTCAATATGAAGCTCAATATAGCTATGAAAGCTGGATTTTGGCAGGACGCAGCTTTTTAAATTTGCGGGATTTAGCCCAAACTCCTGCATGGCGTCAAATAGCGAAATTCCGTCCCCATCCTTTAGCTCGTCTAGCCGCTGCCGCGATAGCTTGCCGCTAATTATCTTGCTGCCTACGGTCGCCATTTTAAAGCGGCTTGATTCCTCGCAAACAAAGACGATGAGCTCCAACGGGCGCGCAAGCTTTTCGCCGCTATCTCGCACCGCGCGGATCGCTTCCAAAGCGGCCATGACGCCTAGCGTGCCGTCGTAAAAGCCTCCCTGCGGCACGCTATCGATATGCGAGCCGGCACTTACGGACGGCAGATCTGGATTTTTAACGCCTCCAAATTTAGCGAAAATATTGCCCGCGTCGTCGATTTTGATCTTGAAATTTTCTTTTTGAAGTAGCGATATGAGGAAGTCGCGCGCCGCTTTATCCTCGCGCGAAAACGCAAGCCGCGTAAGCCCGCCGCCCGCCAAAGCCCCAAAGCGGCTTATCTGCTCGAACTCGCTTTTAAGGCGCTGCATGTTTATCTCCATAAATTCCCCTTTTCTTAAAAAATTTATGTGTACGGCATTTTAATATTAAATTTATATAACAAAGCTGAAATTTACTTATCGCGGCGGCAAATAGGGCGCCAAAACGGCACGCGAGCAAAACCGCTTTAAGATAACGCTATAAATTTTAAATTTTGCCTTTTGGGCTTTAAAATCGCGACGCGCCTGCTTAACTTCAGACTAAACGGATATAATTATCGCAAAATTTAACGAGGAGCAGGAATGAAACAGAGCTCGCTAGAGGGGCTTTATGAAAAGCTAAGGCAATTTGATAGGTTGGCGGATAAGGAGGAGTATCTGTTTGATGCGATAAAGGGCGCCGTAGAAGTGGAAAATTTCGAATTTGCCGCGCAAATTTGCGACTTTGTGCTAAACGAGGAATTTGAAAAATTCGGCGCGGTTTTAAGAACGAGGGCGCTAATGTGGCTCACGGGCTACATCGCGCAAAATTTGAAAGAAAGCGAATACCCGAATTTTGGCGACTTTGAGAGCTGCCTATGGAAATTTAAATGGATAGTCTCGGGCATAGCCAAAAGCTCTATAATCGAAAGGGAGCTCATAGACGAGGTGAACAAGGCGATGCTGTTTTACTACGAGCGTTTGGAGCTCTCGCTGGCCTCATACTACAAGGCTTTGATGAACCAAAACATCGATATGGGCGACGCTAGAGAGGCAAGGTCCAACTATGAGCTGTGGAAAAAGCTCGCCAAAGACGACATGAGCGACTGCGAGGCGTGCGAAGCAAGCGATGAGATCGCCTATTTAAATTTTGCCGGCGAGCACGCAGCGGCACTTGAGCTTGCCGCGCCGATACTCTCGGGCGAGCTAACCTGTGCCGAGGTGCCTCATACTACCTACGCGCCGATACTTTTTAGCATGATAAAGACGGGCAAGATAGAGGAGGCAAAAACCCTGCTACCCAAGGCCGCGGCGACGATCGAGTCAAATCCTCGCGTCATAAACCAGATCGCGCCGCTAATCGAGATCGCCGTTAGGCTGGATGAGCGCGAGATGGCGCTAAGCTTAGCTCGCAAGCACTCGCGTGCGATCCTTGATGGCAACGACGATCTGAATTATTTAAAATTGCTTATCCCCATTGTCGCATTTGGAGATGAAAATACTTATAAAATGGCTTTAGAAATAGCAGGTAAATTTGATGCTAGAAATCAAAACTTCTACTACACCGATTATCTAAATAAATTTTACGAGGAATTTTCAGGGCTTGAAATTTGACGGTTTGGGAATCTGGAATGCTCTGCTCGTCAAATAGGACACCATTTCTCAAGCGCGTGCGACCAGATAGTCTAAAATCTGCGGCTCGATACTACTTTGCGCTCGCAACGGCGAGCGCGATAAAATTTACGCCAAACGGACGCGAGCGGCTCGTGCGGTAAATTTATACCGCTTACTCGCGCACGTCGGCAGCCGGGCGCCGAAATAGGTAATTAAAACGCATACGCAACTTAAAATTTTAACTAGATCGGTGCAGACGAAAACAAGTATTTGCGGTAGTCAAGACTCGTATTCTAAATTTTAGCCGCCGCAGAATGTAGAATTTGAACCAACCCCGCCGTCAATCTCATCGTAAAACACATAAGCGGCAACAGTGGCGTATCTCTCGCCTCACCACCTAGATTTAGCGGCAAATTTAATAGCAAAAATTTAAAGCGCGGCGCGATAAAATTTTAAAACAAAATCTCAAGTAGCTTTTTAAATGAAAAATTTAAAGCGGAATTTTAAATGTAGAATTTCAAAT
>NZ_CALIBB010000067.1 GCF_938045595.1 uncultured Campylobacter sp.
TTTTTGCTCCGCACCTAGGCAGAATTTTAAAATTTTATCTTTGCAATTGCGCTTGCTTTATACGATTTAGTTGCCTGTTTGCGCCGCATTTTATTAAATTTTATCTCGCGTTACATAATGGATTTTGGCTGGGTAAAATAATCAGTATTTAAACAACTCGATTTTAAATTTAAGCTCATTTGCCGCAAAAAGCCGTCTTGCGCCGCAAATTCTATTTTTTTCACGAATCCCGATTAATTTTGCGTAAAAAATTTTCTATCAGAATCCGCCTTTGCTCCACATCGTCGTTCTCGCTAATGCCCTCTAGCTCGCTTGCGTGATGAGCCTTGGGCGGGATATCTTTCAGATACGACCACACCTCGTCCTCGCTTAAAATTTTGCCATGCAGATCAAAGCCCACGTTTAGCGCCCTGCCCGAAACTTCAGCCATATCTGCGTGCAGGTGACCGTAGAGCATCAGTGCGCCATAATGGCAGTTTGCCCACTCGATCATAGGGTAGTGAGACAGAGCCGCTCTCTTATGCGATAGGTGCACAAAGGCATAGCCTACGATCTGCTCAAACATAAAATTACCGTCCGCCTTGTGCTGGCTTAACAGCTCGTTTTTCATCGCAGCGATGCGCCCATCGTGGTTGCCGAGCACCAAAAAATGTCGCCCGTTTAGTCTGCGAAGTAACTCGCAAGTGTGCGCAAAATCCTTGTGAAAGGACACGTCGCCGAGATTATAGACGAGATCCTCGGGCGTAACGAGCGCATTCCAAGCGGCGATGAGATTTTCGTCCATCTCGGCTACGTTTGCGCCTTTTCTAAAATTGGGATATTTTTTAAGCACCAGCTCGTGGCCGAAGTGCAGATCGGAGGTAAAATAAACGCTCATAAAAGCTCCTCAAATAGCGCAAGATCCGCCCCCACGGCAAATAAAAATCCGCGGTTTATCGGCGGGATTTTTAAGGTGCGGCACGCTTCTTTAAATTTCTTGTCCATCGCGGCTTTGATATATGGCGTTACGAGAATAAAATTTTCGCCCGCACCCACGGCTACCTTGCCGCCTAGCACGCAGCCTGCGCCGTTTTCTAGGCAGCGCGCGCATTCGTTTCGCTGCGCCGAGCTTAGCACTAGTCCTAGCCGCTTGCAGGCAAGATCCACGCCGCGAAGCTCGCCCCGGTCGCGTTTTATGAGATAAATTTTTGCCGCAGGATTAGAAATTTCGGGAGTTAAGCTTAACGCGTCGGTCGCCAAAAACTCAAAGCTCTTTTTTACGCCGCCAAAGTATTTGTTTAAAAACGGCTCGCTAAATTTCGCGCGAATAAAGCCGCGTTTAAACCGGTTCGTCAAATTCGTTTCGTCGGTGAAGTATTTTAGGTTTCGCCCCTTTAAAAACCGCTCCAGTTCGCACTTTCGCACGCCTAGAAGCGGACGAGCGATCACGTAGTCATCGCGGGGCTCAAGCTCTTGCATGCCTAGTAGCTCGCTAAGCCCTGCACCGCGCCCAAGCTGCATCAAAAACCACTCGAATTTATCGTCAAACTGATGCGCTAAGATCAAATTTTCATAGCCCCGCTCGCGGCAAATCTCGGCGAAAAAATCGTATCTAGCCGCGCGTGCTTCGTG
>NZ_CALIBB010000068.1 GCF_938045595.1 uncultured Campylobacter sp.
AATACGTTATAATGTCTCCTCCCTTAAACTCATTTAAAATTTCTTTTAAAATATCCACAATCTCGTGTTTCGGTATATCCCCGATATCGCTTCTTATGGATTCTAGCTCATAGATTATTTTAAGAAGCTCTTTATTTGAGAGCGAGCTAAGCTTAAATTTGACGTACCTGGTAAACCAAAATATAAACGAGTTTTCAAAACTATCCTTGCAATCAAGCGCGTATTTCAAGATATTTTCCTTAAATTTATAAAAATGTGAAAAGCATTATAACCAAACGCTTCTAAAAAATAAATTTTGGGATAATCTTAAAAACACTTTTAATTAAAATATTAATATTACCATTTAAGTTAAGTTATGATAAAGTTGCGAAACCATTTTTATTCAAAGGAGAAAAAATGCAATCAACGCTAGGTTCGCGTCGTAGCTTTATCGCTGCGGCGGGTGTTTTTATCGCCTCTACCGCGCTTAGGGCCGCTACGAATAATTTTGAAAAAACCAAAGGTCCGCGCTACGGCATGGTCATCGACCTAACGCGCTGTATCGGCTGCCAGTCGTGCACGATGAACTGCGCTATGGAAAACAACGTCCAAGCAGGCGCCTTTAGGACGATCGTTTCGGAGTACGAAGCCAGCGACAAAGACGGCAACCGCGCCGTTATCGCCTCGCTGCCGCGCCTTTGCAATCACTGCGAAAACCCCGCCTGTATCGACGTTTGTCCGACGGGAGCGAGCCACCAAAGAAACAACGGCATCGTCAAAGTAGATAGCGCCGAGTGCATCGGCTGCGCGCTTTGCGCCGAGGCCTGTCCGTATCACGCCAGATACCTTAGCCTGCAGACCTACAAGGTCGATAAATGCACCTTCTGCGACCACAGACTGCGCGCGGGCCTGCTGCCTGCGTGCGTGGAGACCTGCGTGGGCGGAAGCCGCATAATAGGCGATCTAAACGACAAAAACTCAAATATCAGAAAATTTTTAGCCGCTCACGAGACGATGGTGCTAGATAGCCCGAAAAATACGCACCCGCAGGTTTTTTATCACGGCGTGAGCGAAATTTTGGCTAAGAACGACAAGGAGCTGCTGGCTAAAAACGGCTACAAGCAAGCGATCAGCTGGAGCGAAGAGATCGCGCTGTAAGGAGGAGACGATGAAGAGACGAGAATTTCTAAAAAACGCGGCGATGATCTCGGCCGTAGGCGCGACCGCTGCGGTAGCGGACGATGCGGGAAAAATAAAAGACGACTATAAACCGCAAGGCAGCTCGCTTCAGCCCGAATTTAGCGTAAAAGACGGCAAAATTTTAATGAACGACGGGCATAGCGTGGTGTTTTCGATGTGTCACGGCTGCGTGGCGAAGTGCGGGCTAAGGCTACACGTGGACGAAAAAGAAGACCGCGTACTAAGATGCACGGGCAACCCATACCATCCGCTATCAAACGTGCACTGGGCGAGCTTTGAGACCTCGATAAACGACGCATTGCTAGCTACCACGGCTAGCGGCGAGGACGATCGGCGCGCCACCGTATGTGCTAGAGGCGCGGCGCTGCCTGAGATGATAGCTTCGCCTATTAGGATTTTATCGCCGCTTAAGCGTGTAGGCAAAAGAGGCGAGGGTAAGTGGAAAAAGATCAGCTTCGAACAGCTCATCGAGGAGGTCGTCGAGGGCGGGGATCTTTTCGGCGAGGGGCACGTGGACGGGCTGCGAGCCATACACTCAGACGAGCTCATCGACGAGGCAAATCCCGAATACGGCACCAAGCGCAACCAGCTTTTGAGCTTTTATCTCTACGACGGGCGCTCGGATATCGTCGATCGCTTTATAAAAAAATCTTTCGGCACCGTAAATCACTACTCGCACGGCGGTATCTGCGGCGGCGGTTTTAGAGTCGGCGGCAAGATCGCGCACAACGCAAAGGGCTTTGCTCACACCAAGCCCGACTACGAAAATTCCAAATTTAGCATCTACTGGGGCACCTCGCCCGCAAACGGCGGAAATCCGTTCCAAAAGCAAGCCAAAATGGTTGCCCACGCAAGAAGCGTAAATGATGGCTTCACCTATGCGGTGGTAGATCCGACGCTAACAAACGCCGTCAAATTCGCCGCCTCCGATAAAGGCCGCTGGATCGGCATAAAACCGGGCACCGACTCAGCGCTTGCTATGGCGATGATACGCTGGATCATCGAAAACGAAAAATACGCAGCAAACTACCTCATGCAGCCAAATTTAGAGCAGGCAAAGCTAGCCGGCGAAATACACTGGTGCAACGCCACCCACCTAGTGATCACGCAAAAAGGCCACGCAGACTACGGCAAATTTGCGCTCGCGGGCGACGAATGGCAGGTCTGTTCGCAAAGCGGCAAAATCCAAAGCTACAAGATAAACGAGCCCGCCAAACTCTACTACGAGGGTAAAATTTTACTGGGCGGCGAGGAGGTCGAGGTCAAAAGCTCGATGCAACTGCTAAAAGAGTCCGCCTATAAGCACAGCCTCGAGGAGTACTCTAAAATTTGCGGCGTGAGTATGGACGACATCTTGTGGCTGTGCGAAAATTTCACCAAAAACGGCAGGCAGGTCAGCACCAACGTCCACGGCGGCATGATGCACACGCAAGCGGCGATGAGTACGTATGCGATATTTTGCCTAAACACGCTGATGGGCACATACGGCTACAAGGGCGGCAGTATAAACGCAAGTGCGGGCACGCACGAGTTTTTAAAGGGCAGATACGATCTGGAGAGCTTCGAGGGCGCATATAAGGCAAACGGGCTAAATTTATCCCGCTCGGGCAAGTATTACGAAACGAGCTCGGAGTTTAAACGCAAGCTCGCAGCCGGCGGTAGCGGCTATCCCGCACAGCAGCCGTGGTATCCTATCTCGATGCCGCTGGTAAACGAAACGCTCACCAGCCACGCCGCTGGCTACCCGTATAAGGTAAAAGCGCTCATAAACTACATGACAAACGTCGTCTATGGGCAGGCAGGGCTCGAGACTGCGGTGCTTGACGCGCTAAAAGATAGCAAAAGCTTGCCGCTTTTCATCGGTATCGACGCCTTTATGAACGAAACTAACGCCTACGCCGACTACATCGTGCCCGACGGGGTAAATCTCGAAAACTGGGCGCTGCCAAACTCGCTCTGGGGTACGATCGCTAAAACCTCCGTCGTGCGCTACCCGGCCGTCGCCGCCAAACAAGACCGCGCCGCAGACGGCACGCCAATCGACGTGGAGGCCTTTTATATCGCGGTGGCAAAGAGGCTCGGGCTCAAAGGATTTGGCAAGGGCGCCTTTAAGGACAAGGACGGAAAGCCGATGGATCTGGATACGAAAGAGCAGTATTACGCCGCGGCGCTGGCAAATTTAGCCTTTGACGGAGCGGGCGTGAAGGATATCGGCGAGGAGGATTTAAAACTAAGTAAAATTTCAAAAACCATGAAAAAGCTAGAGCCGTTTTTAAAAGACGAGGAAAAACCAAAAGTCGCGCACGTGCTGGCAAAAGGCGGTAGATTTGACAGCTATGAAAGTGCGTATAAGGGCGACAAAATGACGGTAAAAGTACCCGCCGCCACGCCTGCTGCGATCTACTACGAGCCACTGGGCGGACACAGACACTCTATCACGGGCGAGTATATGCCGGGCACACCTAGCCTCGCTCTGCCTGTAGCAAGCGACGGCACTCCGCTAGAAAAGTATTTCCCGAAATCCGAGTGGAAATACCTCGTAAGCTCGCGCAAATCAAACATCCAGCACTACTACACGATCGTAAGCCCAAAGCTGCGCGCGATACATCCGAAAAATTTCGTCAGGATCGCGCAGGACGTGGCTGGCGAGCAGGGTATCAAGACGGGCGATACGGTCAAGATCACGACGCCCTACGGCTCACAAACGGGCGAGGCCTTCGTAACAAACGGCGTCACTAGCGGCGTCATCAGCCTCGAGCACGGCTTTGGACACGATGAGTTCGGCGCTAGGACGCACTTCGTAGACGGCGAGCCTGTCTTTAGGCTGGAGGGCGCCGAGGACGGGCTCAATCACAATAAGCTTGGGCTGCTCGATCCAAAAAGGGAGGGTAAATTTAGCCTCAACGATTGGCTGGTAGGCACCTGCGCCAGACAGGCGCTGCCTGCGAAAATAAGTAAAATTTAAACGGCTCGGCGGCGGCTCAGGTTTTTACAGCCGCCGCGTCAAATGGAATTTCAGCGCGGCTTTTGCTTCGGGCCGCTGCGTTATTTCGCTTTGAATTTTGCCTCAGGTTGCTGCGCTATCTCGACGTGGGAGCACAGAAAGCGTTAATCTTTGTTTTGGATTTACTTTAAGCTGCGGCGCGAAGAGGGCTTGCAGTGCCGCGGTTTTAATTTTTACGTTGTGCGCGATGGCGATTGACTGAAACGGTCTAGCTAGTTTAGGCGAGCAAAGCTCCCAACCATCGCGCCGACGCCAAATTTGCTAGTTTTTGCTTGCGCTACAGACAACTTACCCTCTACTATTTTTCTTAATTCAGCATCTGCTTGATCTTTTGTATAGCCCATATTCTATCCTCTTCTTTAAATTTTAGATCTGAAAATTACTTGAATATTCTCTTTAGGGATAAAATACGTTATAATGTCTCCTCCCTTAAACTCATTTAAAATTTCTTTTAAAATATC
>NZ_CALIBB010000069.1 GCF_938045595.1 uncultured Campylobacter sp.
ACGAAAAATGTCTTAAATTTAAACGGCACTATGATTTATCACGGTCTTTCGGTTGTAGATATCAATGGGGGTGCGGCGAATGAAAATACGCTTAATATCAACGGTACCAAAGGCGAACGTTTAACGACTACCTTTACCGCTGCGTATCTCGGCAATAGCGGTACCGCCGATGGTAACGTTTTAAATATCAACGGCGGCACGATCGGCGATTCGTTGAGCGCTATGCGGGCCGCATTTGCATGGGGAAATAGTAAGCTTACGAACAACGTCGTAAATCTCAAAGATGCGGACGATCTTCGCGGTAGGATAGACGTTGCGAATATAATGTGGGCGCACGACGGTGCGGAAGCGAGAGATAACGTGCTTAACGTATATGTCCGCGATAAAGATTGGAGCCGATTGGATCTCTGCGTCGCATTCGGTCGGGAAAACCAAAAATTAAGCGGCAACACTTTCAACGTCTACGGCAAAAACGATACGTTTAAATCGATCGCGGGCTTTGAAAAACTCAATTTCTATCTAGCCGCGGATACCGCAAACGACGAGACGATTTTAAATTTAGTAAGCGGCGAGCTAACCGATATAAGCAAAGCGACTATCGGCGTGGGTATAGCAAACGGAGCGGATAAGCTCAAATCGGGCGATCGCGTAAATCTCATAAAAACCGCAAGCGGGATAAAATTCGGCGATATGGCTAACCGCTCCGAACAGTTAGTTCAAAGCGGGCTTTCGACTGCCTATACATTCGCCTTGCGTAGCGCTAACGACGATAAAGACCTGATCGCCGACGTAACCAAAATCACGATAAATCCCGATCCGCAGCCTCTGCCGAATTCTGATCGAATCGGAGCGAAGCTAATGGCGCAAAATAAAAATACGCTGGAAACCGGCGCCGCGGTGCTAGGCGCGATAAATCAAAGCGACGATATCCTTTCGGGAATAACGGATACCGCAGACGGAACGTTTGCGTATGCGGGAGGTTTTAATATGCGCTACAATTCCGGCTCCTATGTAGAAAACAAAGGTATCTCCGTGCTCGCAGGAGCGATGGGCCGTATTGGGGACGGCGCGAGCCTGGGAGGATACGTAGAAACGGGCGGCGGTAAATATGAGAGCTTCAATGATTTCGCCGTCAAAGGCAGCGGCGATCTCAAATACGCGGGGGCGGGCATTGTGAGCGAATTCGACTTGGCGGAAAATTTCTATGCCAAATCGGGAGCCAAAATCGGTCGCATCAAATCGGACTACGAGGCTTCTCTGGCCTCGGGAAGGGCCGAATACGACGTAACGAGAACCTACTACGGGGCAAATTTAGCCCTCGGCAAGATTTTCGAGCTGAGCGCTAATCTCAATGCGGACGTTTATGTCAAGGGCTTTTATACGCATATCGATTCTAAGAAAACGGAGGTCTTGGGCGAGGGCATCAAGCTGGAGGGTATCGATTCTGTAAGAAGCAGGGCAGGCGCTCGATTTAATTTCGACGTAAGCGATAACGTGGAGCTTTTCGCGGGAGCCGCTTTCGAGCGAGAATTTAAAGGCAAGATCGGCGGCTATAATAGTACCTACGCTATGGATATTGATGCCGCGAGCGTCAAGGGCAATACCGCTATCGGTGAGATCGGCGCGAAGTATTCGAGCGGCAAGCTGGATACTTCCTTGAAACTAGAGGGTTTAAGCGGCAAGAAAGAAGGGATCAACGCGGGATTGCGCTTCGTTTATAAATTTTAAGCGGCTAAAGTATGCTCTAGCCTGCGTCGGTGCAATCAAAGGGCGGGATTGAAATTGAAATCGGAGCTTTTAAATTTAGGTATAAAATCAAATTTTTTAGCTGCATACTATTGAAAAAGATTGGGCTTGCCGAGCGCATCGTCTCGGGAGCGCAAACGACGGATAAAATTTCGTTTGGATACGAGCCGATATGCCTGCAAAAGGCGTATGCATTGAATTTGAAACGCCCGCTTTCATTATGCGCGATGAAGATATTTTAAACTCAAGGCATCGTAACGTCGCGATGTAAATCTCAATAGTCGCGTCGTAGCAAAGTTTGCAAACCTTTCGCGGCGCATTTTTCGCTACAATTTACAAAACGGCGTCAAAAAAAAGCGAGCGTCTTTGGCGCAGACGCTTGCTAGGTCCCTGCTACGCCGCGTTTGCAAACGCCGTCGCCGATACGCTCGGGCTGAGCGGCGCGCAACGAGGATTTAAAATTCCAAACTCCGCCTTTGCAAGATGAAATTCCGCGCTTATTTCGTCGCACCGTAAATTTTAAAATGTGCGAAATTGTACCGCTTAGGCGATCGAAAAACAATCGCAATGCGGCGATTCAAATTTAAACCTCTCGCGTAAAATCGTCGCCCTGCGCGCCTAATGCCACAGATCCTGCGAGCTCGCGGAGCTTTTCATACTAGGCCAGGCAAGGAGCAGCACCGCAGGCGCCAAGGGCTCGAATAACAAATTCGCTAGCGCCATGTATTTTACGACGCTTGGGGTGATGAGGGGCGGCGCGAGTACTTGCAGCATGCCGTAGATGATGTCTGCGCCGATATCTGCGATTAGTAGTGCGGCATATACGGCAAAAAGCTTGCATCCGGTAGCGGCGCGCAACTTAAAATTTATAATTATCCAAGCGACCGTAACCGCAAATATCAAATACGGCACGTATATTTGTAGCCTATTACAATCACATCTTCTGAGTATATAAATGGCTGAAAAATATAGTAGCGCCGCAAGCGCAATGCTGTAAGCGTATTTGAAGATTATAAAAACCTGCGGGCCCGTGATATTTTGGATGTTTTTAAGCGCGTGGTAAATGAATGTGAAAGCAAAAATCCACACTAAGATTTGAGAATCCAGGTACGCGATCTCGCCTTTTATAAAATACGCCGCGCTGCCGACCAGTAGGCAGAGCGCGCCGAGCGTGCCTTGCAGCTTCGCTCTTTGAAAAGCTTTATTCATTTTATCCCTTTAAATTTTTAATGTGCGGTTCGCTGCTTGCACTGCGCAGATGAACGGCGGGCGCTGCTTTGATTATCACCGCGCGGGCTTTAAATTTAGCCGCTGCGAATTTTAATTTTACGCCGCCGCGCATACTTCGTACTTTACGTCGCTGTGAATGATTTAAGCCCAGCATGCCGCCGAATATCTCATCCTTGGGCTACTACCGCGAATTTTATTTGGTGCCGCCGTTTACTTTGGCGCCGCCGCTCGCGTAATACATTTTTGAAATGGGATTTTACGCAAATTCTGTTTAAAATGGATTTAACTTTTTAAATTTAAAATAGCGGCGTAGAATTTGCGCGGTATCTGAAATTTAAGCGCAGCGCAAAAGTGAATGGCGAAAATTTGTGTATTGTTTCGCTTTTTTAAAATTTCACTCCATATTATATTTTATCGTGCTAGAGTTAAAATAAAGCCGCTGGCGCCTGAACTGGCATTTTGCAGGAGTTATGAAATTTTATTTTGCATTATTTTTTGCAGAAAATATATAATTTAATCCAAAATTTATATACACTTCGCTATTATCTCATTTTTAATTTCGCGGCCCACTCGTCTAGTGGTTAGGACGCTGGCCTCTCACGCCGGTAACAGGAGTTCAAATCTCCTGTGGGTCACCATTTCATCACTTAAAATCAATTAAAATTTTCTAGCATTCGGCTGCCTGCCCTTGAAATTAAGACCTCATTTGATTTTGTAGTATGTTGATTAAAATTTCATCATATTTTTTTATCTAGGCTAATTGCTCTAGAATTAAAGTCGCGCGAATTAAAATTTAGATCAAATTGTAAAATTCACGGCTAAATCCCGCCACTACTTATATTTTCCAGATTACGCAGCCTATTCCAGTTCTGCTCGTTTTGTAAATTTCGCATATTTTGTCGCTGCTGCATCTGCTCCAGTTGCTGCTGCGATTGCTGTTGCATCAGGCTTTGCTGCGTGGCGATATACTGCTGCTGCGCTCTTTGCTGTGCTTGCGCGCTGTCCGCTCTGAATGAATTAAGCGTATCTTGCGACGCTGCTTGCTCTTGCGCCTTTCGCGCGACTTCGGCGTCAATTTTTTGCCGCTTCGCGCAGCGGTTTGGCTGCTCCTTATTTAGCGAGCTTGCGATGTCGCATCTGTTCGCGCCTGTTGCAAACAAAGCCTCCTTGCCGTCCTGCGAGAGCGTCGAGCAACCGCAAAGCAACACGACTAAAATCAAGGCAGAGAAAAATTTTAACTTCATAGCGCCTCTTAAATTTTATCTTTAATTCCCGACTGCCGCTAGTCCGCGCCCTTTGCGAGGTCGAATCCGCACTGCGCCACAAGCGCCTTGTCGCTTGCGATGCTATCGCCGGTGGTGGTTAAGAAATTGCCCGTAAGCGCTGAGTTGATGCCGCATCCAAGCGCCGTGCGCACATGCTCGCCCAAATTTCGCCTGCCGCCTGCGAAGCGCAGATACGCGCGCGGCAAGATGAAGCGGTAGATCGCGATCGATTTTAAAATTTCATCGTGCGCTAGCGGCGCGGCGTTTTGCAACGGAGTGCCCTTGATCGGGGTCAGGATATTGATCGGCACGGAGCTAACGCCCAGCTCTCGCAGCTGCAGCGCCATATCGATGCGATCCTCCATGCCCTCGCCCAGCCCGAAAATCCCGCCGCTACATACGTCAAGCCCTACGGCGCGGCAATTCTCGATAGTTTGGATGCGGTCGTCGTAGCTGTGCGTCGTGCAGATCTGCGGATAAAATTTTCGCGAAGTCTCGAGATTGTGATGATAGGTCTGCACGCCGCTTGCTTTAAGCAGCGCCAGCGCGGGCTTTGAAGCGATTCCCAGCGAGGCGCACAGATGCAGCCGCGTTTCGCTTCGCAGCCGCTCGTAGATCGCGCAGTATGCTCTCAGATCGGAGCTTTTTTGAGAAATTCCGCGCCCGCTGGCGACGAGCGAGAAACGGTGCGTCTGTTCGGCTTCGTTCGCCAGCGCGGCGCTTAGCACCTGCTGCTCGCCCAAAATTCCGTAAATCTCGCAGCCCGTGTTAAAATGCGCCGACTGCGCGCAGTATTTGCAGTCCTCGCTACAGCGCCCCGATTTTACGTTTATGATCGTGCAGAGATTAAATTTATCGCCGCAAAACTCGCGTCTGATCTCATCCGCAGCCGCAAAAAGCGCGCCCAAATCCTCGCATCGCGCCAGATTTAGCGCCTCCTCCTTCGCAATCTCGCAGCCGCCTATCACGCGATCTTTCAGCTCGGAAATATAAAATTTGTCTATCAATACTTAGCCTTTTTGAAAAAAATGCGTAATTATACAATGCGAAATTTAAAGCAAAGCTCGCACGCGAAATTTGGCGCAGGAATTTTACGCTAAAAATTTACGCGGAATTTTACGCCCTTCGCGTGCCGATTTTGCACCGCGATTTTTACGGACGGCTCGTCCGCATTCTGCTTATGCGACGGAGCAAATTAAACTCGCTTCAAAGTTGCGGCGCGGTAAAATTTTACGCGTATGAAAAATACATAGCGAGCCGCTACCCATGGTATCCGCGCGCGATTTATCGTTTTGAAATTTTATTTTGGCTAAAATTGCGGCTTTAAATTTAAAGGCAAAAAATGAAATACGACGTTATCGTTGTGGGCGGCGGGCACGCGGGTATCGAGGCAAGCTTAGCCGCCGCAAAAATGGGCGCAAAGACGCTGCTAATTACGATCTTAGCCGAGCAGATCGGCGCTGCGAGCTGTAACCCCGCAATCGGCGGCCTTGCAAAGGGGCATCTGGTAAAGGAGATCGACGCGCTGGGCGGTCAGATGGGGCTTGCAGCGGATGCGTGCGGGCTGCAGTTTAGAATTTTAAACGAGAGCAAAGGCCCCGCCGTGCGAGGCTCGCGTGCTCAGATAGATATGGACGAATACCGCATCTACATGCGAAATTTGCTGCTAAACACGCAGGGGCTGGACATAAGCCAGGAGATCGCGAGCGAAATTTTAACCTGCGAGCAAGGCGGCGCTCCGCGCATTTGCGGCGTTAAAACCCATCTTGGCAACGTTTATGAAACAAAGCATCTGATAATCACCGCCGGCACCTTTTTAAACGGGCTAATTCACGTGGGCGAGAACAAGCTGCAAGCGGGACGCGTGGGCGAGCTGGCGAGCGTCGAGCTAGCCGAATCGCTGCGAAGTCTAGGGTTGCAAATGGGGCGGCTAAAGACCGGTACCTGCCCAAGGATCGATGCTAAGACGATCGATTTTAGCGTGCTTGAGCGCCAAGACGGCGACGCGGATCCGCGCCCTTTCAGCTTTCGCAGCAAAAATTTTGCGCCGAAGCAGCTTGCTTGCTTCATCGCTTATACGAACGAGCGCACGCACGAAATCATCCGCGAAAATTTCGCCCGCGCGCCGATGTTTACGGGGCAAATTTCAAGCACCGGTCCGCGCTACTGCCCGAGCATCGAGACTAAAATTTATGAGTTTCCAAATCGCGACCGCCACCACGTCTTCGTCGAGCCGCAGACGCGCGAGGCTACGGAGTATTACGTAAACGGGCTTTCTACGAGCCTTCCTTACGACGTGCAGATTGCGTTTCTGCGCACGATCAGAGGCTTTGAAAATGCTAAAATCGTCCGCCCGGGCTATGCGATCGAGTATGATTTTATCGATCCTACCGAGCTTAAACACAGCCTCGAGACCAAAAAGATCCGCGGGCTGTTTTTGGCAGGCCAGATCAACGGCACCACCGGCTACGAAGAGGCCGCGGCGCAGGGGCTGATGGCGGGCATCAACGCCGTGCTTGATTTGCGCGGGCGGCAGCCTTTGATTTTGCGTAGGGATGAGGCGTATATCGGCGTTTTGATCGATGATCTCGTCACCAAGGGCACGAACGAGCCTTACCGAATGTTTACTTCGCGCGCGGAATTTCGCCTGCTGCTGCGCGAGGGCAACGCCGTGCTACGCCTGAGCGAATACGGCCGCGAGATCGGGCTTTTAGACGAGGCGAGCTACGAGCGGGCGAGCAAATTTAAGCTCGATGTGCAGAGCGGAATGGAATTTTTGCTAAAAACGCAGATTACCCCTTCGAAACAGACGCTTAGCCTGCTGCAAAGTATCGGCGCGGAGCCCATTTCACAAAGCTGTAGCTTGCAAAAAATCGTAGCCAAAAGCGGCTTTTCAAAGGCGGGACTGCTCGCTTTAGCGCCGCATTTTGAGGGCTTTAGCGATGAGGTTTTGGATGAAATTTTAACGCAGTGCAAGTATCATTTCTACATCGCGATGCAGCGCGCCGAGGTCGAGAGGATGAAGGGGCTGCTTGGCGTCGCGATCCCGCCGCAGATCGATTTTAGCAAGATCGGAGGGCTTAGCAACGAGATCGTGCAGAAGCTAAATCGCTTTGCGCCGCCGACGCTGTTTGCCGCGAGCGAGATCAGCGGCGTAACGCCCGCCGCGATCGATATTTTGCATATCTACATCAAACAAAATTTTGGCGATAAGCTTGGGATAAAGCGAGAATAGAATGCTAAAGTATAAAAGGCTTAATAAAGTAATTTTAAAATTTATAGTGAAAAATCTGGACGATATTTTAAAATATGTTTCAGTTTGAACTAAAACTATGTTTTGATAATTACGCCAATAGTAAATTTAGATTCATTGTCAAGAATTGCTCAAAAAATACTTTTTTTACATACGGTATGTCGCCGAAATTCTTTTTTATTCACTTCCTGGTTCAAAATTATTTCTCGAACAGCATAAATTAAAGAACGCGGCCGACAACAACATTCAAGAATTAGGTTTTAGTATTGACACCTCAGGAATAAACAACATATTCATATTAAAAGACGTTATACGAGAAGAAGAAATACCTACTATTTTTGAAGAAATAGTCGAACGGATATATAGACGGCATTAAATATCTAAATTGTTTTAAATTTGAGCTACTAAACTACAGATATAAAAGAGAGATCCATTGCTTTTTGCTAAAATTGATAAGAGAAAATCCGCTTAACTTATCTTGAGCTATTTATATTTACAGAGGAGATAAATCCGCCCCGAGTGAGGCGGATTTGTCAAGTAGGAGATTATTTTTCGCTAGGCGGATACATCTTCCAGCTGCTATCTACTTTCCAGTCTATCGGGTGGCAAGACATGCAAGTATTTAGCTTTTGTGGATGATGCACTGCGTGACATGATTGGCACTGAAGCATTTCATTGTCTCTATTATGGACACCATTATGTGGGTTAGACAAACCATAGTTTGCGGTCTTTTTTCTGATCTCATCTACCTTATGACAGCTTGTGCATTGCTCGTTTGTAAATCCTCTTTGTTTTGTTGGCATCTCAAAATCGCCCATCGCATACATCCTGACCTCGTTTAGTTGCTCTGCTATGGTTGGGACGTGGCAGTCGTGGCATGTTACATTTGCGTCGTTATGCTTTTTAGCTAACAAATTTCCTTTTGTATAGGAGTCGTACTCTGGCTGCATGTTGTGACACAAGATACAAAATTCAGCCTTGTGGCTAGCTGCTTGTACCTGGTGAAACGCTATAAAACCTATGACGGCAGCTATTATTAGCCCTATTATCGTATATTTTTTTCTATTGCTCATGCTTGTACTCCTTTTGCGTTTGCCGCAGCCTGATAGCCTGCTAAGCGTCCGTAGCATAGGCATGTTCCGTGGCTAGTGCCGGCTAAAACTACCGGATAGTCACCCAAAAAGCGTCCGCCCATGACGTTACCGCAGGCATAAAGTCCAGAAATTTCGTTATAGTCGGTATCTAGCACGTTTGCGGTACTTGGCTCAACGGTAAAGCCACCCATTACGACCAGGCTCGCACCTACTCCCATTTTGCCGGCATAAAACGGCGCGTGACGTACTGGAAACATCCTCTTTGCGGTCTTACCAAAGTCATCATCGTAACCTTTGTCGCATAGCTCGTTGTAGCGTTTTATAGTTGCTAAAAACTGCGTTTGTGCCTTTTGATTATTAGGGTATAGCATACCGGCAAGTTCTTCTATGCTGTTTGCTTTAAATACATCAGGCATCTCTTCAATATCTTTTACCGATATATACGATGTTTTGCCTATCGCCCACTGGCAGTCAGGTGGAAGCTTTGGATTATCTTCTACACAGTGGTTTACACTGCCGTGTGATACGCCCATGAGGCCGACTTGCTCTGGAAATTTAGAGTCAAATACCTGCCAGCCAAAGCCTCCTGGTTGGCGAGAGAGCGGCTGAGTGACTTGCTGACCGCTTAGATCTTCATTTGTAAAGCGCTCTCCCTTTGCATTTGTTAGTAAAAACGCATCAACGCCAAGCGGTCCGCCAAGCGTGTGAGCGACTGGTGCGTGCGGTCCGTCTTCTAGCTTTGCGCCTATCCATGAGCCAAGCTTATGCCCGTCTCCCGTGTTTGTCGGATTGTTTTTGTAGTCTCTGTTTGGAAACGGACAGAAGAAATTTGCCACCCACGGCACAAATGTCTTTACCATCTCAGGGTCGTTCATATAATCGCCCGTAGCAAGTATCACCGACTTAGCATTTATCTTGATATATGAGCCATCAGCCATATTTTGTGCGATTGCTCCTTGCATTTTGCCAGTTGTTTTGTCGCGAAGTAGCTTTTTCGCACGAGTTTTGAAGATATATTTTGCGCCTTGCTTTATAGATTTTTCATAAACTAGCTCCATCATCGGCTCTTGGCTAGGCAAAAATGTCATAACGGTTGGATAGCTTGGGCTATTTTCTTTGCTTGGATCGTATCCTGCCGGGAGCGGATAGTGCATGAGCATCAAATTTATCTTACTTCTATCAAGCTGCGTATCGGTCTCTTTCATAAAATGTACCGCAGGAGCAAGCTCTATCATCCAGTCAAAGTCCTCGCCGCTGTGATCTGCCCAGTAGTTCCATACGCGCTGATCGGCACGGTATCCCATCTGTTTTAAATGCTCATTTATAGCTGCATTCTTGTCATATTTGATACCAAGCTCTCTTTGAAATTTATTGCCTAGAGTGCCGTACTGACCGCTTCTAACTTGAAAGCGACCGGCTTTTTCTAGGACGATAACTCTAGCGCCTTTTTCAGTTGCGGCACGTGCAGCGTGGAGTCCCGAAACGCCGGCACCTATGATAAGTACATCGGTTTCAAGCGTCTCTTTGATATCTTTGTCTGAAATTTGCGGCTCAGCGCCCAGCCATTTTGGCACTTCAGGTGCTTTTGTGGTCTCCTTTTCTGGGTGGATGAGGTGGTTATTTGGGTTATCACAGCCTGTTAGCAGCGCTGATCCTGCTGCAACTGAGCCAAGTGTGAGTGCGCCACTACGTTTTAAAAACGAGCGGCGTGATAGTTCATTTTTTTCTACCATTTTATACTCCTTGTTTCAAGTTTTATTTTAATATGTCAAAGTCATAAGACGCTCTTAGCCAAAGCTCTTCATCCGTCGTTTTGCCGTCAGAGCCACCGTTTGTATATTTTAGCTTTCTATCCATAGTTTCGTAGATAGCAGATAGCTTTAAGCCTTTTACTGCAGGAACTTTATAGCTAACTTGCACGTCCCAACCCTCTACATCTATCCTAGTTCCTGGCGCTTGACCATGAAGGCCGCCTGAGCGAACGTTGCTGCCGTTATGCTGCTTGCCATACCAGTAGTCAGCGTCCACTCTAAGACCGTCGACGCCTACGTTGCTAAAGTCGTAGCCTGTGCTAAATTTATGTAAATTCATACCAGCAAAATTCATAAATAAAAACGGACCGTAGATCGGAGTAGCCGTAAATGAGCCAACGTCGTTACCTATACCTTGAAGCGCCATTTGGTTTTTGCTAACGGTTGAATATGCATATCTAAGATCAAAGCCGTAAGCGTTATAAAGCCCTATCATGCCTGCGTAGTAGTTGCCGTTAAAGTCGAAATTCTCTTTTAAAGTACCGTTTGTTCTTGAGCCTTTATACATAAAGTCTATGCCAACGATCGCGTTTTCAAAAAGCGTAGGCGTTTTGTAGCCAGCAGCTGCGAAGTAGAAATTTATATCGCCTTTTGAGTTGGCTGCATCGTCATATTCAAGACCAGATACGTTTGCGTAACCCGCCGTGAGTGAGACGCCGGGAAGGCCGCTATATGTCACAAATGAGTTAAAGATATTGTCAAATTTATAGCCGTAAGGCCCAAAGCCGCCGATAACAACTCTGTCTTTAAATCTTGGCGCACCATGATCGCCGCCCGTTACGGCGCTTGATCTACCGGCAAATTTCCAAAAGTCAGCTAGGCCGATAACGGTATCTATGCTATCAAGCTTTATCCTAGCGCTCACGCCCTCAAACGCCTCTTTGTAGCCCACATCCGTGTTTGTAGCCACAAGCGGCGGCACTAGGCCTGTGTATTTTGAGTTGTAGTACTGGCGACCTAGTTTAAAGTCGATATAGTCATTTTCATATCCTAAGTAGGCCTCTGAAAGTGCTACACCTTCGCTATTCCAGTCATAGGCAAAATACTCTTTTGCAGCCTTTGACGGACCGAAATTTACTAAGCCCTGAGCCGTAAGACCAAGCTTAAAGCCATAGTAAGAGCCAGTTAAAAACCTAAGCTCAGCACCTAAACCGCCGATATGCTCACGAATTCTATTTGTTCTGCTGGCTGGCGGGAAGTACTCGGTCGAGTCCATATCGTAGTATGAAAATACTGTCGCACCCATAGTGCTTGTTTGTAAAGCCTCCGCCAAGCTCTCACTCGCACTTGTACAGGTCGCCATAGCCATAAGCGCAGCCAAACTAAGAGCAAATTTACTCTTGCCGATCGTCAAAAAACATGTTTTCACTATAACCTCCTTTAAATTTTTACACCATCATCTTTGGATTTATGAGCGAAATTATAACATGTAGGCCTATCAAAAACGGTAAGATTTTGGTAACATTAACTAAAAAATATTTTTTAGTTTTAAATTTTAAATTTGATATAATAGCTACTATGATAGAAATTTTGCTTATAGAAGACGATCTTGAACTGGCCGAGCTTTTAAAATTTGCATTGGCAAAAAGCGAGATTGGCGTAACCATAGTCACAAATCCGGTTGAAGGACTTAAAATTCTAGACGCAAAAAATGCTTTTGACGCATTGGTGCTTGATCTTGGCTTGCCCGACATGGACGGCCTTGAAGTGTGCAAGCACGTAAGACACAGCTATCCATCGTTACCTATCATCATATCGTCGGCCCGCAGCGAAACGCTAGATAAGATAAAGGGCTTTGAGCTTGGGGCGGATGACTATATGGCAAAGCCGTACGAACCCATAGAGCTTGCATTTAGGCTAAGAGCGATACTCCGTCGAGGGATACAAACTAACAACGACTCCAAAACCTTTTGCGTCGATAAACAAAGGCGTATCGTCATAAAAAACAAAGAGGAGATAGCGCTAACGAAAGCGGAATTTGACATCTTTATCTACCTTTATGAAAAAGAGGGGATGGTTATACCAAGAGAGGATATTTTGATAAATTTGGGTCAGGCGAAATTTCAAAGCGGACTAAAAAGCATCGATGTTGCCATAGGGCGCTTGCGTCAAAAAATAGGAGACGATCCTAAAAATCCGCGATTCATTCACCCCGTGCGCGGTATAGGGTATAAATTTATCAATGCGTAATATATCCATAATCAAACTAATATCTTTTTTCTTTTTTGCCGCGTTAGTTATAGTAAATTTAGCATTTTTCATCGAATCAAAAAGGCAAATAAGAGATGCGGAGTATTTTACCTACCAGCGCTTTATGCTAGGCATGCGCATACGCGGACAAGAAGACGGCAATATAACCAAGCAGTTAGCACAAAT
>NZ_CALIBB010000070.1 GCF_938045595.1 uncultured Campylobacter sp.
GACGGTAAATTTTACTTCCGCTGAAATCTGCGTCTAAATTTAAAATTCTAATTTACGCCGAAGCGAGAAACGAATTTTATCGCTGCCGCCGTTCGCGTTTAAATTTTAAAATTTAGCTCGCACAAATCTTACTCCGCGCGGAATTTCAACTTACGCAAATTTAACCTGCACGAAATTTATCCGCGCAGAATTTTGGTCGCGCCGCTACGCTAAATTTTACCGTAGCCTCCTAGCGTTAAATTTTACTGCCAAGCGACAAATTCGCCGCTGTCGCCCGACGATAAAATTTACCGCCGCGAGAGCCTTGCCGCCAAATTTATCGCCAAGAGCCGCCGCCCTAAAATTTCTCAAATTTTTAAAATTTGCCGTGCCGCTACTTCGCATCCTCGATGTAGTGCCCTACAAATTTTGAGAGATTATTGAGTATCTCGCCGCCCTTGCGGAAGCCCAGCGCGCAGCCTTCATAGGCGAAAAATACCCCCGCTTGGTAGTTCTGGGCGCGCTCGTCTTTGTTGAGCTCATAAAATTCCTGATATAAAAATTTCTGATTTCCGTATTCGCCGCCGTTTTCCTCTATCTTTCTGCCGTCTGCGTCGAAAATCGCCACGTTCGCCCCCTCGCGCGCCAAAAACGGCTTTTTGATCATCTTTTTGCCGATGATCGGCGAAAAGGAGCTTTGCAGCAGCAGCGGGTGGTTTGGATACAGATCCCACAGGATTTTCATAATCCCTTTGCTTTGAAAAAGCAGCGTGTATGCGGGGTTTAGAATGATTGCCTTTTGATTTTGCACGATGTTTTTTAAGATGAGCGCGAGCTCGCCCTCCTCGATCGCGATCGCCTCCCAAGGGATCAGCTTGAACCAATACTCGTAGTTTTCGCCCTCAAAAAACACGCCCTCTTCGTCGTTAAATTCCACCTCGTCCACGTAGGCAAAGCGCGTCTTAAAGCCCGCATCCTCCGCGGTCTGCTGCAAAAGCTTCGTCGTCTTTTCGTCCTCGACGTTGCCCGCGACGCTGCTAAATAAAATTTTCCACCCCTCGTAAAATTTAGAAAAGTCCTCCAGCTCGCCGTCAAGCACCACGAGCCGCTTGAAATTATCGCGCAGCGCGTCGTAGAGGTCGTTGAACTGGCTCGCCTCATCCATGCCGTTTTCTTTGAGCATCGCCCACTGGATGATTGCCGTCTCAAACACCACCGTGGGTGTGTCGGCGTTAAATTCTATCAGCTTGATCGGCTTGCCGTCCAGCCCGCCTGCGAAATCGAAGCGCCCGTATAGGTGCCAGTGCACCTCGTTTTCCCAGCTTTGTTTGATTAGATCTACGAGGTTGAAGGGGATGCCGAGCTCGTGGAAGAGGTTGTTGTCGATGACGTACTGCGCGGCCGCGACAAACATCTCGTATAGCTCGTTCGCCGCTTCGTAATACGCATCCGCCTCCGCGGCGCTCACGCGCACGATCTCGTCGCTGACGTAAGGGGTCTCGTCTGCGTCCGTGTGCCAGTAAAAGCCGAGCTTTTCGAGATACTCGTTGCTTAACGGCGTTATCTTTTTTAGTTGCATAGATTTTCCTTTTTATGTAAATTTTAAAATTCCGCCCGCAGCGTAAAACAAACATAGCGCTAGTCGCTGCCAGCGTATCTTGCGAGCGCGGCGAAGCAGAATAAAACGCGAGCTATGGGCTCGCACCTCTAAGCGCACCGGTTAATCAGAGCTCGGCAGGCGAGCGGTGCATTGCCCCGCCGCAGAGCGGCACCTTTTTTGCAAGAAATACACCCTTGCAAGTAGCTCCTCCTTGGCTTCCTCAAAAACTGCGGTACAACTTAATCGCGCGATGCTACGACTTGGATTTCGCTCGGGTAAATTTACTCGCTTTAGCACCGCTCGGCGATATAAAATTTGCCGCAAGAAGCGCTGCGATACGAAATTCCGATTGCAGATGCGGTGATTAAAACCCCCGTCGCAGCACGGCCTCGCTCGCCTTAACGTCGCGTCGCAATATAAAATTTTATCGCACGACGCTGCCTTTCATATCAAAATTTCGCCCCGCGGCAACGCCTCAGTAAAAAATGCGATCCGATGCGCTCGGCAACGGGCGCGAATTCCGCCTCGTCATAACATCGCCGCGGCATGATTACAAACCGCTATGCGCGTAGCGGCGCGGAATTTTATCTTGACAACCTCGCCGCGTAAGGATTGCGAACCGCTACGTACGCCGTAAAATTTCTCTAGAGGCAACGCAGCCGTAGGACATTGCCCCCGAGCGATACGTAATTTGCCGTATCGAATTTCACCGAAAACGTGCCATACGGAGCGCGCTTTCGTTTTAACTAAAATTCCGCCACAACAGAATTTTGCTCACTTTCAAGCGCCGCGCGTTAAAATTTAAACTCGCCGCGTCAAGCGCTGTATGTTTCAAAGCGTGCTTAACCGCCGAAAAATCCGCCGCTCTTACCGCTTTTGCTTCCGCCGAAAAATCCGCTCTTACCGCTTCGTGCTTTGGCGTTTTGCTGCTTTGCTTGATTGAAGCTGTCGACGCTTCTAGAGTAGGCGCTCGGGCTTTTGTAGGCGGTTTGG
>NZ_CALIBB010000071.1 GCF_938045595.1 uncultured Campylobacter sp.
TGGGCGCTGCGCTTGCGGCATTTATTTTTGCGGGATGCGGCGATAACGATGTGGAGCTTGTCAAAAACTACACCCTGCCGGATTTCAAATCGATGAATATCGGTACGGCGATCGAGGGTTCGAAAATCTGCAAAAATATCACGTGGAGCAAAGAGGAAAACGGCAGGCTAAAGACGGTTAAGATGGTCTGCGACGTGGATATGGAGAAAGTAAAGGTTGATGTAGATGCCTTTAACAAAAAATATAAAGAGGCTATGCTAAACACGTCTTTAAGAGGTGCCGTGCTTTTTTATAAAGATAAATCTGATGATAAACAACAGCGTTTACTTAAATTGGCAAATGAACATTGCAAAATAAATGAGACGAAATTTCAAGAGGAGCTCAAAGACAGAGGCAAAATAGATTACTCATTTCAAAAAAAGCCAATTGATTGTGACGATAAATTAAAAGATGAAATACTAAAGGATGGTGAACCAAAAACTTCTGCGATTTATATGAGTAATATTATTGATTCATTAGAAGACGTCGCTTATTATTCGCAGCTAACGCCTAGCCAAATAAGGCTACAGCTTGGAAGGGCAGCAGAGCTGCCGCCACAGGCTGCGATCGAATTAAATTTTATCGTGAATGCCGATAAGAGCGTAAGTTTATCGGATAAATTTATAGTGACTAAAGATATAATTGATGATGTTATTAAGATAAGATCGGCATTTAATAATAGAAAAACGGCGGAAGACGCCCTTGCAACTTTCTACGAAAGACAATAAAATTTTATCTGAATTTTTAAAAGACGTTTCGGCTCGGAAGCGTTTCCGCAAAAGACGATAGCATTATTTTGCGGCTCAATTTGACGAAATTTTAAATTTGAGCCGCCTTGCGTCAAAATTTCATTATTTCATTCAAATTTGACGCGGGCTTTTAAATTTAAAAAGCGCGGCGGAAGCAGTTTCACCCGCTGCGCCGTGAAATTTTACGCCGAATATAGGCCTATTTATCGTGTCCTTGCAGATACGCGATCGCGCTAAGTGCGGCAACCGCACCGTCACCCGCCGCGCAAACGACCTGCTTAGGCGCATCCTGTCTCATATCGCCCGCCGCAAATAGCCCGTGTACGCTTGTTTGCATCTTTAAATTTACCGCGACCTGTCCGCCCGGCGTGACGTCGCAGATGAACTTGCCATCATCGCCCTTTAGCACCTCGTTTCGCACGTCAAGCCCCACGAATACGAAGATCCCAGGCAGCTGCAGCTCGCGCGCGGCGCCGCTAATTTTATCCTTGACTACGACGCCAGTTACGCCGCTTGCATCGCCCTTGATCTGCTCTACGAGCGCGTTTGTGATGAGCTCGATATTCTCACTTTCGCGTACCTTTTGCACGGTCGAAGGCGCAGCGCGAAACTCATCGCGGCGATGGATCAGATAGACTTTAGAGCAAATTTTAGCTAGATACAGAGCCTCCTCTAGCGCCGTATCGCCACCGCCTAGGACGGCAACCTCTTTGCCCTTGTAAAAAAATCCATCGCAGGTCGCGCAGGTACTGACGCCGCGACCGAAGAACTCATCCTCGCCCTCGATCCCCGCGCGACGCGGAGTAGAGCCGGTAGCCACGATAACGGCACGTGCGCGACGTGTTTGATCGCCCTCAAGATAGATCGTAAAATTTCCGTCGCCGCCTTTTGAGACGCGCAGCACGCGCACCATCTCGTGCTTCAGCCCGAAGCGGAAGCACTGCTCCTGCCAAGGCGCCATAAAGCTCATCCCATCAGTCACCGCAGCAACGCCGGGATAGTTTTCCATCTCGGAGCTTGAGGTGATCTGCCCGCCGGGCATCCCCATCTCAAACATCACGACGTCCTTTAAACCGCCTCTTGTAGCATAAAGCCCCGCCGCTAGCCCCGCAGGACCGCCGCCGATAATTGCTAAATCTAACATTTTTTCTCCTTAATTATTTTATTAAGTAAAACCGCGAGCGTTAAATTTACGAGTTTAATTAATAAAACGATGAGTGAGAGGAGAAAGGGCGAAAGCCGCCCTTTTAAAATTTACAGAAGCGAGTTTAGCTTGTCGGCTATGATCTGCTTGGATTGCGCGCCGATGAGTTGGGCTTTTAGCTCGCCGTCTTTGAAAAATAGTATCGTTGGGATCGAGCGAACGCCGAACTGCACCGCAAGATCCTGCGCTTCGTCGGTATTTACTTTGCAAATTTTAGCCTTACCCTCGTAATCGTTCGCAAGCTCCTCGATGATCGGGGCGATCATACGGCACGGCCCGCACCAAGGTGCCCAAAAATCGACTAGCGCGACACCCTCTTTAATAACGTCGAAATTCTCCGAAGTAAGCTCTATATACTTTCCCATAATGTTCTCCTTGTGTTAAAATTCCGCGGATTATAGTTCATTATCTTAAATAAATAATAAAAATTCTAATTCAAAAAGATATGTTGGCGATAAATTTTATCTGCTTTGGATAAACTTCCACGACGTCGATCTGCCACGGCTCGTCCGTATCGCAGCTCATCAGATAAAATTCCGCCGCCTTTAAAATTTTAGCCATCTTAGCGCCCGTCACGCGCTCTGCGGCGTCATAATCTCCGCTCGTAGCCTTTACTTCTACAAAGTGCAAAATTCCGTCTTTGCGCGCGATTATGTCGATCTCGCCGAAGCGGCAGCGGAAATTTCGCTTTAAAATTTCAAACCCTTCGCCGCGTAAAAATTCCGCCGCACGATCCTCACAGGCAAAGCCGAAAAGATATTCTTTTAAGCTCAACTTTAGCTTTCGATCCTGATCATAAAAGGCTTTTGCGTGATGAAATTTTCGCCGCCGATCACGCTTATTGCGCGCTTTATATCCTTCTCGCAGCACGTATGCGTCGTGAAAAACAGCGTCACTTCCTCGTCCGTTTTGAGCTTCGGTTTTTGCAAAAAGCTGTCGATCGAAAGATCGTTTAAGCTCATAATGTTCGTAAGCTTCGCGAGCACGCCCTTCTCATCGCGCACGCGCAGCCTGAAATAATACTTCGTGCGGATCTGCTCGCTCGGCAGAATTTGCATAAAATTTTCGCTCGGCAAAATTTTATATCCGAGCATCGGGTTTTTGTTATCGCGTGCAATGTCGATAAGATCGCTTATAACCGCACTTGCCGTAGCGCTTCCGCCCGCGCCCGGGCCGTAATACATACTCTCGCCGACGCAGTCTCCGTAGATGCTCACGCCGTTCATTACGCCATCGACTTTTGAGAGCATTTGATCCTTTGAAATGAGCGCTGGATGGACGCGCAGCTCGACTTTATTATCGCACGCGCGCTTGGCTACCGCAAGCAGCTTGATTATGAAATCAAATTCGCGCGCAAAATATATATCCTCCTGCGTGATCTCCTCGATCCCCTCGATTAGGATATCTTCAGGGTCTCCGTGCACGCCGTATGCGATGCTAGCTAAGATCAAAAGCTTATGCGCCGCGTCAAATCCGCCGATGTCGAAGCTAGGATCGGCTTCGGCGTAACCGAGCTCTTGAGCTCGCTTTAGCGCATCCTCAAATTTCTCATTTTTTTGCATCATATTCGTAAGGATAAAGTTGCTTGTGCCGTTTACGATGCCGATGATCTTTTCGATACGGTTGGCGCTTAGTCCTTCGCGCAGGGTTTTGATGATCGGAATTCCGCCAGCTACGCTCGCTTCGAAGCCAAAAGGCGTATCGCCCGCCAAAGCCTGAAGTTTGTAGCGATGATAAGCCAAAAGCGCCTTATTTGCGGTAACGACCGCCTTTTTACGCTTTAAAATTTCGCTTACGATCTCATATGGCTTTTCTACCCCGCCCATAAGCTCTACAAAAACGTCGATGTCGTCGCGCTCGATGATACTTTGCGCGTCGCTGCTAAGCGGAATTTGCACATCGCGCTTTTTGCTCGTATCGCGCACGAGTCCGATTACGGGCTCTATACTAACGCCCGCGCGGGCAAGGATGATATCTTTGTTTTTGATCAAAATATTTGCAACTTCGCTACCTACGGTACCGACGCCTAAAATCGCTACTTTCATCAGATCTCTTTCAAATATTTTTTTATATTTCTAGCGGCCTGGCGGGTTCTATTTTCGTTTTCGATAAAAGCGATCCGCACGTAATCGTCTCCCGCCGCGCCAAAGCCAACGCCCGGGCTTACGGCGACGCGCGCCTTGGTAAGAAGCTGTTTGGAAAACTCCATACTCCTTAGATGAGCTGCAGCGGGCGGTAATTTCGCCCACGCAAACATCGACGCGCTAGGTTTAGCGATCACCCAGCCCGCATCCGCAAAAGCGTCAATCAAAAAATTCCTACGCTTCTCATAGCTCGCGCGGATCTGCTCTACGCACTCCTGCGGCCCGTCCAGCGCGATCGTGGCGGCTACTTGGATCGGCGTAAACATGCCGTAATCAAACCACGACTTGATCTTTTTAAGCGCGGCTACGAGCTTTTTGTTGCCGCTAACAAAACCTACGCGCCAGCCCGCCATATTGTAGGTTTTAGAGAGCGTGTACGCCTCGACTGCGACGTCCTTCGCACCCTGAACCTCAAAAATGGACGGCGTTTTGTAATCATCAAAAGCGATCTCTGCGTAAGCGATGTCGCTGATGATATAAAACCGCTCCTGCCGCGCCATTGCCACGAGCCGCTCGTAAAAGCTCTTTTGCACGACGACGGTGGTGGGGTTGTGCGGGAAATTTACGACGACGTATTTTGGGCGCGGAATGCTCTCGTCGAAGGTTTTTTGCAGATCGATGAAAAATTTATTCTCATTAAAATTTAAATTTTCATCATAGGCAAGCGGGATTTTAACGACGTTACCGCCCGCGATGATGAAAGCTTGAGTGTGGATCGGATACGCAGGATCGGGCACCACTGCGACATCGCCCGGATTTACGATCGCGCTTGTTAGATGCACGAAGCCCTCCTTAGAGCCCATCACGGCGACGATCTCGCTTTCCGGATCCAAGATCACGCCGTATTTGCGCTTGTACCAATTCGCGCAGGCAAGTCGCAGCTTGTAGATGCCCTGGCTTACGGAGTAGCCGTGCGTCTTGTCCTTTTGCGCGCTTTCACAAAGCTTGTCGATTATATGCTGCGGCGTCCTGCCGTCGGGATTGCCCATCGAAAAATCGATTATGTCCTCGCCGGCTCTGCGTGCAGCCATTTTTATGGCGTTTACTTCGGCAAAAACGTAATTGGGCAAACGCTCGATTTTTGAAAAACGGATTTCGTCAAACATCTCAAACCTCTTATCTTAAAGTAATTTTCAAGCTTTATTTAAATTTAAAATTTTGCGCCTTAACGCCGCGATCTGCTCGCGCTGCACGGAGGCTAAAATTTCAAGCCTTTGTAACGGCGCAGCGGTTCTTTTATATCTATATCGCTAAGGCAATTTTAAAATTTTACCACACTAAAATTTTAAAATTGCCGAGGCATTGATCGTTTAAATTTAGCGCGTTGAGACTTTACGGCGACATTTAAATTTACGTCAGCTCAAAACGATAGCGATCAAAGCTGCCGTTTTTACGCCGCGCTCTCGAACGATGCCCTTTAAATTTACCACGCTACAGCAAGCGCCCGCAACGCTTGAAATTTTATCCGTACCGTTAAATTTTACCTATGCCGTTTAAAATTTTATCCAATGCGGCGCAGTTCAAACCTTTAAATTTACACTCGCGGATTTAAATTTAAACCGAGCGCCGTAGCAAGCCGAAATTTTACTCTCAGCGGCGGCAAAAGCCCTAAGAGCGAAGAGCCACGCACGAGAGCGAGGATTTTACCACTTCTTGCCCTTGTTTAAGCGCAGAAACTCATCGGCTGAAATTTTAGTGATATTGCCATCTTTGACGTGGAATTTTTGAGTGTTTCTTTCGCTTAAAGTTACGTTGCCATCGGCTTTGCCGAGCTCAAACATCCCGTGACCGGTAGAGATTAGCAGCTCCTCATCTCCTTGCGAAGCGACGACATAAGGGGTATTTATGACCATCTCACGCTTCTTGCCGCTTTTTAGATCGATGATCCCGATCCACATCTTGCCGCGTGGATTAAGCACGATATCTTTGCTAGGCGCGGGTTTGCTTTGCGTGGCGTTTTCGTCGGTGGAATTTTCCTCCGTTTTGGCACTCGCGCGCTCAATCCTGATAGAGCGGTCCAGCGCATTGAGCGAGCTTAAATTTTCATCTGTAGCAGCGGCTGCATTGGTATCTGACTTTAGTGCGAATTTTTCATCTGTAGCGTTGTGCGAAACGACGTCGATACCGATGTTTTCAAGCTTTTTTTGAGTATTGTTTACAATCGGAGCGTCAGAATAAGTGGTTTTGTTTTGCTCCCATAAAAGTGAGCCCAAAAATTCACCGAAGCTTTTATAAAGTCCGAAATAAAAGATTGCGCCTATGATTAATACCATTGCAAGCAGCCATAAAAGCCAACCGCTGCCGCTTTTGTTAGGGCTAACCCTTTGACCATAAACCTGCTCGACTTTGGCCTTTTTAACCGGCGCAAAGCTCGCTTTGGCGCTCTCAAACTCGCTAAGCCAGTCCGATAGATCCAGCCCGAACTCGCGCTCTAAAATTTTAATGTAGCCCCTCACGTTAAAATTTGCAAGTTTCTCGAAGTCTTTGTTGATGATGTATTCTAAATTTTGCGCGTCGATGCGCGTCGTGCGCGCTATCTCGATCAGATCCATAGATTTTAATTTATCCAGATCGCTGCTTTTTGGCTGCTGCGTTTGCTCCGGCTTCTCGGTTTGTTCCGCCTGCTCGTCCGTATTATTTAACTTCTCTCTTATTTCTTCCATTTAAAATTCCATCGCATAGTATCGCAAATGCCGCGCTTACGTTAAGCGAGTCCCAGCCTTCGCGCATCTTTATCGATACCGCGCGGTCGCATTTTTTAAGCGCCCTAGCAGGTATCCCCTCTTCTTCGTTCCCCATTACGAGTGCGTTTTTCGCGCCGAGCTTTAACTCCTTAAAGCTCGTCCCGTCCGCACTCGCGGCATAAATTTCAAAGCCGCTTTGTTTAAGCTCGTTTATCACGCTAAGCCCGTCTGCGGCCTTAACGACGTTTAGCTCATACGCCGCGCCCGAGCTTGCGCGCACTACGCCCGCCATATTTAGATTATTTGCGACGACGATCACGCTGTCCGCGCCCAAAGCATAGGCGCTGCGCATTATCGCGCCGATGTTTCCGACGTCGGTAAGCCCATAAAGGATCGGCACGAATTTATCGTCTTTGACGCTAGCTAGATCGCCGAAGCTAAACTCCTCCACCTCGGCCAAGAAGCCTTGATGGTTGCCGCCGCGAGCGAGGGCTTGAGCTTTTTTCGCATCGGCGCGCTCGATCTTTACGCCGGTCGCGGCGATCTTTTTAAAAATTTCTTTCTCGCACTCCTTTGCAAGGATGATGCGGATAAATTTCTGCGGATGCCGGTTTAAAAGGTGCAAAAACAGCTGCTTGCCGTAAATAATCATTTTGGGATTTTAGCGAAAAACGGTTAAAATATGACTTAGCGTATCAAATTTTTATATATTTCTTTGGCGGGTTCGCCGCTGATTTTTGAGAGCAGTTTCGCTTTTATTTTCGGCGCGATCTCAAGCGACAGAATATCTTCTTGCGTGATTTTTTCAAAGCTTTTCTCGCCTGCGCCGTCAATCACGACGCACCATTCGCCGTTTAAATTTGCGCCGTTTAGCTCCAGCAAGAGCTCTGCGGCGCTACCGAAAAATTTGGTTTCAAATTTTTTCGTAGCTTCTTTGATCGCAAAAATTTTGCGCTGCGCGTCGATCCCCGCGATCTGCTCTATTAGCTTTACCACGCGCTTTGGGGATTCATAGAGTACGCACGGATAGGGGCTTTGCATTAAATTTAGGATCTGAGCTTTGCGCTGCGCGCCGTCATTGTTCAAAAAGCCTAAAAAGCTAAATTCTTTCTCCACTAGTCCGCTTGCGGCGGCTGCGAGCAGCAGAGCGTTTGCGCCGCTAAGCACCTCGTAAGGCGCACCGCTTCGCTGCGCAAATTTAACGAGCGCAATTCCCGGATCGCTGATGCAGGGCATGCCCGCGTCGCTTACGTATGCGCAAGCTTTTTCATGCAGAAGCGCCGGATCAAAGCTCGCGAAAAACTCCGCTTCGTTGTGCGTGTGCAGAGAGTAAAACTGTGAAATTTTAAATGAAATTTGAAATTTATCGGATAATAAGTTTAGAAGTTTTTTTGAAACCCTCGTATCCTCGCAGATTAGGATTTCGCAGCTTTGCAATACCTCAAGCGCGCGGCTCGAGATATCGCTTAAATTTCCTATCGGCGTAGGAATGAGATATAGCAACTATTTCATTCCGTATTTTTGCTTAAATTTCTCGACGCGGCCCGCGCTATCTACGATCTTCTCGCTGCCGGTGAAAAACGGATGGCAATTGGAGCAGATATCGACGCGGATCTCAGGCTTGTTCGAGCGCGTTTTAAAAGTGTTTCCGCAAGCGCAGGTAACGGTCGTTTCGACAAAGTTTGGATGGATATCTTTTTTCATTTTTGATCCTTTTTGATGATTTTAAAAGGCAGCGATTATACAACTTTTTTATCTAAAAAGCAAATTTAAAGGGTTTTAAAAATCTCTCGGTAAAGCGGCAATTTTTTCTCGATCATGCTTTTTAAGCGCGAAGAATTTTAAAATTTAGCGCATTTTGAAGATAAAATTTTGATTTATCGCGGCGTGCAAAATACAGCGCATAAAGATACGCTTCGGCAAATACGCGCCGTGCGTCAAGCCGCAGATAAACATCACAGGTCGCGCAGAGCAAATTTTAAATTCCAAAATTTAAAGCGCACGACTTTCAAATTTTAAAATTTGCCGAGCGTTTAAAACATCAGCTTCGCGCAAGTTGCGATCAACGCGGTGTTTGAGCGCAAAATATAAGGGCTATTAAGCGCATAGGCGTTTTTAAATTTCTCTCTTTCGCGCAGCGAAAACCCGCCCTCGGGGCCTACGAACGCGATCTCGTCGCCGCCGAAAATGTCGATGTTCTTGCCGCCAAAATCGATCAGGCTTACGTTTTCATATCTTTGCGCAAGCTCGTCCGAGCCGCCCAAAACCTCGATCTGCATGATGGAATTTCGCCCGCATTGCTGCGACGAGTTGATCAAAATCCGCTCCATCCTCTGCAGATCGAGCCTCACGTTTTTCTGTGACAGATCGGCATATACCAAAATAAGCTGCCCGACGCTCATCTCGTTTAGCGCAGGTAGGCTCTTTTCGATCACGGCGCTCTCGACGACTGCCCAAGCAACGCAAAAATCGTGGCTCGGCGTAAAAGCCGAGCTTTTAAAAACCAAATTTAGAGCCGCACCTTTACGCGAAATTTCGGCGATCTCATATAGATAACTCGCCCCGTCCTTTAGATTTCGCACGTCTATGCGCTCGCCCGCCCTTGCTCGCCTGGCCTTTAGGTGCAAAAACTGATCATTCTGCAAAATCAGGCTCTGTTCGCCTGCAAACTTATCGTAAAAATATACCATCAAATAACACTCGCTATCAAAATTATCGCTAAGCTTAGCCCCAAAATCACCCGCATTTTGCGCTGATACGGCGCAAAGTTTTGGCTTAGATACGCTATTTTCAGCCGTTTGTACGATACCGCGCTAAGCGCGATCATCGCTAGCGATCCGACCGCCATAAAGTAAATTTTAAAGCTCAGATCAAAGCGCAGCACCGGCAGCATCACGCTTCCGCTAATTATCAGCGCCGCGATGCATGAATAATAGATCGGCAAAAACAGCCTGATGCGCCTAAGAAATCTAAGCCCAGATCTGCTCTTTTGCTTTAAATTTTCAGCTTGCGGCGCGGAAGCGGCGGAATTTAAAGCCTTGCCGCGAGGGCAAAATTCTGCCGCCGCGTCGATCTTAAGCTGGGTAAAGATCAGATAAATTATCGTTAAAATCGCCGCAGCTAGCGCGAAAAATTTATGAAAGCCCAGGGCGCTTTGATACAGATAATCCATCACTTCCGCCGGAGGGTTAAATCTGCAGGATAAAATTTTACGCGGCTAGAGCCGAAACGACCGAATTTCAACGCAAATTTTTTCGGCGCGGGATCAAACAGACCTGCTCCGCGCCTTTGAAATTTTAAAAACCATTCAAAGTGGCTGCGGCTATTTATTGCGTTAAAATTTATCGCGCCACCTTCTAATCGCGGTTTTACGCAGTATATCTCGCACCAAGAATAAAATTTTGCAGATAAAGCTTTATAAAATTTAAAATTTCTCTGCGCAGATCGCATAGGCAAAAAAGACGCTAAAATCGCGCCTACGCGCCGCATACGAACAACGCAAATTTTAAAAATTTTCAAATTTAGGCGCGGATTTTTCAACGCTCCATCCTATTCGGTCACCGGAAGCGGCGGCATATCGGCATTTATATCGACTTTAGGCTCGCTAGGCGCGATGGGTACGTCCTTCGGCACCTCACTATCTACCGGCGGCTTTTGCAAGGTGTTCTTTTTCTCATCGTCGCAGCCGCTCAAAACAAACGCGCAGACAAAGATCGCGCACGCGGTAAAAACGCGCACAAAACCCGCGCCAAATTTAAAGAAATTTCTCATCAGCAATCCTTTGGATAGATGATTTTTTCGCCGCGCAGTAGCTTTTGCCAAAGCTCCGGCTGCCTCCACTCCTCGCGCACGGCGGGCGAGAATTCTATCTCTTCCAGCGCGATCTCGCCCATCTGCGCGTTGTAGGCGTCCTCGCGGAAGCACTGCGCGTAGCCGGTCGCGGTTTCGTGCACGATGACGCTGTGAAGCTTTACTTCGCGCTCGCCGTTTTGCATCTGAGTCAGGCTCAAAAGTCGGTCGATTAGAACGAAAAAAATTCTACAAAACTGCTCTGCGCTCGGATTTAGCGGTATCTGCACCCAGCGCGCGCTGTGTTTTTTAAGATCCGCGATATAGCTCGCATCATCGCGCGCGTAGATCGTCACGGCGTGGTCGAAACTATCGATAAGCTCGCGGATACCGAGCTTCATGTAGCCGAAGTCATAAACCATCCCCGCTTCGTCCAAAAAATTTGAACTAAGCAAAATTTCGCATCTGTAGGAGTGGCCGTGGATGCTCGTGCGACACCGCTTCGAACCGCACAGGCGCACGATGTGGGCGTTTTCGAATTCGTATAATTTCCTGATTATCATACCCCGTCCTTCTCGCCCCAAATTCTAATATGCAGGCGATCGGAGTAATTATAGCCGTTTTTTAGGCAAAAATCCACGCAAAATTGCGCGGCGCTTTCCAGCTCGCGACGATCTGCGCCGCACGGCATGCAATAAACCTCGCCGCCGCACGCCGCTAAAATTTTGGCGATCTCGGGCTGCGCGTCAAATTCTGGCGAGATGACAAACTTATAAAAGCTATCCTTTGCGTTTTGTTTTAAGCTTCGTAGCGCAGCGAAGCTCAGCCTGCGTTCGCGCGGCTCGGCGGAATTTGAAAGCTTGGGCGAGATCGCAAAAACGCAGCTTTTGTAGGCGGGGAATTTTTCAAAATCCATCAAAATCGTGCCGTTGGTTTCGAAGTGCACTGCGTGTCCGCGCGCGAGCAGCTCGCAGACAAACTCGTAAAATAGCGCCTCTTTGTGATGCAACAGCGGCTCGCCGCCGGTGATAACGATGATCGGCTTTTGATAAAACCTAGCGCTCCGCGGCAAGGCGGAGCTTTGCGGATTTAAATTTAAAGAATTCTGCGCCGCGAAATTTAAAGAATTTTCGCTCGTTAAATTTAAAGATTTTTCTGCGTTACCGTTTGGACAGGGAGGCGTTTGTACGGCGGCGGAATTTAACGTATCGCTTTCAGAAAAGGGCTCCGCGGCGCAAAAACCCGGCGCAGAGCATGCGGGTGCGGAACAGGACGAACCTGATAAATTTGGAATTTTATTCAAAAGCTGCGCTAAATTTAAAATTTCTTCATGCTCGAAGTGGCTCGTAAAGACCGCGCGGATCGTATCGCAGCCGTGCAAGATCTCGCCGGTCTTTGGCGAAATGCGCTCGCCGCCGAAGCCCTCGCAGCGCAGATTGCAGCCCGCAAAGCGAAAGAAAAACGCGAGTCTGCCTGCGTATTTGCCCTCGCCTTGGATACTTAAAAAGCTCTCAACAAGCCTCATCCGCCCGTCTCGTAAAATGCACGGCTTGAAATTTCATTCGAAGCGTCCGCTTGCCAGCGATTTTTTTCGGGCTTATTCGCTAAAATTTTAGCCAAAATTTCGGCGGCTGCGGCAATGTCGCCCTCTTTGACCGCCTTTTTGATACTTAGCGCGTCCTCGAAGTAAAGACACGGGATCAAAAGCCCCTCGGCGCTTAGTCTGATGCGGTTGCAGCTCTCGCAAAAATCGTGCTTGTGCGGATCGATGATGCCGAAGGTGTAGCCGTCCCCGAGCGCGTAAAGCGACGCGGGCGAGCTTTGCGATTTCGGCAGAGCGGTAAAGATAAATTTACGCCTTAAAATATCTAAAATTTCGTTTGATTTTAATCCTGTAAGATCGCCGGCATGGGTGTTTTCCATAAATTCTATGAAGCGAATCTGGCAATCCTTCTCGCGGGCAAATTCCAGCAAATAAATAAGCTCGTCGTCGTTGATGCCTTTTAGCGCGACGGTGTTTAGCTTGACCTTTAGTCCCGCTTCAAGCGCGGCGTCAAGGCCTTCTAAGACGTTATAAAGCACGCCGCGCTGAGCTATAAATTTAGCCCGCTCCGGACGCAGCGAGTCAAGCGACATATTGATGCGCTTTAGCCCCGCGTCTTTCAAGGCGCGCGCGTAGTTTTTGAGATAATACCCGTTGGTGGTAAGCGCAAGATCGATACCTGGAGCGTAATCCGCGATCATCTTTATAAAATCCTCGATCCCCTTTCGCACTAAAGGTTCGCCGCCAGTGATACGGATCTTTTTCACGCCGCCGTCGATCGCAACTTTGACGAATAAAAACATCTCCTCAAAGCTTAAAATATTCTCTCGCGGCACCCAATTAAACGGCGTAGCAGGCATGCAATATCTGCATCTGAAATTACACCGCTGCGTAACCGAAATGCGCAAATAATCGATCGTTCGTCCAAATTTATCAATTAGCATATTTTGCCTTAATATCAATTTACGGCGATTATATAAAAAACAAAGTGATTTTGCAAAATTTTATTTTTATATTGCTCAGGCTATTTTCTTACCGAGCCGATGAGCTCTTTAAGCTGATCCAGAAGCGGTCTGATCTGCTTTTCTACCCGTTCGTCGATCATCGTAGGTACTACGTCTAGTCTCTGCTCTATCGTCTCGTCGATTACGTCTGCAATCGCGTTTATATCGATATTTGGAGCGACTTTGCCACCCGAATCGATCATCTCTTTTAGCTCCTCGACCTTCTTTTTAAGCAGATAATTTTCCTGCATAGCGTCAGTCAGCACCTGATCGAAGCGTTCGAATTTTTTATCCGCTTGCTTATCCTTAAAATATATGACGAAAAACATCAAAAATATAACGACGCAAAGTCCTAAAATGATGATAGTGTTAAGATCCATAGGGGTTCCTTAAAATAAATTTACAAAAACAAAAGCAAAAAAGGCGATGCCCAAGTAGCCGTTGAGCGTGAAAAACGCGCGATCAATCTTGCTAAAATCTTTCTGCACGATCTTATGCTCGAAGTACAGGATCGCCGCGCACGCAGCCACGCCAAGATAGGCAAAAAAGCCTAAATTTGCCGCCGCGCAAAACAGCAGCCAAAAAAGCACTGCTACGGCGTGAAAAATTTTAGAGATAAACATCGATGCTTCCTTGCCGTAAAGCGCAGGGATGCTGTAAAGCCCAGCCGTGCGGTCAAATTCCATATCTTGAAGTGAATACAGCACGTCAAAGCCGCCTACCCAAAATACTACCCCGAGACACAACAGCACCGACCATAGCGGAATTCCGCCGCTAACGGCGATCGCCCCCGCAATCGGAGCAAGCCCCAAGCAAAAGCCAAGCATCAAATGCGCAGTCTCGCTAAAGCGCTTAAAATACGAATACCCGCCCAATGCCGCTAAAATCGGCACCGAAAGCTTAAACGCCAGAGGATTTATAAGCGCCGAAACCGCTATGAAAACCACCGCGTTCGCGATTATGAAAAGCAGCAAATTCCCGCGCCCGATCCGTCCGTCTACGCTAGGGCGCGAAGCACAGCGCGGATTAGCGCGGTCGATGTCCTCGTCCAAGTAGCGATTTAACGCCATAGCGAAGCTTCTCGCGCTCACCGCGCATAAAATCCCTAAAAAAAGCAACTTCCAGCCGAACCATACCGAGCCGTTTTGCAGCTTGCTCGCGGTAATCATCGCCGTAAAGATAAACGGTAGCGCGAAA
>NZ_CALIBB010000072.1 GCF_938045595.1 uncultured Campylobacter sp.
GTCGGTCCGATCTTCTATTTTTACGTTTAGCGCCTTGAAATATTGCAGCAGCTCACGATACTCTTTTGCAGACACCGCATTTACTAAAAAGAAATTTCTGTTGTTAAATTTAACGACAAAATTTCTTTTTAATAGCCAAGGTAAAATTTTGAAATTTACTGCTTTAAATCTGCACTGAATTTCAAAATTTTAAGCCATAAAATAAGATAAAATTTTAAAATTCTACGCCTTTTTTTGGGTGTGAAAGTTTTTATTTTGGGACAAATACTACCGCTTTGATATTGATGCTTTTGTGCATATTTTACTTATCTCCATAGTGAGTTTTACACTGAGCTATTTCTATGGCGCCATTAGATATTCTAAATACGAGCCGATTTTTTCCATCTATTCTAACACTATAAAGCCCCGATAAATTGCCCTTTAGCGCTTCGGGTTTGCCTATACAATCGTAGCCGTTACGCTCTATATCTAGGATTAACTTATTTATGCGCTTTAGAATATTTTTATCATTTTCCTGCCAATACAGATAATCCTTCCAAGCTTCTTGCGACCAGATTTTTTTCATTGATCCGCTTCTAACAAATCGTGCTCAATCCCGCTATTTTCCTTTAATTCGTCAAAAGAGCGCTTAAGATGAGATAAATTTTCGTGGCTATAAAAGGGATCTGCTGTCAGCTCGAAAGGAATTTTGCGTTCTTGCAATACTTTTTTAGCGAATATTGTAAAAGCAGTAGTTAAATTTAGCCCCATTTCAGAGCATACTTCCTCCAATCCTTTTTTAAGCTCGGCATCCATTCTAAAATTTACGTTTATAGATCGCGTCATATTGTCTCCTTTTTGATTGCATTATACATTATTTATATGGATAATACAATGATTTATAAATGTGATTTGCTAAAACTCCATTATGAGAGAATACTATTAATGCTAAATCTAGCGAAATTTTAATTCAAAACGAAATATGCATACTAAGCGCGATTATGCATAAAAGTAGCGCCAGCGGGACATAGACAAAGCGCCCGATATCATACCAGAGCTTGCCGCGAACCCTCTCTGCGCCTAGATTGATCTCATCTAAAATTTCATTCCGCTTAATCACCCAAAACCACGATATCGCGCCGATTACTGCTCCGATCGGAATGATATAAATCGATACGAAATCCATCCACGGACCCCATGAGCTTATCGCTTCCATACCAAGGCCCGCACCAAGGCAGATCGCGCACAATAGCGCAAGCGTGAAGGCGCGGCTTAGCCTTGGAAACTTATGCATTAGCGATTCGGCGACTACTTCGAACATATTTTGAAGCGATGAAATTCCACCAAAAATCACGGCGGTAAATAAAATCACTGCAAAAATTCTACCACCTGCCATATCTTGTAAAATTTTAGGCAGAGTTACGAAAAGTAGCTTAGGTCCCGCCGCAGGATCCATTCCGTAAGCAAATACTGCAGGGATCATCACTAGCGCAGCTACCATCGCGGCTAGCGTGTCAAATAGCGCGGTATTTTTCGCCGCAGATACGACGTCTTCGTCCTTGGATAGATACGCGCCATAGACGATCATCCCTGAGCCCGTAATCGATAGCGAGAAAAATGCCTGTCCCATCGCAGAAATCCAAACCATCGGATCTGCTAGCTTAGTAAAATCGGCGCCGAAAAGAAACGCATATCCGCCTGCAGCGCCTTGCAGTGTCGCAACCCTAACCGCCAAAATTGCAAATAGCACGAAAAATAGCGGCATCATAATTTTATTCGTTTTTTCGATGCTTTTGGCGCCGAAAAACAGCGTCAGCAACGTGCCTGCGACGATTATGCAGTGATAAGGCACTACGGAGTAGGGCGTCAGGGCAAAAGAGTTGAACCACGTATCGGTATTTTCACTCATTAGCGAGCCGTCTATGGCTTGGACTAGCGCTTTTAGAACGTAGGCGATGATGACGGCATAGCCCACTGCGATACACATCGAACCGGCAAGCGGTAGCCAGCCGATAACCTTACCAATAGCGCCCAGTCCGCGGCTTTTCCACGCGTATTCGTATGAACCCAGCGTGCCTGTTTTGGCACGGCGACCGATTGCGTATTCGGCGCTTAGACCCACGTATGAAAACAGCGCTACGAAAAAAACGTAAATTAGCAAAAATGCGCCGCCGCCGTTCGTGCCGAGTTTATAAGGGAAGCCCCAGACATTTGCCATACCTACAGCAGAGCCCACGCAAGCGATGATAAAAGCCCAACGCGATGAGAATTTGTGTTTTGTCATAAAGCCATCCGTGCAAAAAATTTTCGTTATGGTAGCAAAAAGGAATTTAAGATTTATTTATGCGGAATTTTAAGGCGTGCCGATTTGATTACTTAGGAATTTTTAGAATTTAAAATCGCGAAGTTTTAAAGCAAGATTGGCGGAATTTTACGATTAAAATCGATAGAGTTAATTCTGCGATACTACGCGGCAAAATTTTATCTTTAATAATTTTAGAATTTTACGCTTAGACTTTGGCTTTAAAATCCGCTTAGCCCAGGCTTGTAGCAGGGCTTGATATTTAAGTTAGCCGAGAAATTTAGATCAATTGAAATTTTAAAATTCCGCGAAATTTTGAAATTTTTAAAATCTACGATCTCGCAAAATTTGAAAACAGGCTTATCAAGAAATTTTATCTGGCGCCGCTCTGGCAGAATTTTCGCGGTAGAATTTCGCCTTTCGTTTGTAATATGAAGAGGACTTATAAATAGCACTTTTATAGCGCTCTACAAGGCGAGTGGCATTCCTGCGCCCGCTATTAGGGCATCTATGCGGGAGCGGTGAATAAATTTTTGCCCTATATAGGGATTGAGAGCGTCGCAAGCGGCAGCGCGCTTGAAATTTCCGGCACGCAGCACCGCAGGGCGGAATGTTTTATTAGCCTACACTTTGACTTAGTTATTTTTCTCCGCTTCTTCGTTTTCTTGCGGTTGCGCGACTGCTTTTTTGATCGCTTTTACGAGCGAAACTCTTGTGCCATCCATTCGCAGCACTTCGTAATCGCAGTTTTCATCGCTTATTTTATCGCCGATTTCAGGTAGGCTGCCGAAGAGATTAAAGACGTAGCCGCCGATCGTTAGCTGTTCGGTCTCCTCATCAAAGTCGATGCCCATAACCTCCTCGACGCCTTCGATCTCGAAGCGGCCTCTAAACTCAAAGGTATTCTCGTCGATACGTTTGAAATTTTGCGCATTCGCGTCGTGCTCGTCGTTGATGTCGCCAAAAATTTCTTCTATTATATCTTCCATCGTCAAAAATCCCGCCGTGCCGCCGTATTCGTCGATGACGAGCGCGGCAAAAATGCGCTGCTTATTCATCATCGGTAAAATTTTAGAGATCGGGCTGTTTTCAGGCACGATGATGAGCTTGCGCACGATCTTATCGAAGCTTTTATCTCCCTTTTGCTGGATGATGTCGCGGATGTGGATGAGGCCTAGGACGTTATCCTTGCTGCCGTCGATATACGGAAAGCGCGTAAATTTCGACTGTAAGACAGTTGCGTAGTTTTCGTCGTAGCTTTTTTGCTTATTTAGGCAAACTAGATCGCGCCTCGGCGTCATTATCTCTTTGGCGACGGTGTCGCTGAAATCGACGGCGTTTTTGATGATCTCGGTCTCTAGGCTATCGAGCACGCCGCCTTTTAAGCTCTCGCTCGCGATGATTTTGATCTCTTCGTCCGAAAGCGCAAGCTCGCTCTCTTTGGCGGGCTTTACACCGATGATTTTAAGCGAGACGGCAGCGATGAAGTCAAACGCCTTGATGATCGGAAAAAACATAATCCAAAAAATATGAAGCGGTCTGGAGATGAAAAGCACGATCTTCTCGGTTTTGGCAATAGCGATGGATTTTGGCACTAGCTCGCCGAGCACGACGTGAAATAGCGTAACGAGTGTAAAAGATATAACGAAGGCGATCGTATGTGCCGCCGCTCCGCTGCCTATGCCGATGGATCTTAGCGGCAGCTCAATTAGTCTCGATACTGCTGGCTCACCGATCCAGCCGAGGGCGAGCGAGCTTATCGTAATGCCTAGCTGTGTGGCGCTGAGATAGGTGTCTAGGGAGTTTGAAATTTTAAAAGCGAGCTTTGCGTTTGGAATTTTATCCTTGATAAGCTCTTCGAGGCGAGACTTTCTTACTTTGACGATTGAGAATTCCGAAAGAACAAAAAAAGCATTCATAAAGATGAATACAAAAGCTAAAACTAACATTAAAACCGAACTGTCCGTGTCCAAATTTCTTATCCTTTGAAATTTAAAAATAAATATTTATGATTATATCTAAAAACGCTTTAAAATCCAAAAGGTACGGAAAATACCTCACGCCCGTGCGTAGAATTCTGCGGAGTTGAAATTTTGCTTCTTTTATCGCGTAAAATTTCATCTGCCCGCGCGAGACTTGTCGCCGCGCAAAATAGCGCTAAATTCTGCTACCCGGCCGAATAAATTTTATTTTCATACTGGGCTGCGGCTGCAAAATTTCATTTGTATACGGCCGCAGCGAAATTCCATCTGCGCCCGAAGGGGCAAAATTTTACTCCAAATTTCGTCGCGCTTAAAATCGTAAAATTTCGCGCCGTAAAATTCTGCATAGACGGGCATTTCGGCTTTCTATGCGACGGAATTTCGCCCAGCACTTGCATTTTAAAATGAAATTTTGTCTCGGCGCGGATTATGTTTATCGTGCGTTTTAACGGAATTTCGCGGCAATTTAGAATTTTGCGCCGCGACAGACCTTTGTCGCTACGGAGCTTCGGCGCTGCGGCGGATAATCCTAGCGCCGCGCGCAAGCCCATTAAGAAATTTAAATGCGACGATAAAACCTGCTACTTAAAAAACCTCAGCGCGCAAACTCTTGCGAAATTTTAAATCGCAAGACTATCTATTTCTTGTGGCGGCCTCGTAAAGCGGCAAGACTTTCGGCATCACCTCTTTTAGATCGGCGATGCGATCGTCGTTTGAAGGGTGCGTGGACATAAATTTAAGCGGATGGCTCTCATTTAGCTTATTCATCTTCTCCCAGACGTTTATCGCCGCCTTTGGATCGTATCCTGCGCGCGCCATCAGCTCAACGCCCATCAGATCGGCCTCCGTCTCATGCGTGCGCGAAAACGGCAGCGTGAATGTGTATTGAGCCGCCATGTTCAAAGCCGCTGAGCCTAGATCTCCAAGCCCTGCTGCGGAGCTTGCTACGGCGATACCGACATCTTTCATCTGTTCAGTCGAGGCTCGCTCGCGGCTGTGTTCGCGCAGTGCGTGCGACATCTCGTGCCCCAAAATAGCAGCCAGCTCGGCATCGGTAAGCTTTAGTTTTTCGATGATGCCCGTATATACGACGATGCGACCGCCAGGCATACACCAAGCATTGATCGTAGGGTCGTTGATGACGTTTACCTGCCAGTTCCATTTCAGTGCGTCTTTGCGAAATGCGCCGACTTGAGCGATTAGGCGCTTCGAGATGCCTCTAACGCGATCAGTTAGCTTTTTATCGGTATTTAGGACATGCTTGGCGTTTGCTTGGGCGGTAATCTGCCTGTAGGCAAGCGCGGCACTTTGATCCATTTCAGCTTCGCTTACGGTGATGAATTGCGAGCGGTCGATGCCTACGGCGCCGCCTTGCGTGGTGCTCGCGCAGCCGGTAAAAATCATCATCGCAGCAAAGGATATTAAAAGAGCTAATTTTTTCATCTTTTCTCCTTAAAATTTTGCGGCGATTTTAGCGAAATTTGATTAAATTTTTAGAATTTTATTTTGGATTGCCGGATTTTGCAGGCGCGATCTATTTGGAATTTGCCGTAAAATTTAAGGACGCCCGTCGCCTTTAAAATAGGATTGGGCTTTGTAATTTAGCGATAAAATTTAGCGGTGATTTCGCAGAATTTTATCGTGGCGTAAACGAGGCATTGCTATGTGAAAGTAGTGGATTTATCCCCAAGTGCGGCGTTGTATAAACAAGGCGCCTCTGTGCCTAAATAGAGCGGGAGCGCGGTTTTAAATTTATGCTGCATAGGCTACGATAAGTCTAGCGGAATTTTATTTGCACTAAGCGCTCGGTTTGGGTGGATAAGAGCAATTTGAAATTTGCGCAATCAAATCGCGCGATAAAATGGGCTCGGATGTCGCTATGATTTGAGATGAGCCGCGCTAATCTTTGCAACGTAAAATTCTAATTGTTAGCTTAGCGGCATCCCTTCACATCGCATCTTGCGCTACAATGAAATTTTGTTGTGGGAATTGAAATGATCGCAGAAATGCCAAACGCCACAGACGCCTTTTCGTAGAATTTATCTAGCGGAATTCCTTTTGTGCGCGACAGGATAAAATTTCAAATTGCAAGTCGCACCGTATCATTTTGGATGGAATTTTAAAATTTTACGCGTTTAGAATTTTAAAATTCGGCTACGCAAATCTACGCGATGAAATTTTAAGCTTAAAAATCCGCGCCGGCTTTGGAATTTTATATGTACCGCGTCAGCTATAAAATTTTACACTTAGAATTTTATCGCTGCGGCAAGATTTGGTTGGACCGAGGTCTCGCATCGCCGTAGGATTTTTGGCGGCACGTAATTTTGCAGCGCGCATCTAAATTTAGCTATGCAAAATTCGTAAAATTCTTATCAGCATGGAATTTTACAGCGTCGTTAAAGCGCATAAAGAATTCTGCGCAGGCCTCGCAAACTCTAACGAAAGCTCCTTTCTTTTAGGGCACGCGAGCTTTAAGGCATGCTAGTATAGGCATGTGAGTAAATTTTGCAGCGCAAAGCAGCGAGCGCCGAGTGTTCGCCGCTAGGGATTTCGCACCTGTGGCGCCCATTTAGTCCTTTTTGGACTTTAGCTTGGCGATCGTTTCTTTTGCGGCCTCGTAAGCCTTAGCGCTCATCTCGCGCGCCCTTTCGCTTACGTTTTTAGCGACGTCGGAGCTTTTTAGCTCGGCAAATTTTTGGCTCATTTTCTTTTCAAATTCGCTAAGCTCTTTTTTGATTGCGTCGAGCTTCTCGTCCAGATCGAGGTTTTCGATGATTTTGACGCTTTTTTGACTTAGCTCTTGAGTGATTTCGCGCGCCTTGGCGCTTGCTTTTTTCGCGCGCTCGCCAAGCTCGATCTCGCCGATTTTAGAGCTTAGCTGCTCGGCAAGATCGCTTGAAATTTTTCTAAATTTAGCCAGGTAGCCGCCAAATTCTTCATCGGCGATCTTGGCGATCTCGCTTTTAGCGGGCTCCTCCGAGCTTGCGACCGCATCGCTTAAAACCGCGCTAAATAGCTCGCTCATCTGCGAAATTTGAAGCCTTTCGTTCTCTAGGCTCTGTGCGTCGCTTGCTGGCGAGAAACTTAGCTCGTCGCGGTATCTTTCGGCGGCTTTGTTTATGCCGTCGTAGCAGCCTAAAATCGCGCCTCTAATCAGCGCAGAGGCTGTATTTTTGCTCTCGTTTGCGACGAAAATCGCGCGATTTATGATGATTTTTGAAATTTCTTTAGTGCGGAATTTCGTAAATTCCCCGTCGCCGATAGCCGAAAATGCGATGTTTTTCGCCGTCTCGTGCGCGGTATCCTCGATGTCGGTGCCGCTTTCTAGCACGCTTATAAAGGCCAGTTCGCTTGCTTCTTTAAGTACGTCCGCAAGCGGAAGTTTGCTCGCGATCGCTCGCTGTAGCGCCGAGCCTATGCGCTCTTTTAGCTCTGTTTCGCTTGCGTTTTGCAGCGCGGTATCCAGATCATCATAGCTGCGCAAAACAAGGGTTTTAATCGCCTTTTGCTTACAAGCGATCTTTTTGCGCAGATCGTCGTAGTCGTAGATGAGCTTGTAAAGCCCCTGCTCGTCCTCGTCGCACAGCGCCTTTTTAACGCCGTTAAGTAGGGCTTCTGCCGTCTCATCGCTAAGCGCGCCCGCGTCTTTTAACTCGTCTGCGAAGTCTAGGATTAATTGCGCGCTTTTGGCGCTTTTACTCTCGTCGTCAAGCTCACACAAAGCCTTCGTGGCTTCTTGCAAGGCGAGCTCTTGCACATATGAGGCTAGCTCGGCTTGTGAAATTTGCGCGAGATCGGCGCCGAATTTTTTGATTATTGCTTCTTTCATTTCATCTCCTGTCACAATACATATTTAAAGTGGGCTTTTAGGCGCTCGAAAATTTCGTTTCGATGCAAGTCGCTTTTAACGAAAACGCTTACGTTGAAGCTCATATATTTGCCGCCGTTTGAAAAGCGCGAAAAGTCTATTTTGTAATCTTCGTCCTTTAAAATTTCATCGATCTGCTCACGCTTTTGGGTAGTCGCGTCTAGGACTACTTTGTATTCCCAAAAGAGTGGATAGTCGATTTTGGGCTTTTCAGCCCCTAATATACACGCCACTCTTGCCCCCCTCTTTGCGTTGCAGCACGATGTCGGTAATCTGCATCGACTTATCTATCGCTTTTAGCATATCGTAAATCGTCAGCAGCCCCACGCTCACGCCCGTTAGCGCCTCCATCTCGACGCCCGTTTTGCCCGTGATTTTTACAGTTACGAAAAGCTTAAACGCGCATTCGCTCGCAAGCTCCTCAATATCGGTTTTAATCGAAGTAATCGTAAGCGGATGAGTCATGGGTATTAGCTCACTCGTCTTTTTAGCGCCCATTATCGCGGCAACGACGGCAGTTTGAAGCACGGGGCCTTTTTTGGCCGTGTTTTGCTTGACGGCGGCAAACGCCTCCGCGCTCATTCGTATGATGCCGCTAGCAGTGGCTACACGCTCGCTATCGTCCTTAGCGCCGACATCTACCATGCGGGGCATATTGTTTTCGTCGATATGTGAAAGCATAAAATTTCCTTGCAGTTTTTGGCGGGATTATAGCAGAATTTCGGGCATAAAAAAAGCCCGAGCTTTTAAACTCGGGCTTCATACAAAAAGGAGGTTTTATCTTGTCGGACAAGGACGATTATACTACCTAAACAGTAAATAGAAATAAAATATATCCTTTTTAGGCGAACTCTTTCACGCTTAATTTATAGCCGTTTTTAAAATTTTGATGAAATTCGACGATATACTATGGCGCGCTGTGCGGGCATTTGAATGGGCGGTAAAATAAAACGGAGTCAAAGAGCGACTAAATTTAAAGCGGACGTTAAAGAGCAAAGATAAAATTTAAAGCAGAGTTTGTGGTTATTTTGGCTCAATATGGACGATCAAAAGAGCAGAGCAGGGCGCTATGTCGCGGCAGCATAAATAAAATGCTACAAAGAAGCGGCTTAAATTAAACGCCGTCTTGCTCTAAATTTAAGCTCGTTTTGCTTAAACTCAATGCCTCGTACGCAATGCAGCGCAAATTTAAACCTTCCACGCGAGCGCCGTAGTACGCAGGCACGGATTAAAATAGCGCGCCGTAAATTTAAACATCGCCGCGCAAAATCCAGCCTGCGTTTTAAATTTAGCCTCGTTTAAATTTTAAACGTTTTTAGCAGGCTGCCTAAATTTAGCCCCTTATCTTCGCCGTTTGCGTCGCCTCCTAAAAGATCACCCAAAAAGCTACTTGCGTCGTTGATATCGATTTTGCCGTCGCCGTTTAGGTCGAGCTTGGCGCTTGCGATTTTGCCGATCAGCGCGCTAAAATCCACGCCTTTGCTATCGACAGCGTTTGCTTGCACGTCCTCGCCGCCGCCCAAAAGTCCGCCCAGCATCGAGCCTAGCGAGCTAGATCCGCCGCTTTCGTTTTTGCTTAAAAAATTTGAGCTGATGCCCGCAATTATCGCATTTATCTGATCGTCAGGCAGGTCCACGCCTAGAAATTTTTCGATAAAAGCGACCGGACCGCTTTGAAATTCTCTTAAATTTTTATCGTCGCTTTTGAGCGCGGAGACCATATTTACAAGTCCGTTTATGTCCATTTACGCCTCCTTGATCTTGGCTTTCGGAGCCTGTTTTACGATAAGCTCTATTACTTTTAGAGCGTCCGCTTTGGCTTCAAAATCTTTGCTAACGGCGATGATCTGTCCGTTACTAGCCGTTAGGCGGAAGCGAACCTTGTCTGCTTTATCGGTGTAGAGCTCAAATTTCGGATTGTTTAGCTTCTCGCCGCCTGCGATTTGATCCTCGATCTTATTTAGCGCGGCGTTTTTTGCGACGCTTTCGATGCCGTTTTTGCAAGCGGCCTTGCTCGTGTAAACCTCGGAGGTGCACAGTACGTGCCCGTCATAAAGTAGATCGAATTTGCAGCCGTCCTTGGCGTCTTTGATTAAAAACTCAGCCATTTTTCATCCTTTCGTAGAAGATATTCGCTATTTTAGCCGAATTTAATCAATATTCTTAAAAGGGCGAGAATTTTCGCTAAAATTGCGCACAAATTTCATTTACAAAGGATCATAATGATAAAGGCTCTACGTTTTAGCTTGATTTTCGCCGCTACTTTAGGATTTGGCGCGGATGAGAGCGATGCATTATTTAAGGACATAAGGACGCGTCTGGGTTGCAATCTAGCCGCACAGGACTGCGAGACTAACGCGGGCGGGCAGAAGGCGCTCTTTAGCGTGGCGCGCCATCCGATCGAAGCGGGAGCAAATGAGCTAAAAATAAGCGGAATTTCGCGTGAGCTGAAAAATCCGAGCGTTAAAATTTCGGGCGTGAGTATGAATATGGGCAATGCGGAATTCCCGCTAAAGCGCAGCGCAGACGGCTATGAAGCGACGCTTGATGTTGCAGTGTGCACGCACGCCGTAATGCGCTACAAACTTGAAATTTACGAGGATGGCGAGCCTAGCGGGCTTTTTGTGTATTTTGATCTGCGAAAGCGCGCTACAGATCGAGACCGCGGCGAAGACACGCACTTGCATCATCACGAGCATTAGACGCATCCCGTTTATGCGCGGGGTAAAATTTGCGCTTTTTCAGACACGACGCTTTAGGGAAACTTGCACGTTGATTGTAGAAAATTTTACAAATTTTATAAGGCGCCGCTTGCGATAAATTTTTATGTATCTTTCGAGCGACACGCGTCGTGGGCAGATACGGGTGCCTAAACGAATACGCGAATAGCCGTAGTGATCTAGGCGCGCTTCATTAGGGCGTTTACAAAAACGCCTTTATAAACGTGCGGCGATTTGCCGTGCATTCGCCGCATATGTTTCGTAACCACTACCGAGGCGCGTCAAATTTAGTCCTTCGCCGCCTTTAAATTTTAAAATTTTTAAAATTCGCTTGCGTTTCATACGCCTAATCTATGCGGAATTTTGAAATTCCTTGTATAATCTGAAGCAAATTTTAAATCTAAGGAAAGCCATGCAAATATTAAAACAAAAGCACTTTAGCGGCGAGCGCGCGCTGTTTTGCGCAAAGGATCTGCGGATCGAAAATTCCGTCTTCGGCGAGGGCGAGTCGCCGCTAAAACACAGCGCAAATATCGTCGCGCAAAACTGTAAATTTGAGTGGAAATATCCGTTTTGGTACGCCGAAAATATCCGCGCGCAGGACTGCTTATTCGACGAGGTCGCGCGCGCAGGGATCTGGTATAGCCGCGGCGTGGTGCTAAAAGACTGCCTCTACGGCGCGCCTAAAGGGCTTCGTCGCGTAAAAGACGCCGCGCTTCAAAACGTAGAATTCCACGACGCGCAGGAGACCTTGTGGCACTGCAGCGACGTCACGCTAAAAAATATCACCGCAAAGGGCGCGTATTTCGGGCTTGATTGCGAAAACTTAAGCATCGAAAATCTATCGCTCTTCGGAGATTACTGCTTCGACGGCTGCAGAAACGTAACGATCAAAAACTCCAAACTCCTATCCAAGGACGCGTTTTGGAACTGCGAAAATATCGTGGTTGAAGACTGCTTCATCGCGGGCGAGTACTTTGGATGGAATTCCAAAAATGTAACGCTGCGAAACTGCAAGATCGAGAGCCTGCAGGGCTTTTGCTATATGCAAAATTTGCGCTTGCAAGACTGCGAGCTCATAAATACGACGCTAGCGTTTGAATACAGCGACGTGCATGCCGAGATAAAAGGCGCGATCGATAGCGTCAAAAATCCGAGCAGCGGGCTGATCCGCGCGGCAAGCATCGGCGAGCTGATCCTAGACGGCGCGACCGATCCGTCCAAAACCGAAATCATCACTGAGCTAAGGGCGTAAGATGGGACTTTTTGATTTTACCTTCGGCAAGGAGAAATACGACTTCGACAATCTACCGAATCGCCGCGGCACGAAGTCGCTTAAATGGGACGTAGGCGAGAACGAGCTTCCGATGTGGGTTGCCGATATGGACTTTGCCGTAGCGCCCGAGATTATCGAGGTTCTGCAAAAGCGGCTAAACGAGCGGGTTTTGGGCTATTCGCTTGTCGATGATGAGTGGCGCAGCGCGTATCAAGGCTGGTGGCTTGCGCGACACGATTATGAAATCCAAAAGGAGTGGCTGATCTACGCAAATGGCACGCTGCCTGCGATCGATTCGATCATCCGTAAGCTCACCTCGCCCGCCGAAAATGTGCTACTGATGAGCCCCGTTTATAACTGCTTTTACTACTGCATTAAAAACGCTGCCCGCATGCCTATGGAAAATGAGCTTGTCTATGCTAACGGCGATTATAGCATCGATTGGGAAGATTTGGAGGCTAAGCTTGCCGATCCGCAGACGACGCTTTTTATCCTTTGCAACCCGCACAATCCGGTCGGTCGTACCTTTAGCAGAGACGATCTCGCCCGTATAGGCGAACTGTGCGAGAAGCACGGCGTGACGGTGCTTAGCGATGAGGTGCATTGCGATCTGACCGAGCCGGGCGTGCGTTACACGCCATTTGCTGCGGCAAGTAAAATTTGCGAGAGGATCTCAGCCAGCATAATCGCGCCAACTAAGGCGTTTAACATCGCAGGGCTGCAAAGCGCGGCAGTCTTTGCCGCGGATAAGCGCTTGCGCCATAAAATTTCAAAGGCGCTAAATTCCGACGACATCGCCGAGCCGAATTTTTTCGGCGTCCAAGGAGCGATCGCCGCATTTACGAAGGGTGCGCCGTGGCTGGACGCGCTACGCGAATACCTCAGCGAAAATCGCAAATTCGCGGCGGAATTTATCGCCCGCGAGCTTCCACAGGTGCGCGTCGTGCCGCAAGACGCGACCTATCTGATGTGGCTTGATGCGGGCGCTTACACGCAGGATAGCGCGGAGCTTGCGCGCTTCATCCGCGAAAAAACGGGGCTGTATCTCTCCTGCGGCGCGCAATACGGCAAGGGCGGCGAGAAATTTTTGCGCCTAAATATCGCGACCTCTAGGGCGCTGCTAAAAGACGGGCTAGGGCGGCTGAAAGAGGCGCTAAAGATTTGCCCGCATTAAACGAACTGCGGCGCGGCAAGGACGAAATTTAAAATTTTACAGCGGCCAAATTTAAAGCGACGGAGTAAATTTTTAAAATTTTGCGGCAGGGCGCGAGCTTTGCACTAAATTTAGCGACGATCAGGCGGCGGTGTGCGAACGTTTAAATTTAGCGCGCGGCATAAAACCGGCGCTTAAATGCGTTACAAAAGGCGGATTATGGATAGAAACGGCGATCTGGAAGAGCTTTATCTACTTGAAAAACGGCGCGAAAGGCTCTCGCGCATTAGCAAACTCATCTCATTTTTGACAACCCTGCTGCTGCTCGGGCTTTACGTGCTTTTAAATACCGGGGCGGGGCCCATCTCGTTTGATACAAACTGGCTCATAGTCGCGCTTTTCATCATCTTTCCCCTCTTAAATGGGCTGCTCTACCGCCTATTTTGCGGCTTAAGCTTTGGCAAAAATGAGGGCACGCAGCACGCAAATTTTGATAAATTTAGCGGCTTTGATACGGCGCAAGACAGGGGCGCGCTAGGGCAGGGCGCGGCGCAAGATGGGCAAATTTTAAGTGCCTATGCGAAAGAGCGGCAGGTATTAAAAGCTGAAGTAGGCGGGGGCGGTAGCTTCGAAAGCAGTGATAGCCGCGCGAGCGCTATTTGCGAGAGGTTCGAGCCCAAAGCCGTCGAAGGTGAGGGCGGGGGCAAAGAGAGCGGAGCAGCCGGATCAAAATTTAACTTTCTAGCCGATCTGCAGAGCCTGGAGGATGAGCGCGCGGCGCTGCAAAAATCGGTGAAAAAGGCCGGTCTAATCGCCGCCGTCGTAGGGACCAGTGTGGGCGCACTGGTGGCGCGCTTTTGGGGCGATATAATAGCCGGCGTATTTTTCGGCATCGCCGTTTACGGCGCCGCGGGCTCTTTTTTGACGGCGAGCAAAAGACAGAATTTCAGATCAAATTTTAAAAACAGGGTCGTCGCGAGCATCGCAAAAAGCTTCGGGCTTAGCTACGATGAAAATGGCGGGCTGGGGACGGATGAGTTTTTTGAAATTTACGACTGCTACATAAACGAACAATCGAGCGAGGATA
>NZ_CALIBB010000073.1 GCF_938045595.1 uncultured Campylobacter sp.
CTTGGGACGAAATTTTCGTCGCAACATTCAAATCCATCTTAAAATACTTCCGCTTACGTTTTTCTGGCGGCACGTCGTCTGGCGAACGTCTTTTAAATGAGTTTGAAAATTTTGGACTGCGGCAGACTACTTGTCTAGCCTTGACTTAAAATTTCTGCACAACTCTCAAAATCATCTCGCGATACTTCCGCTTGTCTTTTTGCGCTCAAATTTGGTGAAATTTGAGCGTAATTTACTTCTTTCGTGTTCGTCAAATTTGAATGTAAATTTTATGCGAACTAAAAACTCTGCTAAAATTGGCTCAAATTTGACCCAAAGGTCGCGCTGTGCAAATCCCAAATTTGATCCGAAATTTTATCCGCAAACGCATCGTTTAAGAGTGCATTTTACTGCCGTTTTTCTACCCCGACGAGGGAGAGTTTGAGAGTTTTCAAGAGGGATATAGGCTCGCTAGCCGCAAAACGAGCGAGGAGCTAGCGGACGATACGCCAGGGCAGTGGCGCAAGAGCTGGCGGGTATCGCGCGTAACGGCATGGACGATCCGTTTTTTGTCGATTTTGCCCTCGGGGACGCTTCGTCGGTGTATTTTGCCTATCACGGCGCGGGCTCGTGGAAGCCGATTAAAGTCGCGGACGATATCGTTAAATTTGAAGAAATTTTAACCGATCTTGCCGCGCTTGAGGCGCCTTGCTCGCTTGAAGCGATCGCGCCGCTTGCTGATTTAAACAACGAATTTTACCGCGAGCTGGCGGACGACTACGCGCAGCAAGACGAAGCGAGCGAGGAGCCGGGATATAAATATTTCAGCGTTTTCATCGAGGATGTGGGCGCGGACAAGGTAAAAACGCTCGTGTTTTTAAAGAAAATTTTTGAGGACGAGAGCTTTGCGGCGGCTAAAGATAGAGCGCAAAATTTGCCGCTTTGCCTCTTTAGCGGCATAGAGGAGCTGGCGAGCCCGCTGCAAGACAAACTCGCCTCGCTCGGAGTTAAATTTTACGCGCGGGAGATCTCTTTTAGCGAATTTATCGCGCGAAGTAGTTAAGCGGGCAAATTTTAAAATTTTAACTCTCGCTGCTGCTAAATTTAAAACTTAGCAGCAGGCTATCCTATAAATTTCGTGCTCGTTCGCTTGCTATCGCAGTGCGTTAACAGCTTTGCGTACGCTGGAGCGCAAATTAAAGCGTAAAATCAAAATGTAAAATTGAAGTGGATTTTAAGCGCCCTACTTCGTTTTTTACTTGCAGTAGGGCGAATTTGCTTAAAGTAGTGAACTAAAGCGAGGCGAAAATTATCCAAACCTTGGATCTATTATCTTGCTCAGTTAGAGCAGCTGTTGCGAGCGACGAGCTCTGCAAAATCTAGGGCTGCGTCGTAGTCGGGCTCAGAGGCTATGTCGCTTACGAGCTCTTTATAAACCACAACGCCTGCGGTATCTATGACGAAGATCGCTCTGGCGCTAAGACCTGCTAATGCGCCGCTGGCGATGAGAGTGCCGTAGCGGCGACAAAATTCTTTATCACGGAAATCACTTGCAACGCGTAGATTTTTGATCCCCTCAGTCGTGCAAAACCTCCCCATCGCAAACGGTAAATCCATCGAAACGACGATTACTTCAGTGTTAGGAAGCGATGCGGCGCGCTCGTTGAACTTACGTGCCTCCGTCGCGCAGACGGGTGTATCTAGCGACGGCACAGCGACTATGATTTGCACGTGCTTGCCGCTAGCGATCTCGATTTCGCTTAGATCTTGAGCTACTAAGCGCACTTGCGGCGCGCGATCGCCTAGATTTATCTCTTGCCCGCTTAACTCTACGGGCTTTCCTTGAAATGTTACTGTTGGCATTTTTGTCCTTTGTTTTGAATTTGTAGCGGCGAATATACAAAAATTCCTTAAATTTCAGGTAAAATTGCTTTAAAAATCAAGGAGAGCAGATGGGCGAAGATATTTGGGGCAGCAGCAGCAATCCTGCATCGCTAGCCAGTATAAGACGTAAAAGCGGCGAAGAAAAAAAGCCCCTGGATGAGAAACCACAGGAGCAATCTGAGAATTTAGATTTAGCGCAAGAAGAACTTGCGGCGGATGATACTATAGAGCAAAATTCTGCGGCTCAGAATTCTATAGAGCAAAATTCCACTTCCATAAGGCAAAATTTTACTCCACAGAATTCTGCGGAGCAAAATTTAGCTTTTGCAGCTCAAGGCTTGGATGAAGAAAATTCTATTTTGCGAGATTCTGCCGCGACAGGTTCTAGCGAGCAAGATTCTAACGCTAAAAGTTTGAATTCTACCGAGAATGCCGCAAACTCGCAGAATTTTACAGAGCAGAATTCCACTTGGCAAAATTCAGCTTCCTTAAATTCCGATAGAATTAGCTCTACGCAAAGCTCAGCTAGGGCTTACGATCTAAATAAAGCCTACGCGTTTTATATGTTCCTCGGGCCTTTCGGCGCGCATAGATTTTATCTTGGACATATAATCTCTGCGATTTTTCAGCTTTTAGGCGGGCTGCCATTTCTCATCTGGCTTTTTTTAGTAGTGGTTGCTGTCATGTGGACGAGTATAGAAGGTAACGAGCTGTTGGCGCTTATAAACTCGTCTCGTCCGGATTTGGGTGTGCAAGCATCAGACCTAAAAGATATAGAACAGGGCTTTTTTCATTTTATGGTTATTTTCTCGGTGCCCAATGTTTTATTTTTGATTTGGCTTGTTAGCGACTTTTTTAGGTTGCCTGAAATGGTGCGAAAGCTAAATGTATCCGTAGGCGCGGGAGCAATCCTGTATGTTTATACGGATGACGCTAAAGAGCAGAGCGAAAATCTATCTACTGCCAAAACTACCCTTTACATAGCGTTTGGGCTTGAGGCGTTAAATGCGGTAGGCAGATATATCAAGAATGTAGATAAAGTGGGTGCGTTGGAAGGCGTCGGACTTATATCGATGATATGCCTAGCTGTGGGGCTATATTTTTTAGCGCGGGCAATACGCAGCACCGATCTGCTATCAAACGCCGTGTTAGTCGGGGTTTCCTCGGCTATAAGCGCAGTAAGCACTATATTTGTAGGATTTGAATTGTTTAAACCATCGGTTTTTATGATAAGCATTTATTGCGTATGCACAGCGGTATATCTGATCTATCAGCTGCTAGTTAGTAAAGAGCTTTACGATTGCAGCGGAGAGAAAAACTATCTAAGAGCGTTTTATGTTATTGCAGCTACGGAGATAGTAACTCTAGTCTTGATAGCGCTTGACTCACAGCTTTTCGCCTTAGTATTTGCCATAGGGTGGTTAGCTTCGGTAGTTTTAAATGTTTCGGCGGTTTATGGTACTAGGGAGGTTACCGCTTCAAAAGGCGGCTACGGCCTAGTGCATCTGGCGTATCACATAAGGCAGATGAACGGGCGGGAGTTTTAGGCGTTTAAATTTAAGGGGCGATTAGTATAGTCCTATATTATTTTAAAAAAGGAGTTTTAAATGACTTTTATGGAGTCTGTGCAAACTTGCGTAAAGCAAAAATACGCCGCATTTAGCGGGCGAGCATCGAGGTCGGAGTACTGGTGGTTTTTTCTATTTACCGTGCTTGGCGGGATTGTTTTGAGCTTGATAGATGGTGTTTTAGGCACTACGATAGGGTACAATCAAATAATAGCCGGCAAAATCGTCCATCAAGAAATCGGCATTATAGATGCGCTTTTTCAGCTAGCTATGCTCGTGCCAGCCATCGCCGTATCGGTCAGGCGACTACATGACACCGATAGAAGCGGCTGGTTTTTTCTGCTTATTTTAACGCCGATCGTGGGTGCTTTTTTCGGCGATATCGGGCTTTTGGTATCATTTGTGGGTTGGATAGTGCTGCTTGTGTTTTTCGTGCAGCGCGGCGATAGCGGGTCCAATCGCTTCGGATACGATCCGCTATGACAAAGCTCTAAACTTTGCGGAATTTTAGAATTCTAAAATTCCGTGCAGATAAAATTCTTTGTATTATCACTTAAAATTCTACGCATAAGCACTTTGTAGCGCTAAATTTTTCTTAAAATAAGCTTTTCAAATCCTCTTTAATTGATTGCCATTATCTGTAACTTAGAATTTTTATATTATAATGGCTCTTAAAATTTTATTTTAGAAAGGATGAAAATGAAAGAGAGAATCGAGGCGCTGTTCGCGCAAAACCCTAAAATTTCGATCGCGCAGATCTGCAAGGAGCTCGGCGCGAAGGAGATCGACGTGCTGCTAAACCTGCCCGAGCGCTTCGGAAAGAGCGCCGGCGGCGATAAATTCGGCGAGGTCATTAGGGAGCTTGAGAGTTGGGGCGAGGTGCTTTTCGTAAAAAATACGCCGAGCTTCATCATCGAGTTTAAAACCAAGATCCCAAGCGGCAAGAGCGCGCAGGGATATTATAATTTCGGCATGGGCGCAAACGGCGATGAGGCGCATGGGCTGGGCATTTTAGGAGGTCATCTAAAGACGGATGAGATCGATAAGATCATCCTCGTGACGCAGACTTTCATGGGAATGCTCTCGAAATTCGTGGGCTTTTACGACAAAGCGGGCGAGAATATCTTTAAAATTTACGTCTCGCGCGACGAGAAAGGACAGCTGCTAGCCGAGCAAGACGCGAAATTTGAAGCGCTAAAAGCCGCGATTTAGCGCTCGCGCAAGGCCCATCTTGCGTAAAATTTGTCCTTGCGCGGGCATTTAGGTTTGATCTCGCCCTTTACGCGCGAGATCAAATCCGTAAAATTCTACTGCGAGATAACACTGCGCGCATTCCTATGCGCTCGCGCAAGACCCGCCTTGCTCTGCTCGCTCATCGCTTGCTTAACGGCGCTTTAAAATTCTACGTGGCGCCAACCAAGGCGCTTTAAGCTTGCCAATAAGCTTTCAGGCAAAATTTTAAATTATCGTTGATGATAAAATTCCAAACTCGCCTCGTCGATACTTCGCGTCTTAAGAGCGCTTGGAATTTCGCGAGATTAGCTCGCGCCCACTCTATCTGAAGCGGAATTTTTGCCGCTTCAGATAGATCTTTCTTTTAACAATTTACTACTAAATTTTCAAAAATTTTATTTATATTGTCTTTGTACTGCGTATCGTCAAACTCTAAATTATTATTCGCAATCTTTCGTCCGGCAATATCTCCAAGCTTCATAAGATACTGCTTGAACTTTTCTAAAAATTTATCTACGTTCGCCTTTTTATCGGAGCCCCACTCATCTGAGCTAAAATGAATATACGCGATAATTTTTTTGCTTTTAAAATAATATTTCGGCTGATAAATTCCCGATTTGGGAAAATAACTCGATACTTCTCCGCTCAAACAAAGGCAAATATCGATCTTTTGCAGCGAGCGCATTTCAAAATCGCTAAAAACCCTTTTAATCTCTTGCCTTGTCGCTCTTATAATATCCGGCATGTAGATCGGTACATCATCCGCCCCGCCGATAACGGCATTTATGTTAAATTTCACACGGCACCTCGTCCTTAAATTATAAAGTGATATTCTTCAAAATTTCGGCTCATTATATCATCTTCATAATATTTATCTAGTATCGGGGTTTCGAGGGTTTTAAAATCGGCATATTTTTCCTCAAAACAGAGCCGAATAAAGATAAATTTTATAAAATCTACGGTTTTAATTTCATATCTCAAAAACTTTCCGCCGCTACGCAAAGAGCGACAAATTTTAAAATTGAAATTTTATACGTTAAGCTTAAAGCTTATAAAACTCCGATATTTAGGGCAATACAGACTCGAATTTTTATCTTTTATTGCTATAATTCCCTTATAAATTTAAATCTTAAGATTAAAAAGTATTCTTAAGAATTTTATAAGGCGGAGGAGATCTTGAATAGATTGATTTTAAAGATTTACGCGTGGCAAAATACCGCCACGCCGTGGTTTTGGCTCTTTGTGATAAGCGCAGGCTATCTTGCGACATCATATTTTTTCTTTCAGCGCTGCCTTTTTATGTCGCCTACGCAAATGGGCGCCCTCGTGCGTCTGGGCTTTGCCGTAGCGGGCGTAGGCGCGCTCATCGGCTTGCTGCTGCCGTTTGGCTTCATAGCAAGGCTCATTGCTTACCTGCTTGGCTTTGTAGGCACGATATACGGCTATTTACAAAGCTCCGCGCCGCACCCCGCCGCAGATACGGCAAATTGCCTCTCGTCACCTGCATTTCCTTTTGCGGCGCCGCTTGATAGCCTGCTGCCGGAGTTATTTCGCCCCGCAAGCTGCACGGGCACCCCGTCCTTCCCCGCAGGCACCGCGCTTAGCGATGTGCAGAGCTTTTTCGGCGGATTTTACGGCGAGGGATTTTATCTGGTGCCGAGCATTAAATTTGCAGACGCGGCGCAGTGCGCACAGGTAGCATTTGCGGCATTCGCGGCGATTTTGGCCGTTATGTTTGCGGGCTTTTTATACGGCAGATTTACGAGAAGTTTTTAAAATTTTAAGAAAGGATAAGCATGAAGTTTTTAAATTCTATTGCGGCTGCGGCGGCTCTTGCGGCTGCGATCGCAAGCTACGCTGGCGCCGAGGTTAAGGCGGGCGAGACGCTTTACGGCACGGTGCTAAAGCAGGTAAGCGTAAGCGGCGATTTGTCGCACAAGGACGGCAGGCTGCTGCCCACAAACGCCATAGAGGTCTTGGAGGTCAAAGACGGAGTAGTGAAATTTTCGCTCACCGGCTATCAAAATCCAAAGGCGCCCAACGTTATTTATTTCACGCCTAAAGCGCGCATAATCGCGGTGGCGTTTTCGAAGCAGGCTAAATTTCAAAGCGAGAGCTTGGGCGAAGAGGACGGCTTTAATAAGGTTAAAATAACCGCCTACACCGACGAGGGCGCGCTAAGCGGCGACGTGGATAAAATTTTCGCGGGCGCGAAGGAGAAATTCGAAGCCTCGTGTAGCGTCTGTCACGCTCTGCATCAGCCCGCCGATTATGAAGCCAACAGATGGCCGGGCTACATCAAATCGATGCTTTCGCGCACGCCTATTAGCAAGGATGAGAGCTGGACGGTGGTGCAGTATCTGCAAAAGCACTCCAAGGACGTAAATTTAAAGGATATGAAATGAAAAGACGAAATTTTTTAAAGCTCGGAGCGACGCTCTCGGCGCTTCCGCTCATCCCAAGCTCGATGCTCGCGGCGGATAAGCTTACCGCGCTTAAGAAAAACGGCGAAATTTTAACCGCGGCGCGGTGGGGAATTTTAAAAGCGAGCGTTAAAAACGGCAAGATCGTAAAATCCGCGCCGTGGAAGATCACCTCTAAAATTCCAAATACGCTTCAAAATACGATGGCGGATCTCGTTTATAACACGCGCATCAAAGCGCCGATGGTGCGAAAATCTTACCTCGCCGATCCCGATAATCCAAAGCCCGAGCTTCGCGGGCTTGACGAATGGGTCGAGGTAAAATATGAAGACGCGATCAAACTCGTCGCGCGCGAGCTTAAAAAGACGCGCGAGCAAAAGGGCGCGGACTCGGTGTTTGCGGGTAGCTACGGCTGGCAGAGCACGGGCAACGTGCATGTCTCAAGGACGCTGCTTCATAGATTTATGAATTTAAGCGGCGGCTTTACGGGCGTCACGGGCGATTACTCTACGGGAGCGGCGCAGGTCATAATGCCGCACGTAACGGGCTCAAATCAGGTCTATGAGCAGCAAACCTCGTGGCCCGTGGTGCTTGAAAACTCCAAAGTAGTGGTCTTTTGGGGGCTCAATCCGATCTCTACGCTTCGCGTGGCGTGGACGAGCTCGGACGAGCAGGGATTTAAGTATTTCGAGCAGCTAAAAAACAGCGACAAAGAGATCATCATCATCGATCCGATCAAAACCGTAAGCGGCAAGTATTTCGAAGGCAAGGCGCGATGGATCGCCCCTCGCCCGAACACCGACGTAGCGATGATGTTAGGCATGGCGCAGCACCTCTACTCGCAGGGCAAGTACGATAAGGAATTTTTACAAAACTACACCGTGGGCTTTGAAAAATTCGTGCCGTACCTCACGGGGCAGAGCGACGGCGTGGCTAAGACGCCGGAGTGGGCTAGTGAAATTTGCGGCATTAGCGCGAACGTGATCAAAGAGCTTGCGATAAAATTTTATGAAAACCGCACGATGATAATGGCGGGTTGGGGTATCCAGCGCGCTCATCACGGCGAGCAGGCGCACTGGATGATCGTGACTTTGTGCGCGATGCTGGGGCAGATAGGACTTGCAGGAGGCGGCTTTGGCTTTAGCTACCACTACGCTAACGGCGGCGCGCCTACCTGCGCGGGCGGCGTGATCGGCGGAATGAACGCGGCAAGCGTCGGCGTCGTTAAGGACGGCAAATTCCTAGGGCTTGCGCAGGATCAGAAGCAAGGCGGCGAAGCTACTCAAGCGTGGCTGGTAAATACGGCGAAGGTCACTTTTCCTCTAGCTCGCATCGCGGATGCACTACTAAATCCGGGCAAGACGATCGATGCAAACGGCGCAAAGATCACCTATCCGCAGATCGATTTCATCTACTGGGTCGGCGGAAATCCTATCGTGCACCATCAAGACACCAACACCAACATCAAGGCTTGGCGCAAACCGCGCACCATCGTAGTAAATGAAATTTACTGGACGCCGACTGCGAAGATGGCGGACATCGTGTTCCCGACCACGACGGAGTATGAGCGCAACGACATCACGATGAGCGGAGACTACTCCAATATGCATATAATCCCGATGAAGCAGGTCGTCGCCAAGCAGCACGGCGCGAAGGACGATTATCAAATTTTTACCGACCTTTGCAAGGCTTACGCGGACGGGCTTGCCGAGGTTTATACGGACGGCGGCAAAACGGAGATGGACTGGATCAAAGAATTTTACGAAGGGGCGGCGAGCGCCGTGAACGCAAACACCGCTTTAGGCATTCAGATGCCGAGCTTTGAGCAGTGGTGGGAGAAAAACGAGCCGACGGAATTTTACGAAACGCCGGAGAGCGCTGCGTACGTGAGCTTTGAGGATTTTAGAAACGATCCCATTTTGGAGGCTTTGGGAACGCCTAGCGGGTTAATTGAAATTTACTCCGATACGATAGAAGCGATGAACTACAAAGACTGCGGCGCGCATCCGATGTGGTTCGAGCCCGTCGAGTGGCTGGGCATGAAAGAAAAGCCTGCGAAATTTCACCTGCTTAGCCTGCATCCGCTCGATCGCTTGCATTCACAGCAGAGCAATACCTCAAATCGCAAGAGATACGCCGTCGCGGACCGTGAGCCGGTGTTAATAAATACTGAGGACGCTAAGGAGCTCGGTATCAAGCAGGGCGATCTAGTGCGCGTGTATAACGCTCGCGGCGAAATTTTAGCGGGAGCCAATGTAAGTGACGACATAATGCGCGGCGTGGTGCAGATCTTTGAAGGCGCGTGGTACGATCCTAACGCCGAGGGGCTTTGCAAAAACGGAAATCCGAACGTGCTTACGATCGATCTTCCTACGAGCGAGCTTGCCAACGGCAACATCTCTCACACGGCGTTAGTAAATATCGAGCTTTATAAACACAAGGCGGGCGAGGATATCAAACTAACCGCGTTTATGCCGCCTAAAGGGGCGAAGTAGGGATTGGGAGCGGTTTAGGTTTTAAGACTGGCTCATTGCTGGCTTGGACTAGATACGCCGATCCTCTACAGGCTTTAGCCAAACTCGCCGTGGTTTTGCTACGGCGAGACATATCGATTTCGACTTGCCGCGGCTTTATATAATCGCGGCTGTGTATCGGGACCAGTTTAGCTTGCCGTAGCTTCGCGACTGCAACGATAGGTCACGGAGCTGATTTAAATTTTATAGCCTTGCGCTTGTAGTATGACTGAGTTGATTTGACTTATCGTAACTTTGAGCTGTGTGGCAGGCTGGAGATAACAGCGAGCAATATTTGCCTCGCCGTCCTACCCTCTATTTGCTCGTGAAATTCTCGCTAAATTTAAGAACTTGCCGTTTGGACTAAAATTTCAATCCAAACTAAAAAACCGCCTAAGTTTCCATTTAAAATTTTTCTTCGGAATTTGCGTATCGTTAAAACCGTCGCTGTAAATTTCGTTTTTATCGGTGAAATAGCCGCTGTTTT
>NZ_CALIBB010000074.1 GCF_938045595.1 uncultured Campylobacter sp.
GATCAAGCTTCTTAGCCTTTGGCTCAATGCGCGGATCGGTCGTATAAACGCCGTCCACGTCGGTGTAAATTTCGCACAGATCGGCATTCAGCGCTCCTGCGACGGCGACTGCGCTAAGATCGCTTCCGCCTCGCCCGAGCGTAGTTACTTCGCCTGCGGTGCTGATACCCTGAAAGCCCGCAACGACGACGATTTTACCCTGCTTTAACGCCTCTTGCATGCTTTTCGGATCGATCGAGACGATGCGAGCTTTGGTGTGAAAATTATCCGTCACGATGCCAGCACCACGTCCGCTAAATGCGATCGCAGCATAGCCCTTAGCGTTTAGCGCGATAGCTAAAAGTGCACTCGTAACGCGCTCGCCCGAGCTTAACAGCACATCCATCTCTCTGCCTACGGGAGTTTTAGTAAAAAATTCCGCCTGCTCGATGAGCTGATTGGTAACGCCGCTCATCGCAGAGACGATTACCGCGACATCGTGTCCTTCGTTTTTAGTCTTTATCACGCGTTGCGCAACCGCCTCGATCCGCTCTAGCGTACCGACGCTCGTACCGCCGTATTTTTGAACGATCAGCATTAAATGTAACCCTCCTCCTTAAAATATTTTAAAACCGTCGCGTAAATCGGCTTTTTGAAGTGATTTACGTGCCTTAAAACCTCATTCGCGCCTACGAATTTAAATGCGTCGAACTCCGGAAGTTTAGTATTGATGTTTATATCGGCTAAGCTTCGCAATCTCACCAAAAAATACCTTTGAATTTGCCCGTCGTATGGGCGCATCTTTTGAGCTACCCCATCGGGAAAGTCGTAGCTAAGCCACTTCGGGCACTCAGCGATGATATCGACTTTGCTTGTTCCGATCTCCTCACCTAGCTCTCTGCGGATCGCCATCTTAGGCGTCTCACCATCGTCGATACCGCCTTGAGGAAACTGCCAAGCGCCTTTGATGTCGCTTCGTTGCGCGATTAAAATTTCGCAGTTAAACGGATACGATGGCGAAAGCACGATTGCAGCGACATTTGGTCTGTAATTTTTCTCTTTTTCCATCTCGTTTTCTCACAAAAAATTTCTCAAAATTCTACCTAAAAATATTAAAATTTGCGTTAAGAGGCTTAAAATTTATATAAATTTTCAAATTAATTCGCTAAATTTTGTGACATAAATTTAGCCCATAGGACCGACCTTGCACATCTATATCCACGTGCCGTTTTGCACCTCCAAATGCCCGTATTGCGCCTTTGGCTCTTTTAGCGACAAATTTAGCCTTGCAAAAAGCTACTTTTGCGCGCTAGGGCTTGAGGTGCGCGACTTTTTGGCGAAAAATTCGCAAGCAAAAATCTCTACGCTTTTTATCGGCGGAGGTACGCCAAGTGCCGTGGATGCGGGGCTTTATGATGAAATTTTTGCGCTGCTCGCGCCGCATTTTGCCGCCAAAGCCGAAATCAGCTCGGAAGCTAACCCAAACTCCGCTAGCCCCGCTTGGCTTAGCGGGATGCGCGAGCTCGGCGTAAATCGCATCAGCTTCGGCGCGCAGAGCTTCAACGACGCCAAGCTAAAATTCCTCGGTCGCGCGCACAGTGCGGCGCAGATTTTTCTGGCGGTGCAAAATGCCAAAGCAGCGGGCTTTGATAATATAAATTTAGATCTAATCTATGCGAGCAAATTTGACGATAAAAGGAATTTAAAATTTGAAATGGCTGAGCTTGCGCGCTGCGAAGTGCCGCATCTAAGCGCCTATGCGCTAAGCCTTGAGGAAAATACGCCCTTTTTTGGGCGCGAAAGCTTTAAAAAGGAAAGCGCGGCTCTAGCTAAATTTCTCTTTGCTCTTGCGGCGGATAGCGGCTTTAGCCAGTATGAAATTTCAAATTTTGCCGCGCGCGGACTGCGCTGTAAGCACAATCTGGCCTACTGGCGCGGCGAGGATTACGCGGGATTTGGGGCATTTGCGGTCGGAACTAGCGCTCAGGTGCGCCTTAGCTCGCCTAAAAATTTGCGAGATTACATTGCAGATCCGCTGCAAAAACAGCGCGAAGCTCTAAGCGCGCAGGATAAAAAGCTTGAGCGCATATTTCTTGGGCTGCGCTGCGTTTTGGGATTTGAGGCGCAAATTTTAGACGCTGCGGAGCTAAGCAACGCGCGGCTGCTCGTGCGGGCAAAAAAGCTGAAATTCGGCGAGGGTAAATTTTATAATCCCAACTTTTTGCTCGCCGACGAGATTGCGCTTTTTATCACGCAAGAAAGCCGCAATGGGCGCTAAATTTAAGATTAATGAAATTTTAGTTAAAATACGCCACTTTTTACGTTAGGAAATTTTATGTTTGGTATCAGTATGCCTGAAATTACGGTCATTTTAATCATCGCGATAATCGTGCTGGGGCCCGAAAAGCTTCCAAAAGTGCTGGTCGAGCTCGCGAAATACTTCAAAGTTATCAAAAAAACCATCAACGACGCAAAATCTAGCTTCGATCAGGAGCTTCGCATCGCCGAGCTCAAAGAGGACGCCAAAAAATATAAAGAGAGTATCACGCAAGCAAGCGAGGGCGTGCGCAAAAAGCTCACGTTTGAGGAGCTCGACGAGATCAAAGGCGGTATCGACTCGGTCAAAGAGACGCTAAATGCGGGGTTAAAAGACACGGAAAGCTCGCTTAAAGAAACGCTTAGCTCGGACGCCGCCAAAGACGCGTTAAACTCTGCGGAAGTCTCGGCGCAAAAACAGAGCGAGACGGCAAATTTAAAAGCAAATTCGAGCGGAGAAAATTCCGCGCAAAGCTCTGCCCGCGCCGCAAACTCTACG
>NZ_CALIBB010000075.1 GCF_938045595.1 uncultured Campylobacter sp.
AGCACTTAAAATCCCGCAGCCGTCGCTATCGCAGAGCATTTTATCGCTGGAGCGCGAGCTTGGAACGCAGCTTTTTAACCGCACGAGCAATCCCATTTCGCTTACGCGCGCGGGAAAAATTTACGCTAGTAAAGCCAAAATCATTTTTGATGCCATAAACGACCTAAAAAGCGATATCTCTGAAATAAGCGGCGTAAAAAATGATAAAATTCGCATCGGCTTTTCGCAAAACAGCTATAATCTACTGCCATCGCTGCTGCCGATGTTTTGCAAGAAATTTAAGGATTCGGATCTGCAAATCACGCAGTTTTCTTCTGCGCTTAGCATTCGTGAAATGTTACTTCAAGGTGATCTTGATGTCGGTATGCTGATACTGCCCATCGATATGAGCGGGCTTGACGGGGTTAAAATTCTAACGCAAAAAACCTATGTCGCTCTAAGCTCCACCCATCCGCTCTCGCTTGAGTTTAAAAACGAATCTGTTCCCAAAATTAACATTTTGCGCTTAAAAGAGGAAAGATTCATCCTGCCTAATCAAAGTCTAAGAAGCGCCGAGCAGATAGATGCATTTTTTGCTGCTGCGGGATTTGTGCCGAAAGTGCTATGCCGTACGGAGACCTTTGATATCGCCAATGCTATCGTCGCAAGCGGCGTGGGAGCGTGCTTTAGTATACCGCAGATGATAAAAGAAGATAAGGTAGACAGGATTAAGCTCTTTGACGTGGGCGCGTACGAGCTGGACAGGACTCTGCTAATTGCATACAAAAAAGGCAAGCGCCTAAGCCATCTGGCGCAAGCATTTATCAAAACTGCACGTAAAATTTCTAATGAAATTTAAAATTCATAGCTCGCAACGATAAATGAGAGATTGAGTTTTTGCAGCACTTTGCCTCTTTGTTAGCTTTTGCACAAAAATTTTTGGAGCGGATTTCGCTCAAGTTTAGGTAAAATTTCAAACTAAGCTTAAATTAGAATTTTGCCAATAAAATTTTTTATTGCTAAAATTTCACTCACAATTTACGACGAAATTTAGCGCAAAATTCTAATTTTTCACTCCGCTTAAAATATCCAAATCCTTGTTATACACCTTGGTATCTACTTCAAAAATTCCAAGCAAGGTATGAAAAAGATTATCGTGCGAAAAGGCATCGTCCTTATGCGATTTAAGCGCGCTCAGATCGTATCTTTCGCGCATTTTTCCCTCACCTAGCCAAACAATCGCACCGATATGCTTTTGCGCCTCTGGAGCGAAAAGATAGGGCATGCCGTGCAGATAAACGCCGCCCTCGCCGAGGCTCTCGCCGTGATCGCTCATATAGATCATCGCCGTTTCGTGCGTCTTAGAATATGGTTTTAAAAATTCTACAACCTTGCTTAAAAAATAATCCGTGTATAAAATCGCGTTATCGTAGGCATTTGAAATTTCTTGCTGCGAGCAGTTTTCAAGCTCGTTATCGCGGCAAACGGGGCTAAATTTTTCAAATTCTTTCTTATAGCGCTTAAAATACGCAGGCCCGTGATTGCCCATCTGATGCAGCACGATTAATACATCTTTGCCCGCGTTTTCGGCGATAAATTTATCAAGCCCCGCAAGCATCCCCTCGTCCCTGCACTCTACGTCGCAGATCGGATTATTTTGCGGAATTTTAAAATCCTGATATTTTACGCGCAGCGCCACACCTTTGGAATCGGAATTGTTATCGCGCCACAAAATTGCCATGTCATCAGCGCGGTTTAGTATGTCTAATACGTTTTGCTCCTCCGCAGCCTTTTCGACGCTAAATTCATCGCGATTTAGCAGCGAAAACATGCACGGCACGCTTTGCGCCGTCGAAGTGCCGCAAGAATGGGTATTGCTTAGGCTTACGACACCCTGCTCTTTGGCTAGTAGCGGATTAGTATCTCGCTCGTAGCCGTTTAGCGAAAATCTATCCGCTCTTGCCGCTTCGCCCACGACTACGACGACGAGTTTTTTTGGACTTGTGGAATTTTTATCGATATGCGCGTCCGTAGCGATTTGCATCAGAGGCTGCGAGCCTTGCTTTTTAGATTTTGCGGCAAATTTAACGCCGCTGTAGATCCAATATCCGGGATTTGCGTAGCTGCGTAAAATTTTATGCTCTCTGAAAAATGACGCGTAGTATTTGCTAAATCCAAAAAGCAGCGCCGCGATGATCACTATGCAAATGCCCGCTGTTTTGAGCTTAGCTAAAATTTCAAATTTAAGCGGACGGTAGCTAACGTGCGAGCGAGCAATCAGCACACAGGGTAAGACGCCCAGTACCAGCACGTAAATCGCCAGTCGCAGACTGAAAAGATCCGCTGATTCGGCAAAGTTCGTCTGGGCTGCGTTACGGATCATCTCCGAATCGATTACGACGTTATAGCTATCCATAAAATACGCTGTAAACGACGAGATAAAAAAGCAGATCATCAAAATCGGCTTGGTCGTATAACGCGAGCTAAAAATTGTAAAAAATAGCGTCAAAAAAGCGATCAAAGCCGCCGCGTCGCAGACAAGATAGATAAAATTTAGTCCCGAGATTCCGTAGGCGTTTATGATATTTTTAAAAAACGAGAAGTTAAAAAATGCCACAAAAGCAAGCGAGCTTAGAAAAATAAGCTTCTGCTGCGACGGATTTTTAAAAAAGCTAGGCACGAGGCGTTCCTTGAGATAAAATTTCAAGTTTAAATTTTACGGCGTTTTGGTAAATGCTCGGAAATTCCGCGCTTCGTATCTCACAAATCGCAGCAAAATTTTTGTGAAATTTTAAAGACTCGCACAGAGTATTTCGGCGCAAAGCGCGTACCGCTACTTCGCGCCGAAATTTTGAGGCGCTAAATTTAAGCCCCGATTGTTTCGCCCGCGATCATTCCAAAAACCATACAATCAAGGATCGCGTAGGTTCCGAGCCTGCTCGCGCCGTGTACGCCGCCGGTTACTTCGCCTGCAGCCCAGAGCCCCGGGATCGGCTCGTGAGTAAGGCTCGAGATGACCTGAGCTTTGGTGTTGATCTCGAGCCCTCCCATCGTGTGGTGCACCTTCGGCATCGTGCGGCTTGCGTAAAACGGCGGTTTGGAAACGTCGATGCCGTCTAGCTTATCGACCACTTTGCCGAATTCGGGGTCTTTACCCGCTTTGACGTAAGAGTTATAATCCGCGACAGTCTTTAAAAACGGCTCCAGCGGCAGATTGTAAGCCTTCGCAAGCTCCTCTAGCGTGTCAAATTTCTTCACGACGCCCGCTTCCAAAGGCCTTGATGTATAGACCGGGTTACGCGCGGCGACGGCTTGAGAGTCGCAGACGTTTACCGGATAGTTGTCGTTTTTCTCGCTTTCGCCGATAACCTTAAAGCAGGCGTCTGCCTTGATCTTGCGCCCTGCGTGCTCGTCCATAAAGCGTTTACCCGTCTTTGGATCGACGGTAAGACCGTAGGTGTTGCAGCAGTGGTTGGTAAAATTTACCGCAGCGCCGAAGCCCTTCTCATCGGGCGAGCAATATGGAAGGAACTGAATCCACGATGTTAAAAGGGTAAATGCGCCGATCCTATTTGCCGCTAGCATCGCTCCCGCCGAGCTTCCCGGATGGTTGGTGCTGTCTATGCTAGGCACTACGCGCGGATCTTGGATCTGGCGGTACCATAGATCGCGTCCGTATCCGCCCGAAGCCAGTAAAACGCCGTCTTTGGCTTTATAGCTCTTTTTCTCGCCGCTTTTATTTTCCAGATCGTCGCTAAAGAGTTTCGGATCAAATTTATACTCCTCGCGAGCTTCTACGCCCACGACGCGGCCGCTGTCGTCCACGATAAAATCGTCAAATTTCGTGCGGGTCTTGATCGTGACGTTAGGATCGTTTTGAAGTTTACCCATCATCGGTTGGATGTAGCCAGAGCCCGAGCCGTTGGTCGATTGCAAGCTTCTTGCGACGCTATGGCCGCTCTCAAAGATCAGCTTATCGCTAAATTCCGCTCCGCAGCTAGTTAAAAGATCCACCGCATCGTTGCTGCGATCGAACATCACGCCTAAAAGATCGGTATGGTTAAGCCCGAGCCCGTCTTTTACGGCATCGGCTATAAAAAGCTCCTTGCTGTCTTTGATGCCCTGCGCTACTTGAAATTTATTCATAGGAGCAGCCATATTTCCGCCGTTGATGACGGAATTTCCGCCCGCGCGACCCATTTTTTCAAGCACTAGCACCTTTTTGCCGCGTCCGCTGGCTTTAATCGCCGCGGCAAGTCCCGCAAAACCGGTGCCGATGATGACGATGTCGTATTCCTCGTCAAATTTTACGTCCTTGGCGTTTTGCGCCGCGCTTGCGCTACTAGCTCCCAGCGCAAGTGCCCCCCGCACCCACTGCGCTAATCTTTAAAAAACTACGTCTTGATACGTCTTGCATTTGCAACTCCTTTAATTGAAAGTGTATATTTAAAAGAAATGATAACTCGAATTTAAATGTAAGTCAAATAGAATAACGTTATAAATAGATAGTAAAAAGCTATGAAATATAGGCATAGATATAAAATTTTGAAATTCGGCGGGAGAGCGGAATTAAAATTTTAAAATTTTATCAGGCGCTCGTTTACAAATATCTGTCGAGCATAAAAGCGCTCGGCGCAAAAATCGCAATGAAT
>NZ_CALIBB010000076.1 GCF_938045595.1 uncultured Campylobacter sp.
ATTCCGCGCTCCTTGCTTGCTTTGCTGTAGCCCGTCGTACTGGTATTTTTAGGTTCGATATCCTCTTGATACACAAAAGAGTAATTCCAACACTTGCGCGTATGAGAAAGTCCCACGCGCCACATTTTAGAATAAGATCGCTCCAAGTCGTAATCCCAACGCCCAAAAATTTTATTATTCCTAGGCAAATTTACCGAAGCGTTTACGATGCCGTAGTTATCTTTCGTATAGCGTTTAGGCTCCATGCTTAGCTTTTCGTATTCGTAAGCGTGACTAAGTCCAAAGCTAAAGTCGTCGTTGGAGTAGTTGGCGTAGGTATAGACCTTATCGAAGCTTTTATATTTATGCGAGTAGGTAAAGCGGTTTCCGATATTTAGCCCATTTGCAAAATACGCATCGATGCGGTGTTCTAAATCGTCAAACTCATGATCGTCGAAGTCATATCGCTGCTTGACGCTATGGCGTAAGAATTTACGTCCGTCCTCATTATAAAAAAACTGCGTCATACTTAAAGCTGCATTTTCGTGGGTGTATTCGTCGCTAAGCTCGCTTAAGAAGTTATCCTCCCAATAAAGCGAGTCTTGCAAGTTACCCAGCCGCGAGCGATCTACTGCGCCGCGAGCAAGGTCGTATTTATACTGATGATACTTTAAAATTCTATCCTCGATGTCGCCTTGCTGCCATCCGGGAATTTTAAAATCCGCTCTCCAGCTCATAGTGTGATACAAGCTATCGTAAGCCCTGGCTACGTCGGTGTAGAGCGAAAGCTCGGTGTATTGATTAGCGTAGAAAGTGCTTTTATCCTCGCCAAGATCGCCGTTTGCGTAGTAAAATTTATCGTGCCAATCGATATTGGTCATATACACTCGCTCGGTAAAGGCGAAATTTAAATAATCCGCCAGTAGCGGCGTACTTATACTAATCGGTACGTCAAACTCGTATTGGCGAGCAGTCGCGCCCTCCCATCTGGTGTAATTACGCGCTTTTGCATCAAGCGAATAGATCAAATTTGGCAGCCCCAAATCATTGCTAAATTTATGATATTGCAGCGTCGGAAGCTCTTGGACGGTATCTTCGTTGCGGAAGGTATTATCGGCGTTTAGCTTGCTTGTATCGATATAGTAGCGTCCGTAAGCGCCAAAATAGTGCTCGTCTGAGGTCAAATAATAATTCAGCCGTGAAGTTACGAGCGAATTATCCGCATCGTTGCCAAGACCTCCTTTTTCCTTCAGATCGTAGTATTCAAGGTCGTTTAGCTGGGTAAAATCGATCCATAAATTTTCGCGCAGATCACCATCTAGCAGATAGGTCGCAAGCTTGCTGCGATCGTATTGCACTTCAAAGCCGTGATGGCGCTCGTTTTTGTATTCGAGGCGTTTTTGCGCTCGCGAGAAGTTATCGAAAACTCCGCCTCTAATCTCGCCGTAAGAATACGGCGACTCCGTAAATCGAAATGTCCCGTATACGCCAAAGCCCCTGCGCGTGCGCACCTGCGGATCGAGCTGAAAATCCCAGCTATCGTAAGGCGCAAAATAGATCGGTTGCTTGTAGTAAATCCCTTCCTTGCTGATGTAGCCGGCCTCGGGAGGCAGCAAGCCCGTGCGACGCGTACGGTCGGTCGGAAAGCCGAAATACGGCAGATAGAGCACCGGCACATCACCCACGTAAAATCTTGGATTAAAAAGATGGAGGAATTTGCTCTCTTTATTTAGCATGCCGCTACTAAATTTGATGCGCCAATCAGGATCGGTAACGTTGCAGCTAGATACGCTGGAGCCCTCCACGCGGTAATATTCGCTGTCGCTGCAGCTAGCGTCGTTTTGCATCCAAAGCTCGGAGTCCTTATCCATCATAAAATTTACGTCGGCTTGCTGCTTATCGTTTTTCAGATCGATTTTGACATGCTGCGCACGTGTAGTTTCGCTGCTGCCGCGCATTGCATTGACGTTGCCGAAAAGCTCGATTATGCCGTTTTGCTCGTCGTATGTAGCGCGATCGGCGGTAATGAAGTAGTCCTGCGAATACACCGTTACGTTGCCACTGGCCTCCGTCAAAAAGCCGTTTTTCTCGACATTATCTGCTATGAGCTCGACGTCTTGGACCTTTGCACTCGCACTGCTTGCTAAAAGAGCGCTAAAACTAAGCGCTAGAATTTTAAATTTTTTACTCTTTTTCAATCTCTACCACCAATGTTTTCGCCGCCATATCATGCAGGCTCTGACGCGAGTTCGTAAAAAGCGCCACCAAAAATCCCATATAAAAGATCATCTCGCTTATCAACCTAACCGCCGCGCGGATCGCTGCAGTAGCGATATCCATAGCGCTGCCGTCAGCGCGGACGCAATAAATTTTAACCGCAAGCTTGCCTAGCGTCGCGCCGTATAGATAGACAAAAATCGCCTGATATAAAAATTTTATTATCGCGTAATGCAAAATGAATTTCGACGCGATCTTTTGTACCTCAAGATTGCTTCCGCTCTGCGCCGCTGCGACAAGCTCTGGCTCGTCGATAGCAAATAGCACGACCACAAAAAGCGTTACGCTCACCGCTTCGTCGATACTAAACGCAATTACGCGCTTGCTAAGCGGAGCGACGATCAAATTTTATCTCTTAAGGCTTGATACGCGATATCGCGCCTATACTGCGCGCCGCTAAATTTTATATTTTCGCACAGCGCGTAAGCCGCATCGCGCGCCTGCTTTAGGCTCTGCGCGACGCCCACGCTTACCAAAACGCGCCCGCCGCTAGCGTAAATCTGCCCCTCCCGCTCGCTCACGCCTGCATAGCAGATATGCGCTCCCGCGGGAATTTCGCCGACCTCGATCAAAGCAGGCTGCGAAGAGCCGTAAGGGTAGCGCTCGCTAGCCATCACGACGCCCACCGCAAATCGCTCTTTTAAGCTTATGCTACTTAGCTTGCCTACGGCGGCGTTGTATAAAATTTCGCTCAAATTTCCGTCAATTAGCGGCATCAAAACCTCGCACTCCGGATCGCCGAAGCGGACGTTGTACTCCAGCACGTAAGGCTCGCCGCCCACGATCATAAGCCCCACGAACAGCACGCCGCAAAAGGGCGCGCCCTGCTGCCTCATCCCTTTTAGCGTAGGTGCTACGATCTCGCTCTGCACTCTTTTTATCAGCGCGGCATCTGCTAGCGGGCTTGGCGCATAAGCTCCCATGCCGCCGGTATTCGGACCAAGATCGCCGTCAAGCAATTTTTTGTGATCCTGCGCTACGGGCAAGCTTACGAAATTCTCCCCGTCGCAGATCGCAAAAAAGCTCAGCTCGTAACCATCTAAAAACTCCTCCACGACGACGCGCTTGCCTGCTTCGCCGAAGCTTTCGCCGCTTAGCATATCCGCGGCGGCTTTTTTAGCTTCATCTTTGGAATTTGCGATTATGACGCCTTTGCCCGCGCACAAGCCGTCCGCTTTGACCACGACGCGGCCGTCTAGGGTATCGATAAATTTTGAAATTTCGGTTAGATCGTCGCTGCTTAGAAATTTTGCGGTTTTGATATGATTTCGCGCCAGAAAGTCCTTCATATAGGCTTTAGAGCCCTCAAGCTTCGCCGCAGCGGCGCTGGGGCCGAATATCGCTAGACCTTGCGCTTTGAAAATATCCACGATACCTTTTGTAAGCGGCTCTTCGGCGCCCACGATAGTAAGAGCTACGTCGTTGTTTTTCGCAAAGAGCGCGAGTTCATTAAAATCTTTTAAATCTAAATTTTTACCGAGCGCCTTTGTAGCGCCGTTTCCCGGAGCAAAATACAGATTTAAAACGTTTTTATCCTCGCGAAGTCTTAGCCCGATCGCGTATTCTCTACCGCCGCCGCCGATTATTAGGATATTCAATGAAGCCTCCGTAACGTAAAAAACCCAAGTGAGCGTTGCGTAAAAAGAATCGGCTCAAACAAAGCCAATCTTGCAACTAGGAAAAATCTCTAGGTCGCAACCCGTAACTTTAAAAAAGCTCGAGCCGAGCCGCGTCACACGGACCTCTCACGTCGTCGCTTATACAAATATGTTGAACCCTCATATAAAACGCTCTCGCTTCACCCAGGCTTGGGCAAAATTATAGTCTAAATTTGCTTAAACTATGGCAAAAGCGCCAGATCGACGCAGGATTTTATCGACATTCTTTCGCAGATTATCGGCTCGCAAAACTCGCTCAAAACGCTCGCCGTCGTCCTGCCGATACAAATCGCCCTGTAGCCCCCGTCCCAGCCGAAATTTGCGGTAAAGCCGCGAACGTTTTTAGGCGAGGTAAAAATCAGCGTGCTGCCCCGCGGCGGCTTTGCGGCGGCAGGCAGACTAAGGACGCAATTTTCATAGGCGATCACGCTTTGCAGCCGCACGCCGGCGCTAGATAGAATTTGCTCCAGCTTCGATACCGTCTGCCTCGCGCGCAGATACAGTGCGTCCCTGCCTTGCAAGAGCGGCGCGATCTCCGCGGCAAACTCATTTCCATGCCCGTGCCGCGCCGTATAGATATCGCGAAATCCAAACTCGCGCGCAGCCGCAGCGCACGGCTCGCCGATAGCGTAAACGGGGGTATCTAAATCAGGCGAAATTTCATTAAATTTTATCGCCGCTACCGCATTTTTGGAGGTAAAAATTAGCGCGCCGATCTGCGCAGGCAGGCTAAATTTGAGAAATTTTATCTCGCAGACCGCAAGCTGCCTCACCTGCGGATGATCAAATTTCGTATTAGACACCAAATATATCAAAACGCCCTCCATGTTTAAATTTGATTTGATTGAGCCTCGCCCCTGCCTTCACGACGCGCAGAAACGAAAAAAATGCCG
>NZ_CALIBB010000077.1 GCF_938045595.1 uncultured Campylobacter sp.
GAAATTTACATTATTTGTCCAAAACCTCGTCGCTATCGTCCATAGACTTCCTTTTGAATCATTATCTGTTATTGATGAAGAATCAAAAGGCATTATGAAATTTATGGATGCAAAGAATATAATAGTAAAGAGTAGTAAAAATCCTATTCTTTTTAAATAATCTTTTACGCTACTAGATATAAAAGCATAAGATACAAAAAGACTTGCAAAAAGAACTAATCCAACATTTTGCTTTATGAAAAAAAGTAGGACTAGAAATAAGATTCCAAGTATTTGATATATGATGCCTTTTTTAGAATTTTTATTTTTTATGGATTTTACTAGAAATAATAGAGTAGAAAATTCTATGATGAAGACGTAGGTATGATAATCTTTGGCAATATACGTCTCCATACCAAACCATAAAAAGCTAGCGAATGTAGCTCCCAAAATACTACTTACCCTAGAAAAAAACTCCCTCAAAACAGCATAAAGCAAGATTACCTGTATCATTGCGGCCACTACACCGATGCAGGCAAAAGCAAAAAAATTTATTCCGAATATTTTTTGATAGAAGGCGTTTATATATACAAATAACGGAGTCCATGCTAGATAAAAATCTTTATTGATCACTTCTCCTCTATTTACTAAATAAGCATAGGTTTCCCACCAGCCTTCTTGGAGTGAGAAGTAATGGTTAAATATCAGTAAATGTAACGCAAGCGTTATACAAAAGCAAAAAGCAACCATTAAATTCTCTAAAATTTTAGTGTTAAACATATCTACCTCAAATCATTTAAAATTATTTTCGCGCTCTCATCGAAAATTTTACCTTTCAAATGCGCTTTGCAAAATTCCACGATGAGGCCATGAAATAGCGCATACACGCCGTTTTCGTTCTCCAGCTTCTCTGCTTTTGCCGCCGCATCGCAGGGAGAGTTGGCGGAATTTACAAACTCGTAGATCCGCTCAAATTCTAGCTCGCCGAGCCACGCGCTAAGCTCATCGTAGCTTTCAAACTCATAGCCCAAAGCCCCGAGCAGCCGCGCCGAGTAGCTGTCTGCGACCATCACTGCGCGCTCACACGCATAGCACAGGATCGCATCGCAGCTCTCCGCACCGATCCCCTTGCGCGCTAGCAGCCACTCACGGCTAACGCCCGCTTTAAAGCTCTCAAAATTCCCAAAATCCACGATGATCGCTTTGCAAAGCGAGTTTAGGCGTCTCGCTTTTTGATTATAAAATCCGCTCACTTTAATGATCTCCGCAAGCTCCGCTTCATCTAGCCCGGCAATCCCCTCTAAGCTCAAAAGCCCCTTGCTACGCAGGTTTTGTAGTGCCGCATCGGCATTGCGCCACGCCGTATTTTGGATCAAAATCGCCCCCACGACCACCTCAAAGCCTCCGAACCCTGGCCACCAGCGAAAATCCTTGATTTTCACGGCGCGAAAAAGCGCGATAAAAAGCTCGGTCGCGCTCATCTCGCGCCTCCGAAATTTCTAGCGTCGTTTCTAAAATTTCGCGCGGCGGCGGCGATTTTTTGCACGTATTTCGCTACCGCGATAAAATTTACGCCAAATTTAAATTCGCGCGCCGTATTCATCTGCCGCCACCTTTTAAATTTGCGAAAAATTCCTCGCTAAAGCTCAAGAAAAACTGCTTTGCCGCGCGGCCGCTGCGGCTTGCGCGAAGCATCGCAAACTCCCTCGCCTTTGCGTGCAGCTCGTCTAAATTTGCAGCAAAGCTCAAGCGAAATTCCGCCGCGCTCATACTTTGCGCAGCCGCAAAATAGGCATCTACGATCCCTAAATACTCCCGCATGCTCCCGCCGTAAAAGCTTAGCTGCAGCCCGAAGCGCTCGCTCAGGCTGATTCGCTCGTTCGCCGCGTCGCTTAGGTGCAGCTCGCCGCGGCTGATCTGCGCGGCGTCGTTATCGCTTGCGCATTCGCCTACGATGTGGCGACGATTGGACGTCGCATACATCAGCACGTTGCGCGGCGCGCGCTCTAAGGATCCTTCTAGCAGCGGTTTTAGGTGCTTGTAGCCGCTCTCGCCGAGCTCAAAGCTCAAATCATCGCAAAAGATGATAAATTTAAAGCTTGTTTCGCGGATCGCGTCGATTATATCCACGAGATAGCCCAGATCGTCCCTGCCGATCTCGATGATCTTAAGACCTTGCGGGATAAATTTAGAAAAAACCGCCTTTGCAAGGCTTGATTTGCCGCAGCCGCTCTCGCCCCATAGCAGCGCGTGGTTGGCGCTGCAGCCGCGCAGGAAGGCGTCCGTGTTTTTTATAAGAGCCGATTTTTGGCTCTCTAGCCCCACAAGCGCGTCAAGATCGGTAAAATCGATGTCACGGACGATCTTTAGCGCCTTTTTATTCGCGCGAAAGACGGCGACCTGCGCCGTGCGCCAATCAATCGCGCTAAAATCGCTGAAATAAATTTGCTCGCCGGCGGCGCTCTGCGCGCTTTTTAGGACGGCTTGCGGCGCTAAATTTAAACCGCTCGCCGCATTTAAATTTAGTTCTTCGCTTCTACTTTTGCTCGCGCTTTTTTTGATATTTTCATCGCAAGTTCGCATTTTTTAGCTCCCTTCGCAGATAGATTAAAATTTCGTTTATCACGTCGTCATCGTCGCGCGTCTGTGCCTTTAATCGCACCTTATCACCGTTTGCAAGGGTGATCAAGATATTTTCGTCCATGCTCGAAATCACGCGCAAGCCAAGCTTCGTAGCCAAAACCTTAATCATCATCACGTCGATGAATTGCTTAGTGTAAATGTCCGCGCGCCCGAAGCGATCCTCGATCTCACCGAAAATTTCAAGCACTTCGCTCGCCTCTGCGCACTTGCTAAGCCGCCTGTAAAGATCCAGGCGCAGGCGATCCTCTCTGATAAATTCCGAGTTTAAAAAGGCGTTTACCGAAATTTTAAGCTCCACGCTCGCAGCGGCGCTCTTTCTGCTTAGCAGCTTGCCGATCTCCTCTTCGAGCATCTTTAGATAAAGCGAGTAGCCGATCGCTTCGATATGCCCGCTCTGTGCCTCTCCGAGCAGATTTCCGCCGCCGCGAATCTCCAGATCGTGATACGCTAGCACCGAACCGCTGCCCAAAAACGAGTTGCTCTCAAGCGCTATGAGCCGTTTTAGCGCGTCCTGCGTAAGAGCGGTTTTATCCTCGATCAAAAAGTAGCAAAAGCCCTGTTTGTTGCTGCGCCCGACGCGGCCGCGCAGCTGGTGTAGATCGGCGATACCGAATTTATCAGCGTTTTCGACGATGATCGTATTTACGCGCGGCATATGAATGCCGCTTTCTACGATGCTGGTGCAAAGTAGCAGATCGTATCCGCCCGCTACAAATTTTAAAATTTCATCCTCAGTCGTCTTGGCGTCGATCTTGGAGTGCAAAATTAGAATTTTAAGGCTCGGCAAAATTTCAAGCAGCTTCTTTTTGGCGCTTTGCATCGTCGCGATGTGGTTGTGGACGTAAAAAATCTGCCCGCCGCGTCGCAGCTCGCGCGAGATCGCCTCTTTTACGATCTTTTCGTCCCACTGCTTGACGAAGGTGCGCACGTCCAAGCGGTCCTGCGGCGGGCTAAGCAGCGTGGAGTAGCTTTTAATCGAGCTTAGCGCCATATTTAGGCTGCGCGGTATCGGCGTAGCAGACATACTAAGTAGGTGTGAGGCGGCGCTTTTCTCTTTGAGCCGCTCCTTTTGCTTAACGCCGAATTTATGCTCCTCATCGATGATTATGAGCCCTAAATTTGCGGGGTTTAAATTTAAAAGTGAGTGCGTGCCGACCACGACGATCGCCTCGCCGCTTTGCAGGCGCTTTAAAATTTCACTTTTTTGCCTCGCGCTACTGAAGCGATCGAGCTTGAAAACAGGAATTTCAAACTCCCTAAAGCGCTCGCTAAGCGTGGCGTAATGCTGAGAGCTAAGCAGCGTCGTAGGCACGAAAAACAGCACCGAATGGCCGCTGCGGATGCAGGCAAAGATCGCATTCATCGCAACCTCGGTCTTTCCAAAGCCTACGTCGCCGCTAAGTAGGCGATCCATCACCTTGCCGCTTTGCAGATCCGCCAAAATCGCGCCCACCGCCTTTTGCTGATCGCTCGTGTAGCTAAAGCCGCTTGCGCTTAAAAATTTCGCATAATCCGCGCTTTCGTTTTTGATGACGAGCCCTCGCACCAGCTCGCGCTTGGCAGCCAGCGCGATGATCTTTGAAGCGATCGCAAAGAGCTTTTCGCGCACTCGCTCTTTAATTTTTGAAAAGCTCGCCCTGCCCAGATGATCCAAGCTCACCGCGCCGCCGCTTGCGACGTAGCGATCGATCTTATTTAGATACTCGACCGGCAGCAGCAGTTTGTCGCCGCCCTCGTAGAGCAGGGATACGAACTCCTTGCTGCGCCCCATCACCTCGATGAGCTCGAGCCCGTTAAATTTAGCGATACCGTAATCCTCGTGCACGACAAAATCGCCCACGTTTAGCTCATCCAGAGCTAGGCTCGATCTTCGCATGCGCTTTTTAGGCGCCGCTTTGTTTAGCGAAAGGATGATCCGCTCGGCGCTTATTAAATTTACGACGAAATCCTCGCGTAAAATTTCGATATTACTAAATCCGCCAAGATCAAACGGCGCAAGCAGAGCGTCGTTTCGCGCGATCAGCGTGATAGCCTCGCTGTGGTGAAATTCAAAAAATTCCTGCGACGGCGTTACGGCGAGGTCTTTAAATTTGCGCGCCGCGGGCAGTACCTCGATCGCGTCTAAAAAATCCAAATTGCGCTCGGAAAAAATTTCATCCTTTTTGATCTCGTGCAGCAAGACGCAATCAAACGCCTCCGTGTAATCGACGAAACCCTCGATGAACCAAAAGCCGAGCGAGCCCAGATCGCGCGCTAGCGCGTCGCTATCTGCCCGCGATATCTTTTCGCTCACGCTCTCAAACTCGTCTTCGCTTAAATTTGCCAAAAACGGCGCTATCTCGGCTTGCGAAAGCTCATCTTTTTCGCTTTTTTGCGTCGCGACGTCAAAGCGCCTGATACTCTCAACCCTCTCGCCGTCGAGCAGAATTCTAACCGCGCTTTCGCTCCCTACCGAAAAAATATCGATGATCTCGCCACGGAAGCTTACCTCGCCCATGCTTTCGACGATATCGCGCACGTCGTATCCAAGGCGTAAAATTTCCTCTTTCAGCTCGCTTAGGCTTAACTCGCTTCCAAATTTTATATTTAACGGGCGCAGATGGCTTGCGGTGGGGAGTTTGTTTAGGATCGTGCGGATGGGCGAGATTAAAATTTTTTTGCCGCTTGCTTTGTAAAACGCGCTAAGAGCAGTGCTGATGCCCGCTAGCTCACCCATATAGCTGCGCAGATCCTCGCCGAAGCTCGCTCTAAAATCTGGCAGGCAAAAGGTCGCGTAGCCCATAAATTTTAGCACCTGCTCGCACGCCGCAGCCTCTTTATCGTCCTCGCAGATCAAAAGCTCTTTTTGGTTTTGCAAAAAGTATTCGTAAACCTCGGCTTGCATTATTTAAACCTTTCGATCTGGTGCTGCACGACGTTTGCGATCTCCTGCCACGATACGTTAGGCTCCAAGGTCGAGATATTTTTGAAATTTTGCGCGTTCCAGTTCATAAAATTTGCAGGATCGACGCTTTGAGCCAAAAACCTAACTTCGTAATGCAGGTGCGGACCGGTGCTATAGCCGGTGTTACCGCTATAGCCGATGAGATCGCCCTTTTTAACCCAAGAACCCGGCGTTACGACCGCGGAGCTAAGGTGGCCGTAGCGGGTCTCAAAGCCGTAATTGTGCGATAGAATCACTAAAATTCCATATCCGCTGCCACTACCGCCTGCAAACTGCACAAAGCCCTCTGCTGTCGCAAACACCGGAGTGCCCTCGCTTGCTCGCAAGTCGATGCCGTGGTGCATCCTCATAACGCCGCTGATTGGATGAGTGCGCATCCCAAAAGGGCTAGTGACGCCGCGATACTGCATCGGAAGTCCGTTAGGCACAGCGCTAAGAATCGCGCTCGCCGTCTTTTCGCTAGCTGCGATGTGCGCGCCGGAGCCCTTTTTACGCTCCTTTTTCATCTCATTCATCGCAAGCATTACCTGGATATCACTATCCAGCCCGCCTCCGTCGTCCTCGCGTCCGTCCAGCTTAGCAAGCACCTCCTCGTTTTTGCCCTCAAGTGCGATATTTTGCTCTTTAAGCGCGATATTTTCGGCGTAGAGGGTTTTGTTTAGCTCTTTTAAATCTGATCGGTCGCTAGCGAGTTTAAAGATCGCAAAAAACAGGACGAGCAGAAAAATTACGAAAAACGCAGATAAAATTTTAAGTTGAAATCTAAAATTTTCGCCAAAATACAGCGTCTTGGTGCCAAAATGATCGCTTAGGGTGAGTTTAGTTTTAGCCACGGCGCGCCTCAAGCCATAAAATGAAATTTTCTACCAAATGAAACGAGCCGAAAACCAAATACTCCTCGTCCGCTCTAAGCTCGCCGCGAAACGGCGAATGCGGAATTTTAAGCGCGTCAAGCGCACGGGTTATCGCCTCTGCTGCCATTTCGCGATCCGCAACCTCGTAGTTAAAGATCTCCACGCGCTCTACCACGGGCGCTAAAGTCCGCAACACCGCGCCTACATCTTTATCGGCAAAAGCGTTGTAAATCAGCACGATCTTTCTGCCCCCGTAGATTTCGGTAATTTCGTGGGCTACTTGCTGCGCCGCAAGCTCGTTGTGCCCGACGTCCACGCGTAAATTCGGCGCCAGAGCCTCCATCCTGCCGCGTAAATTTAAAGGCGGCAGCTGTGAAATTTCAAATTTCAGATTTAAAAATTTCATCGCGGCAAGCGCTAGAGCTAAATTTGAAATTTGAAATTTAGGCAGATTATTGTGCGCGCAAAATTCCGCAATCTGCGCTCGCTCACTCTCGCTTAAAAAATCTGCTGCAAACCTCAAATGAGTTCCTTTTTGCTCTGCAATCTGCTGCGCGATACGAAGCGGAACTTCGCTCATCTCATCGCTTAAAATCGCTTCTTTGTCCATCGTAATGAGCTTAGTGTGGGCGATCTGCTCTAGATTTTGTCCTAGCATACCCAAATGATCGGTGCCGATCGGTGTAAAAAGCGACAGCATGCGCCCAAAGCTCGACGTAGCGTCAAACTCGCCGCCCATCCCGGCCTCGATCACGCAGTAATCGCAATCCCTAAAAAGCACTGCCGCCGCAAGCGTGAGATACTCGAAATACGACAGGCTATCTTTAAACTCCGCGGGCAAACTCTCTTGCAAAAACTCATGCGCGAAATCAAGCTCCTCATCCATAGCATCGCGCCCTAGCGAAATAGGGAGCGAGCTTTGAGCTGATTTAAAATTTGATCCTAACGGAGATTTAAAATTTTGCTCAGACGAGATTTTTAAATTTTGCTCAGACGGCGATTTGAGATCTTGAGAATTCCATAAATTTTGTGTAGAAGCAGAATTTTGCGTATCGATCGAATTTCGCGCGATAGAATTCTGCTCGCTACAAAAATTTCGTGTGGTAGAAACGAAGCTTTGCAGGGCAGAATTCCGCTCACCATGCGAATTTTGCATGGTGATAAAATCCTGCGTGGTGGAATTTTGCAAATTAGAAATAGAAATTTGAGAGGCGGAATTTTCTCTGTTCGCAAAATTTTGCATCTTTATGGAATTTTGTTTTTCCGTAAAATTTGACGCCGAAGCGGAATTTTGCTCGTTTTTAAAATTTGAAGCGTCGGAATTCAACGCAAAAACGGGGTTTTGCGCGATCCGTCCGCCTAGATAGATGCGCTCGTTGAGCTTAAAAACGTGCGGGCTAGTGTAGTGCCCGACGTTAAAGCCCGCTGCGGCGATCGCGTTAGCCAAAAACCGCCCGGTGCTGCCCTTGCCGTTGGTGCCGATGATCTGAATGACGTTTTTGAGCGGAATTTTATCTTTAATGGCGGCATATGCCCGCGGAAAGCGCTCGTAGTCGATTTTTTTGTAATAAATCGGGCGATTTTGCAAAAATTCTTTAATGCTGCGCCCGCTCAAGTCTGAATCCCCTAATCGCAAGCGCCGAAATAAACTCGTCAAACGCCTGCGCGGAGGCATTTTCGATCGCCTTGTAGCGGTCCTTATCGCTAATGATCGAGCTCGTATCGTAGCTATTTTTGACTAGGCGGCTAACTTTAAAATCGTAATCGCCAACGCAATCCTTGCTGAAAACCTCGCCGTTTTTAAGCTTGGTGCTAAAATTTACGATGAGATTTGCGCGGTAGCTAGTGACGTAGCCGAACTGATCGTATGAAAGCTCGCTAAAGCTTAGGCTTTTTATGCTCGCTACTACGATCGTCTGCGCCGAGTTTTTATCCGCAAGGCTCATCCCTAGGCGCTGGACTATACCCTGTCTGATCGCATCTTTGATCGCGACGGTGTTTTGCGGATCAGTTTTGCTCATCATCACATCCACAAATACGCTTCCACTCATCGTCTCTTTCGCGATCCTTGAAACGGGCTTGTAGCCGCAGCCAATTAAAAAAATCAAACAAAAAACGGTTAAAACTTTTCTCATCTTCGCCTACTTTATTACCAAATTTACGAGCTTGTTTTTGACGTAAATTTCTTTTACGATGCTCTTGCCCTCTAGCCATTTGGCGCAGTTTTGCTTTACAATGTTTAAAATTTCGCCCTCGCTTAGGCCTGCATCCGCTTCAAACTCGGCGCGTTTTTTGCCGTTAATCGTGACGGCAAGCTTGATCGTATCGCTTTCGAATACCTCTTCGCAAACTCGCAGCTCGCCGAAATTCTGCCTCTTAAACAGCTTCTCGCTAAGCTCGGCGCAGATGTGCGGCACGATAGGCTCGAGCAGGTTTAAAATCACAAAGTAACCCTCGGTGAATACGTCTTTATTACTCTGCGCGTTTAGGGCATTTAGCGCCTCCATACACGCGGCTATTAGTGTATTAAAAGCAAAACTGCTCTCATAAACCTGCTGTGATTTCTTAAGCGCCTCATAAACTTTAAGGCGGGCATATTTTTCCTCTTTGTTTAAAGCGGCGTGGTTGATCTGCGGAATTTTATCCGTAGCGTAGGCGTTTTCGGCGCGATCGTAGAGGCGGCTAAGAAATTTATACGCACCCTCTACCGCGCTGTCGTTCCACTCAAGCTCCTTTTGAGGCGGTGCGGCAAAAAGTATAAAAAGTCTCGCCGTATCGGCGCCGTAGGTCTCGATAATGTCGTCGGGATCGACGGTGTTTCCCTTGCTTTTGCTCATCTTCGCGCCATCTTTTAGCACCATACCCTGGGTTAGCAGCCGCTCAAACGGCTCGCTATCGCGCAGATAGCCTATGTCGCGAAGAGCCTTTTGGAAAAATCTCGCATACAAAAGGTGCAAAATCGCATGCTCGATGCCGCCGATATATTGATCGACGTTCATCCAGTAATTCACGCTTTTCTCGTCAAACGCCCGCTGCCGCCACGTCCGCTCATCGCTTGCGTAGCGCGCGAAATACCACGAGCTTTCAAAAAATGTATCGAGCGTATCGGTCTCGCGCATCGCGTCGGCGCCGCATTTAGGGCATTTGCAAAACTTCCAGCTAGGATGCGTATCCAGCGGATTGCCCTTGCCGGTGATCTTAATATCCTGTGGAAGCTCTACGGGCAGATTTGAAATTTCCTCGCTTACCAGCCCGCATTTTGGGCAGTGGATCATCGGAATCGGCGCGCCCCAGTAGCGCTGGCGGCTCACTCCCCAATCGCGCAGTTTAAAATTTACCACGCGACGCCCAAGCCCTAGCTCTTCAAATTTTGAGATGACGGCGCTTTTTGCCCTCTCGCTATCCATGCCGCTAAATTCCGCGGAATTTACCAAAACTCCGCTTTCTACGTAGGCTTTGCTAGCGTCGTAATCACCGCTTTTAGAAGCAATACTTTGAATGATCGGTAGGTTAAATTTCTTCGCAAACTCAAAGTCCCTCTCATCGTGCGCAGGCACAGCCATAACCGCGCCGCCGCCGTATTCTGCTAGGACGAAATTTGCAGTACAAACGGGGATTTTTTTGCCGCTTAGCGGATGAAGCACGCTGATTCCGAGGCTCACGCCCTCTTTATCGCTTGCTTGACGCTCACGCGGGCTTTGATTTAAAATTTCTCTCACCTTCGCCGCAGCTTTGGCGTCAAGTAAATTATTATCCAAAAGTCTCTTTACCACCTCGTGCTCCGGCGCAAGCGCCGCGTAGCTCATGCCGTAAATCGTATCGGGGCGCGTCGTAAAAACCTTAAAGCCCTCGATGCCGCCAAGTTTGGCGCTGCTTTGCTCGTCAAATTTAAAGCTAAATTCCAAACCCTCGCTGCGCCCAATCCAGTTTTCCTGCATCGTAAGCACCTGAGCGGGCCACTTGCCCTCAAGCTGCTTTAGGCAATCCAAAAGCTCCTGCGCGTAAGCGGTGATTTTTAGATAATATCCAGGCATCTGCTTTTGCACGACCTCGTTGCCGCAGCGCCAACACCTGCCCTCCTCGACCTGCTCGTTGGCAAGAACCGTCTGATCGTGCTCGCACCAATTGACCACGGCGCTTTTTCTATAGATAAGCCCTTTTTCAAAAAGTTTGATGAAAAATTCCTGCTCCCAGCGCGTATAAAGCGGATCGGAGGTAGCGAGCATACGGCGAGCCGAAAAGCTAAAGCCAAGGCGGTGCAGCTCGTTTTTCATATAATCGATATTTTCGTAGGTCCAAGTTTTAGGATGGATGCCGTGTTTGATCGCCGCGTTTTCCGCAGGCATTCCGAAGCTATCAAAGCCGATCGGCTGAAGCACGTTGTACCCGCGCAGTCTGTAGTAGCGGCTAAGCGCGTCGCCGATGCTGTAGTTTCGCACATGCCCCATATGGATGCGGCCGCTTGGGTAGGGAAACATCGAAAGGATATATTTTTTAGGTAGGCTATAATCGTCCTTAGGCTCGAAAACTCCCTCTTCATCCCAAATTTTCTGCCATTTAAGCTCAATACTTTTACTATCGTAAGGCATTTTGCGCTCCTAGAATTCGTCTTTGGTTTTTGCTGACTCAATCGCTATTAAAATTAGCGAGAAAAAGTTTGCAAGTAGCGCGCCGATCGCAAGCGAGGTCACGATCGACAAATCTCCCGGCGCTACTACAATCAAAACGAACGCCGGTATGAGATGCAGATCCGCTACGAGCGAGCTTGCAAAAAGCTCAGCTGCTAGCATATTTCGCACGCCTACCTTCAAAAGCGTCGAGACTGCATTCACGCTGGTTGCTATGAAAAGTAAAATTTCATTCTTCTCATACAAAAACCCGCCTATTGTAGTCATACTCATCAGCGCAAAAAATATGTAAATTACCCTTCCCCAGTTCATCTTTTATCCTTACACCGTGCCTTTTTCATACATGGCGCGATTCTTTTCTTTCTCTTTGATACGACGCTGTTTTTCGGCTAAAAACGCGCGGTACTTCTCGACATTAAATTTAAACAAAATCAGCATCGGAGCAGCTACAAATACAGAGCTGAAAGTTCCTGCTATGACGCCTATTAGCATCACGAAGCTAAAGCCGTGGATCATCTCTCCACCCCAGACGAATAAAATCACAATGACGATGAGAGTCGTAAGCGAAGTAAGCAGCGTGCGCGATAGTGTGTGAGAGATTGATTCGTTTATAACCTCATCAAGCTTAATCGATTTGCTATCTTTTACTCCTTCTCGAATTCTATCGAAAACAACGATGGTGTCGTTTAGCGAATAGCCCATTATAGTTAGCAGTGCGGCTAGAATTTCAAGGTTGAAATCCACGCCGGCTAAAATCATCGCACCTACGGCAACTACGACGTCGTGCAGATCCGATAGTACGGCTGCAATCGCAAATCTCCACTCAAACCGCAGGGTGATATAAACCAAAATGAGCGCAAACGACACACATACCGCTAAAATTCCGTTTGTGCGAAGCTCTTCGCCGACTTTAGGACCTACGATATCGACCTTGCGAATGTCGAAGTTTCCACTGCCTTGCAAAATTTTTTGCGCCGCTAAAGCTGGATTATCACCCAGTTCACTCGCAGCGCCCGAATATCTAATCGTGACCTCTTGATCGCTACCAAATTCCGTAACGTTGATATTGCCTAAATTTGCCGCTTCGAAGCGCTTTCTGATCTCATCAAGTGGCGCTTTGGCGTCGTATTTAACCTGAATGAGCGTACCGCCGCTAAAATCGATGCCGTAATTAATGCCCTTAATGAAAAACAGCGCAATAGAGCCTATTATCAAAACAGCAGAAAGCGCAAAGGTAAAATATCTAAATTTCATAAAATCATAAATTTTGCCCTTATCGAACACTTGCATTTGCGCCTCCTCTTACTTTATAACCGAGCCAAAGCGCGGTATTTTTGCTCTTTTCCATCTTATCCATTACTAACTCAAACATTCCGTGAGTGCCTAAAATAGCCGTTATCATCGACGCTACGATACCGATGCTCATCGTGACGGCAAAGCCCTTCACTGGACCCGTGCCGTAAGCATAAAGCGCAGCGGAAGTAATTAGCGTAGTGATATTTGAATCCACGATCGCGCTCATCGCATTTTCATAGCCTTTATTTATACTTTGGCGGATTGAAACTCCCGTCCTTAGCACCTCTCTAACGCGCTCATTAATGATGACATTCGCATCTACCGCCATTCCGATAGTTAGCACAATTCCCGCCATTCCAGGAAGCGTTAACGTTGCACCAAAAAGCGCCATACAAGCGATTAGAAATAAAATATTTACTACAAGCGCGATATCGGCAAAAAGTCCCGCCACGCCATAGTATAAAATCATAAAGATCAAAATCGCAACCGCTGCAAGACTAAGCGCCGCCATACTTTTATCGATACTATCTTGTCCTAGGCTAGGACCGATACTGCGTGTCTCTGAGACTTTAACAGGAGCCAAAAGCGCGCCGCTTCTAAGCGCGATCGCTACGTCGTGCGCCTCCTCGACGCTAAATCCGCCGCTGATCTGACCGCTGCCGCCGCCGATACGCTCGTTTATGCGCGGCGCGGAGTAAACCTTGCCGTCAAGTACGATAGCTAGACGCTTGCCGACATTTTTGCCGGTAAAATCGCCAAAAATTTGAGCGCCTTGAGAGTTTAGCGTAAAATTTATGATCGGCTGATTGGTGTGTTGATCGAAAGCAACCTTCGCATCAACTAGCATAGCGCCATCAAGCACCGGAATTTCGTTTATGAGATACTTGTAATTCGGATTTTTAACGTCCGGGTAGATCACGTCGCCGTAAGCTCTGGCATCCGCTGCGCTGATAGTCTGCGCGCGGTCTTGGCGCACGTCGTCCACCGCCATAAGCTGCAAGTGAGCCGCTTTGGCAATCAGATCTTTGGCGCGTTGCTCATCCACTGCACTTTTGACGCCCGGAAGCTCAACCAAAATATAACTCTCGCCCTGCTTTGCTACCGTAGGCTCCGCAAGTCCGAATTGATCCAAGCGGTTTCGGATAGTTTCTACAGCCTGTTCGATCGCGTATTTTTTAGTCGCTTCGACCTCCTCAGGCGTTAGTGTGACGCGATATTTTTCGCCAGATTTTTGAATGTCTAATCCGCTTGCGGCGCTATGCAAAATCGCATCAAATTTGGAAGCCTCGTCTGCGTCTAAAATTTCAAACTCAAACGAATCGCCTTCCAATTTTAGCCCGTCCATTAGCAGATCATCGCGCTTGGCGGCGTAATTGACACTAGCGGCGATCGATTTGATCTTTGAAACGACCGCCTCGTCGCTTTGAACCTCAAGCAGCATGTGAAGCCCGCCTTGCAGATCCAAACCCAAGTTTATCTTGCTTCCCTTTTCGGTCTGAAAGATCGAAGGCGCGGCAAAAATCGCCGAAAAAATAACCGCAGCCAAAAAGATCAGCAGGCGGTATGAAATTTTACTGCTCATCTAATTTTCTTGCCACAAATTGTTTATCCAGCTCAACCATGACCTCATCGTTAAGCTTAACTGTGATAAAATCATTGTTTGTTTTCACGACCGTGCATTTTATGCCACCGCTAGTTATGATCTTATCGCCTTTGCCGAGCGCATCGACCATCGCTTTATGATCCTTGGCCTGCTTTTGCTGCGGTCTGATAATCAAAAAATACATAATCGCAAAGATTACGACGATAGGCAGGATTGATGCAAAGAAATTTCCTTGTTCCATGTGTTTCCTTCATTAGAAATTTAAAAAGTAGCTATTTTACATTAAGTTACATAAATAAAGGCTTTGTTCTTGCCCTTGCGCTTTCAAATTTTATTTTCGTAGAAATTTTAAGCTCTAAATTTGACGGCTTGGCTGTTTTGGCGGCGGAATTTTTCTCGCCTCTAATTGCGATAGCGGCACTTTTTTATCTGCTAAAAGCAAGCAAGGCGGAGTGGTTTTGGTGCGGATTTTTTATCGGCGCGCTGTGGATGCACTGGATCAGCTTCAGCCTGATCTATTTCGATCTTGCGTTTTTGATCCCGCTTGAAATTCTTGGAATTTGTCTCGTTTATGCTTTTATTTTCCGCATCTTTGCGATCTTTGACGCGCCCGTTTTGCGCGCTGCCTGCCTTTTGATTCTAAAATTTATCCATCCTTTCGGCTTTGATTGGTTAAATTTTGAACTGCTGCTAAGCCATGGAATTTTCAGAGCCGATCTTAGCGCGCTGGCTCTGATTTTAGCGGGGCTTTGCGCGGTTTTGTATCTACGGGAGTGCGGCGCCCGGGCTAAATTTAATGCCCTAATTTTCGCGGCATTTTTGATCTGCGCGCTGCAATTCAGCCAAAAAGAGCCCGAGCCGCTACCGATTAAAATTTCACTCGCAAATACCGATATTTCGCAGCATGACATCTGGGCGAAGGATAAAATTTTATCCGCCGCGTTGGCAAATTTGGCTCGGATTGATAATGCGATCGCGGCGGGACAGGACGCGATAATCTTGCCCGAGAGCGCCTTTGCGATGCCGCTAAATTTAGAAAACGCGCTAGTTGAAGCCCTAAAGGAAAAATCGCGCGCAATTACTATCGTAGCGGGCGCGGAAGCGTATGAGAACGGGAAATTTTACAACAGCGCCTATCTTTTTGCAAACGGGGAAATGAAGCGCTTTGATAAGCACATTTTGGTGCCGTTTGGCGAAATGGTGCCGCTGCCGGAATTTGCGCGGAATTTTATCAACCGCGTGCTGTTAGGCGGCGCGACCGATTTTTCCACAGCTAGCGGCTTTAGCGACTATGAGCTTGGCGGCAAGAGCGTAAGAAGCGCCGTTTGCTACGAGGCTACGCGCGCAGAGCTTTACGAGGGCTCGCCCAAATACGTCGTAGCGATCAGCAATAACGGCTGGTTTGTGCCAAGCTACGAGCCCTATTTGCAGCGCCTCATAATCCGCTACTACGCGAGCTTGCACGGCACATTGATCTATCACGCCGTAAACGGCAGCGCTAGCGAGATAATCGCTCCGAAAAAGATCTGGATAAACCGCCTTAAAGATCATCTAAAATAGCCTAAAAAGTTATTTTTAAACGACTTTTAGATAATATTTTAAAATTTTATTAGGAGCTAAATTTATGGCTAAATACAATCGCATACTCGTAAAATTTTCGGGTGAAGCGCTAGCGGGAGAGAACGGCTTTGGGATCGACAGCGAAATTTTAAAATTTATCGCCAAAGAGATCAAGCAGCTCGTAGAGGGCGGCATCGAAGTAGGCATCGTAATCGGCGGCGGCAACATCATCAGAGGCGTAAGCGCCGCAGCTAGCGGTATCATCAAGCGCACCAGCGGCGATCATATGGGCATGCTAGCTACCGTCATCAACGCAATCGCGATGAGAGAGGCGCTAGAATACGCAGGCATGGACGTGCGCGTGCAAAGCGCGATAAAGATGGAAGCGATCTGCGAGACCTTCATCATCGGCCGCGCTAAAAGGCACCTCGAAAAAGGTCGCGTCGTGATCTTTGCCGCGGGTACGGGAAATCCTTTCTTTACGACCGATACTGCGGGTACTCTCCGCGCGATCGAGATCGGAGCCGACGCTATCATAAAAGCCACCAAAGTTATGGGGATCTACGACAAGGATCCGCAAAAATTTAAAGATGCCAAATTGCTTTCCAAAGTCACTTACGATCAAGCCCTGCACGACAACATCAGGGTGATGGACGATACGGCTATCGCGCTTGCTAAAGACAATGCGCTTCCGATCATCGTATGCAATATGTTTAAGAGCGGAAATTTATACAAAATCGTCGATGGCGGAGATCTAAGCTCCTGCTCGATCGTAAAAAACTGAAATTTTAAATTTAAGGAGAATTGATGAGAACCGAACAAATTGTAGCCAAGGCTTTAAAAGTAACGGGCGGAGACCGATATAAACTATCTTTGATGATAAGCAAACGCGCCGAGCAGCTAGCTGCGGGCGAACCGCCGCTGATAGAGAACGTAGATACTCGCAGGATGAAATTTGCCGATATAGCAATCTTGGAACTAGCCGAAGGTAAGATCGCATTAGATGGAATCGTTGACAAGGATTAATGATAACTTCTTAGAAAGTCTCATCGACGATGTCGTCGATACCAAAGATATACAAAGCGCCAAGCAGCTGCTTTATAATCTAAAAGATCCTACTCCGTTACTGGTGGATGCTATAAATTTATGCATCGCGCAGCACGACGGGCAGTTTCGCAAAAGCGGCGAGCCGTATGCGATCCATCCGATTTTGGTAGCTTGCTTCGTATCTTTTATGGGCGGAGACGACGCGATGGTGATATCTGCGCTATTGCATGACGTAGTAGAGGATACAGATTACAGCATCGAGCAGGTTAGACAAAGATTCGGCGACGAAGTAGCCAAAATCGTAGAAGGGCTTACTAAAATCGTAAACATCAGGGAGGATAAGCTGGCTCCATCCGGCGATAGCAACGCCAAGCTTCGCACCACCGCGCTTACCTTCCGCAGGATGCTGATGATCTCCATTAACGATCAGCGCGTCCTAGTCGTAAAGCTCTGCGACAGGCTGCACAATATGCTAACCCTAGACGCACTTCGCCCCGATAAGCAAAAACGTATCGGCGAGGAGACGCTTTTGGTTTACGCGCCGATCGCGCACAGGCTTGGAATTTCATCGATCAAAAACGTGCTTGAAGATCTTAGCTTCAAATACGTTATGCCTAAAGAGTACTCGGCGATCGCCGATTACGTCGAGGAGCATAAGCAGCAGCTTCAGATGAGCTTGAGCAAATTTAGCGAAAAGATCAAGGAGTATATGCTCTCAAACGGCTTTAGCGAGGACAGCTTTGAGATCCAAAAGCGGATGAAGCACTACTACTCGATCTTTTTAAAGATGCAGCGCAAAGGAATTTCGATCGAGGAGGTGCTTGATCTTTTGGCTATCCGCATCATCGTGCAAAAGCCGATGGATTGCTACTTGGCTCTTGGCATCATCCATACTAAATTTAATCCGCTCATATCGCGCTTTAAGGATTATATCGCGCTTCCGAAGCAAAACGGATATCAGACGATCCACACGACCGTTTTTAATGAAAGTATGATCGTAGAGGTGCAGATCCGCACCTTTGATATGCACAACACCGCGGAATTCGGCGTCGCCGCGCACTGGAAATATAAATATAGCGGCTCGATCAATCCGAAGCTCGATTGGCTAAACGATATCGGCATGCAGGAAGAGGACGACGCCAACGCCGAGGATCTTTACGAATATGCCAAAGACAGCCTCTACGTCGAGGATATCGCCGTGTATTCGCCCAAGGGTGGAATTTTTACATTGCCGCGCGGCGCTACGGCGCTTGATTACGCCTACGAGATACACTCTCAAGTGGGCTTAAAAGCGACCGAGGCCTTTATAAATCGCGTCAAGGTGCCACTATTAACGGAGCTTAAAAACGGAGATATCGTTCATATCATCACCGGAAGCGAGCCACACTATCGCTGCAGCTGGCTAAGCTCGGTCAAAACCGGCAAGGCGCGCGCGACGATAAAGGCGTTTTGCAAGCAAAAGATCAGAGATATAAATTTTGAAGTAGCGATTAAAATTTTATGCGCGATCTTTACGACGAGCAAGGAGAGCATTCTAAGCTGGCTTGAAAAAGAAAATTTAAGCAAAAAGATCGGCAAAGCTGCCTACGACTCGGTATTTTTAAAAGACGTCGTAAATGCGCTGAAAAAATACCCGCTCAAAGAGAAATTTTTCAATATGAAATTTCGCAGCAAGTATGAGATTGAGAAGCAAAAATTTGACAACATCGTGGTGTATTCAAATTTTAAAATCGACGAGGTCGAGTTTGATTACTGCTGCAACCCAAAGCGCGGCGACGACATCATCGGCTTTCGCAACGGACACGGCGTAACGGTGCATCATAAGCTGTGTGAACGCGCAAGCGAGCTAATCAAAACCGATGAGATGATCTTCGTAAAATGGACGCGCAATGCGCCGCACCGCTACAAGATAATATTAAATTTAGAAAATAAGCGCGGCTCGCTGGCGGCGTTTTTGAACTATTTAGTCAAGCTCGAGGTCGATCTAGTGTCGATAAGCCTCAACGAAAATAGTGAAACGACGTCGGATTATTTTGAGATCATAATCGAGCTGAACGAAAATTTAGACTCCACGGAGATTAAAGACAAACTCAAAAACCGCTTTAAAATCGTGGATTTCGTATCGCTTACGGACGTATATAAAAACTAATAAGGGAGAGCAAATGGCTGACATTCAAGGCATTATGGAAAATTTTAAGCGCGGTGTCGCGGAGATCATCGGCGAAGAGCAAATAGAGGCACTGATTAGGCGCTATTACGACAGCGGCGAGGTCTTTTACGTCAAAATCGGCATGGACCCCACTGCTGCGGATCTGCACCTAGGACACGCCGTCGTTCTAAATAAACTTGCGTTTTTACAAAACCACGGCGCGATCGTGCAGTTTCTAATCGGTGATTTTACTGCTCAAATCGGAGATCCTACGGGCAAGAGCGAGACTCGTAAAAAGCTAGCGCGCGAAGTCGTGCTTCAAAACGCCAAAACCTATGAGCAGCAGGTCTTTAAAATTTTAAATCCCGCAAAAACTAAGGTGATGTTTAACTCCGAATGGACCAACCGCCTGGGTGCTAGCGGAATGATTGAGCTATCAAGCACTTTCAATGTTGCCAGGATGCTTGAGCGCGACGACTTCGAGAAGCGCTACAAGGCTGAACAGCCGATTAGCATCAGCGAGTTTATGTATCCGCTACTGCAAGGATACGACAGCGTTTGCATGAAATGCGATATAGAATTTGGCGGTACCGATCAGAAATTTAATCTTTTAATGGGTCGCCAGCTGCAAAGAATTTATGATGTCGGCAAAGAACAAAGCGTCGTGATGATGCCGCTTTTAGTAGGTACCGACGGCACGAATAAGATGAGCAAGAGCCTTGGTAACTATATCGGCGTAACCGATACGCCTCATGATATGTACGGCAAGGTGATGAGTATCAGCGATGCGTTAATGTGGGATTGGTATAATCTGCTAAGCCAAAAAAGCAGCGAAGATATTGAGCTAATAAAAGGCTTCGTGGCGGATGGTTCGATCCATCCTAAGGCGGTTAAGGAGGAGCTTGCCTCCGAGATTGTCACGCAATTTTATGACGAAAATACCGCCTTTGAGGCCAAGCAGGAATTTGATCGCGTCCACGGCGCAGGCGAGCTTCCTAGCGAGATAAAGGAATATCACGTAAGCTCGCCTGCATGGATCGTAAAGGCGCTCATCAGCTGCAAGCTCGCAGTCTCTAGCTCGGATGCGCGCAGGCTGATAAAATCAAACGCCGTCAGTATCGATCAAAATAAAATTTTAGATGAGCAGCTTCAGCTTAGCTCGGGCGAATATACACTCCAAGTAGGAAAGAAAAAATTCGCTAAATTAAAGGTGGATTAATGAGTATAAAGATAGGCAAACACGAGATTGCGCACCCGATAATTCAAGGCGGGATGGGACTTGGTATCAGCTGGGATAAGCTAGCCGGCAATGTCAGCCTAAACGGCTGTCTAGGCGTCATTAGCTCGGTCGGCACCGGCTACTACGAAAATCTTAAATTTGCCAAAAAATCGCTCGAGGGTAGACCCTATCAAAGCGAGAATTTTTATAGCAAAGAGGCGCTTTTTGCGATAGTGCGAAACGCCCGTAAAATTTGTGGCGATGCGCCTTTGGGGATGAACGTAATGTGTGCGGCGAACGACTACGAGCGCATCGTAAGGAATTCGTGCGAGGCGGGTATCGACATCATCATAAGCGGCGCGGGACTTCCTACCAATCTGCCGGAATTTACGGCAGATTTCCCGGACGTCGCGCTCGTGCCTATCGTCTCCTCCGCCAAGGCTCTTAAGATCATCGCCAAGCGTTGGAAGCAGCGCTACGACAGAATTCCTGATGCCGTAGTGCTCGAAGGCCCTCTTAGCGGCGGACATCAGGGCTTTACCTACGAGCAGTGCGGCGATCCGGCGTTTGCGCTGGATAATCTAATCCCGCAAGTAAAAGCGGAAATCTCGCAATGGGGCAGCTTCCCGCTCTTTGTCGCAGGCGGAATTTGGGATAAAACTGACATAGATCGCGTGAAATCTTTGGGCGCGGACGGCGTGCAGATGGGTACGCGCTTCATCGGCACCTTTGAATGCGACGCCGCGGAGGAATTTAAGCAGGTGCTTCTTAACGCCAAAAAAGAGGACATCCGGCTTCTAAAATCGCCCGTAGGCTATCCCGCGCGCGGCATTCATACCAATCTGCAAGATATGATCGCCGCAGGTACGGCGCCTAAGATCCGCTGTATCAGCAACTGCGTAAGCCCTTGCGAGCGCGGCAAAGGCGCTAATGCCGTAGGATACTGTATCGCAGACCGCTTAAGCGACGCATATCTGGGCAAAACGCAAAGCGGTCTGTTTTTTACCGGCGCGAACGGATGGCGATTAAACGAAATAATATCCGTGAAGGAATTGATAGAAAAACTTGTAAATGGCGAAGATAGTTAAAATTTTTCTAATCGCGGCTTTTAGCTGCGTATTGGCGTTTGGAGCTTCGAGCGAGGCGTTTTTTGCGAAATTCGACAAGGATTTCATCGTAGCGACGCCGAATTACAAGCGCTCGCTGCACAAGGAGCTAAAATCGCTCTACCAAGGCATGTCCGATAAAGAAGTCCGTATCAAAGCGCTAAAGAGGCTGGTTTATAGCTCGAAAAATTTAGGGCTTGATTCCTCGCCTTATGAATCTGCGTTAGCCAAATTACAAGGCAAAGCAAGCGATAGCAGCACGCATTCTAAAAAACTCAAAGATGAAAACGCAAAAAATTCCAAAAGCTCGGACGAGAAAAATACTTCAAATTTAGCGCATAGCCCCAAAGCCTCCGCCTCAAAAAACTCTAAGAATTCAAAAAATTCCACTTCCAAAAATCTCAAAAAGACGCGCGCGCCAGAAGAAGCCGATCTAAGCTCGCTATCTAGTGAGGATTTGGAATTCTTACGCTCGACTAGGCCCCGCGGCGCAGACGACGCAAAAAACTCTACGGACGATACAAAGTCTTATGATTCAAGCGAAAATCCCGCAGGAGCCGATGACTCCTTACAAGCGCAGAATTCCGCAGGTAGCGCTGCGACAGAGCGACTAGATTCTGAACTTCGCAAAAGCAGTATAAAAAAATCCGCCCCCGATGCCAAACTCGCTTTAGCATCGCTGCGCGGCGATGGGGATGAGATCGTACTTGAGTTTAACCGCGATCTAAAGCGCGGTGATTATAAAGATTTTACGATCGCAAGTAGCGATAATTTTCGCTTCGTGATTGATTTTAGCGCGCGGCAAAAGTCACAAAAAACGCGGCTTAAAGATAGCTTCGTTAGCGATGTACGCGTCTCGCAATACAACGATAAGACCGTGCGCATCGTACTTAGCGATCCGAAAGAATTCAATGCAAACGTAGAAATTAACGGCAATATGATGATTTTAAGTACGGCTGAAGGCTTAAAAGCCGCAAAATCCGCGCGCGCAGAAAAAAACAAGGATCAAAAATCAGGGCGCAAGCACGTTCGCGAGCAAGATAGCGAGCCGCAAATCAGCACGATAGATGAATCTCAAGGCGCTAAATCGGTCTCCGTGGCCGCCGGTAAAATTTACAAATCCACCAAGGGCAAGCTCATCGTAATCGATCCGGGTCACGGCGGTAGCGATTCGGGCGCGGTCGGAAACGGGCTGAAGGAAAAAAATGTCGTGCTTGCCACATCCAAAAAGCTCGGTGCGCTGCTTACCAAGCGCGGATACAAGGTGCTTTATACACGCAGCACCGACGTGTTTATAAATTTAAGGTCGCGCACCGCTTTCGCCGCTAAAAAAAACGCCGATATGTTTATCTCGATCCACGCAAACGCCGCTCCTAACGCTAGCTCAGCACTTAAAATGAGCGGTGTGGAGACCTTTTTCTTAAGCCCGGCTAGGAGCGAGCGCAGTAAAAACGCCGCCGCACTCGAAAACAGGGGCGATTTGGAGGATATGAACACCTTCTCGAAGCAGACCTTCCTAAATTTTTTAAATCGCGAGAAGATAATATCCTCAAACAAGCTTGCCATCGACATTCAAAGCTATATGCTAAGCTCGGTCAAAAAGAGCTTCTCAAGCAGAGACGGCGGCGTGCGCGAGGCGCCATTTTGGGTGTTGGTGGGCGCTACGATGCCCGCGGTGCTCGTGGAGATGGGCTACATCACGCACCCGCAGGAGGGTAAAAATTTAGGCAAAAGCGCCTATCAAGATCGCATCGCCCAAGGCATCGCAAACGGCGTGGACGCGTACTTTCAGAAAAACAAGTGATGAAATTTTACGCGCTGCGCATTTTGCGAGCAAGATAAAATTTTATTTTGGCGCCAAGATTTACTCCGCAGATATAGTTTAGCGGGCACGATGGATCTTGCGGATAAACAGAGCACGGAGGCGGTAAATTTAAAATTTTAGAGCCCCCGCGCTAAATTTAAAGCAAAACGTGCGGCGCTGCGCGTAAAATTCTGCCCGCGTGCCAAATATTTACTACGGGCGGGTAAATTTTACGGAGCGTCTTGCGGCGCCACGAGCCAGGGATGCATACGGCTTAAATGCGGATTTTAACGCGGCTCGGCGTAAAATTTTGAAGCATGTACTTGGCGCTACTTGACGCAGCAGAGCGCGACTGGCGGTAAAATTTACCGACAAAATCGCATTTAAGCCGCGCGAAGATAGCGATTTTGTCGCACTAATGCAAATCGTGCTTCAAACCGCGTCCGCGCAATTAGGATTGCACTTTAAGTCATGAGTATGTGTATCGCTCAAGCCACGCTTAGCGACGCAGTGACGCCTCAAAATTTTGAGCCATGTTCGCAGAGCGCACGATATTTGCGTAATGCTACGGACATGGCGGTTGCAACGCGCCGATACTTGCGCTCTATGCGCATAAAAGGCGCATCTGAATCGTAAATTTAAAGATAAATTTTAAAAGGTCCAAAATGAAAAAAATCGTATTTTTTATCCTGCTTTTCGCCGCCGTCGCGCTCGCGCTTTACGTCACTTCGCGCGTCAATCCGAGCCTTTTTGCCGAGATCAAAGTCCTAGGCGCGCTGCTAAACGCCACGATATTCGGCGTCGCGCTCATCGCCTTAGCGATCGGCGAAAAGGAGCTCGTGCGCTTTCCGTTTCTTACCGCCTCGCTGCTGGCGCTGTTTTCGGGGCTGGTAGAGGGCGTGCTGCTCTTCGAAAACCGCTACTACATCGCGATCACGGCGGTGGCGTTCGTCGCCTTCGTCTTTTATCTGCAGATCAGGCACAAAAGATTTTCAAACAAAATTTATGAAAATTCTGTTGACGAAGGCTCTAAAAATTTAAAAGACGTGGATTCTGACGACGCAAAAAAGGCGCAGGAACCGCAAAGCAAAGACGCTGCGGCGGATGAAATTTTAAACTCCAGTGGCGATCTCGGTGAAAATTTCACAAGCGGCGCCGATGAAAATTCTACGCATCGCGCCGATGAAAATTCCAACGAAAATTTTAAAATTTCAAACGGTAGCGCGGGTGAAGGCGGCGCGGACGAAAATTTCAAAGGCAAGCTCGATGAAGGCTCTGCCTGCAGTGCGAGTAAAAATTTTAGCAGCAGTATAGGCAAAAACTCCACTGACCGCGCGGGCGAAAATTCCGCGGATGGCGCAAGGCGCGATAGATGATCAAATCCGCGCTGATCGCGCTTGCGGTGATATTTTTACTGCTTTTAAATTTAGCCAATCTTTTCGGCATGATAGGCATAAGCGGGCCGGTGCCCGCGATGATCTGGTTTGCGATCAGCTTCTGCGGGGTTTTTTACCTATACAAATTTTGCGGCGCAAAGCCAGTCGCGGCGCGGATCGGGATCTTTGCCGTAGCCTTCGTGGGCGGATTTTTCACGAGCGTTTTGTACTACGGATTTTTTAATTCGCAAACTTTGGAATTTGCCTTTACATACGCCTTTTTCGCGGTGGTTTTTACGCTCGGCATCAGCGTGATTTTGTAGCGAGCTTTAAAATTTAGCCCGCTGCTTCAAATTTCACCGCCGACTTAAAAATAAGTCCCGCGCGATTTTGTAGAATTTCAAAATTTATCCGCGAACGCTAAATTTACATCCTAATCTTATAGGTCTTGTAGTTATCCTTCATCCTAAACGTCAGCAAATTTTGTAAAATTCCAAAGAGGATCATAAAGGTGATGAAGCTGCTGCCGCCGTAGCTGAAAAACGGCAGCGGCACGCCCACGACGGGCGCGAAACCCACCACCATCGAGATATTAACGCCCGTGTAGATGAAAATGAGCGAGGCAAGCGCGCTCGTAAAGACCCGTATCAGATAATCGCTTTTAAAATCGTAGTTCAGACTCAGCAGATGCAGTATCAGCAGCGCATACAGCGCGATCAGCGCGGCAGCCCCCACGAAGCCGAAGCGCTCGATCGTATAAGCGAAGATAAAATCGCTCGTCGCAATCGGTAGAAATTTAAAGTGCGTCTGCGTGGCCTCGTCTCTATCCTTGCCGTAGATGCCGCCGTTTCCGATAGCGATGATCGCCTGCTTGACCTGGTAATTGGGCTCCTCGCTGATAAAATCGGCGATGCGCTTTTTTTGATAATCGTGCATGTTTTCGTACAAAATCGGCGAGCTGGCCACAAAAACGATGATCAGCGTGAGCCAAATTTTTTTATCGACGCCGATGATAAAAAGGATCGCAAATCCCGTCAAAAAAAGTATCGCGGCAGTGCCTAGATCGGGCTCTTTAGCGATCAGAACAAAAGGCAGAAGTATGTAAAAGCTAAGGCGCAAAAAATCCTTCAGCCCGTAGCCGTTTTTAGGCGGAGGGTTTTTGTGTATCAGATACATCAGCATCAGGATAAACGCGGGCTTCATCACCTCGCTGGGCTGCAGCGTAAAATGCACGAACGGAATCTCCAGCCAGCGTCTCGCCCCTAGCTTGCTAACGCCGAAAAAATCGACGCTGAGCAGCAATATGATATTTGTCCAATAAAATATCGGGATCAGATATAAAAATTTGCGTATCGGAAAGAGAAAAAATAGAGTAAAAACGGCAAATCCGACGCCGAAATAAACGACTTGCTTCGAGGACAGCACGTCGTTTGCCTCGCTTATTAAAACGTATGAAAAAACCACTATCGGCACGATCAAAAAAGGTTGAATGAAATCAAAATATGCTAAAATCTTTTTGTCAATTTTAAACAACGCTTAATCCTAATTAAAATTTTGACATAAGAATAGCCAAAAAAGGTATAAATTTGGATAATCTAATAGCACAATGCAGCGAAAGGCTCGACATTTTTTTAAGCTCGCAGCTTGGAATTTCGCGCAATCAAATATCAAGCTTAATCAAATCCGAAGCGGTCAGAGTGGACGGAGCCGTGCAAACTAAGCCCGGCTACAAGCTATCTGCGGGCGAGCTCGTGCACATCGACTACCCCGCGCCTGCGCCGCAGCAAACGAGCGCGGAGCGGCTGGATTTCGACGTTGAAATTTTATACGAGGACGAGGATCTGCTCGTGGTAAATAAGCCCGCGGGTCTTACCGTCCATCCCGCCGCAAGCGTCAAAGAGCCCACGCTCGTGGACTGGCTCAAGTCTCGCGGCTATCTGCTTTCCACGCTCGGCGGCGAGCTTCGCGCGGGCATCGTGCACCGCCTGGATAAACTCACCAGCGGCGCCCTGCTCGTCGCTAAAAACAACGCCGCGCACGCCGCGCTCTCGGCGCAACTAAGCGATAAGAGCATGGGGCGGATATACCTCGCGCTCATCGACCTGCCGCTGAAAGAGCCCTGCGTGATCGAGCGCCCGATCGCTCGCAACCCCGCAAACCGCCTAAAAATGGGGATCGTACCCGGCGGGCGCAACGCAAAGAGCGCGTTTTATGAAATTTTAAGCGGAGCGGAACTAACGGAACTTCAAAACTTCGCCGAGAAGCGCGATGAAATTTTAGGCGCGGGCGCGGGCAATGGTACGGCTGCGGGCAAGAGCGCGGGCATGGATAAAATTTCAGCCGCCGATAAAATTTCGGCTGCGAACGTAAGCGCAAGTAGAATTTCGGCTAAGGACAAAATTTCGGGCGACACTACGGATAAAATTTTAGATGTCGATAAAATTTTAGACGCAACCACAGATACGGGCAAAATCTCGGCTATGTATGCGGACGAGGATAAAATTTTAAACGCTAACAGGGACGCAGATATGAGTAAAATTTTAGCCACCGACGTGAGCGTGCGCGGGAACGAAATTCTAAATGCAGACCCAGCCGCCGGCACGGATGAAATTTCAACTACCGGATCGAGCGCGAGCAAGAGCGCGGGCATGGATGAAATTTTAAACGACTACGCAGGCGCGGATAACGCGGACGAAATTTCAAATAATTGCATGCGGAGCGCGGATAAAATTTCAATCCAAAGCGTAGATAAAATTCCAAGCAGCCGCGCGGACAACGCAGATAAAATTTTAACCGACAAAATGAGCGCATATGCGGGCGCCGACAAAATTTTATCCGCCGATATGAGCGCGAACAAAACCAAAGCCGCCCGCCCTGCCGAGAATAAATTTTTAAATTTTAAAAATCCCGCTCAAAACTATAAGTTGCCGCCGATAAACCTAAAGAGCTTTAATCTCGTCGCGGCAAAACTCTTCACGGGTCGCACGCATCAGATCCGCGTGCATTTAAGCTCGATAAATCGGCACATTTTGGGCGATCATTTATACGGATTTAAGAGCGAAAACGCTAAAATTAGCAGGATTTTGCTCCATGCCTATTTGCTCTATTTCATCCATCCGCGAAGCGGCAAAGAGGTGAAAATTTGCGCGGGCTTGCCGAGCGAATTTCTAAATTTTACGACAAATCAAAAGGTAAAGGATGAAATTTATGAAAAAATTTTACCGACTAACGTTGAGCGCTACTTTAGCGATATTAGCGGGTGGTTGCGCTATGTCTAGCGCGCCTAGTGCAAGCGACGAGAGTCTTCCGCGCGTAGAGGGGATCAGGACGATTACAAGCGACGATGAGATCGGGCTTGAGTGGCCTAGATACGACAGCAATACCGCCGTACTGGGCTTTGTCGTTTACCGAGCGCCCGCAAGCGGCGGCGAAGCCAAAAAGATCGCCACTATCGCAGATCCATACTCCACTCACTACGTAGATACGAGGCTGCAGCCGGGCACTTCGTATAAATACACGGTGCGCACATACGGCGCCAAGGGCGTTTCGGCTCCTTCTCCGGTCGCTATCGCAAGTACCGCGAAAATGCTAGAGTCCGTGCCGTTTGCGCAGGCGATCTACGGACTTCCGGGCCGCGTTAAGATCATCTGGCGCCCGCATCCGGATCTTCGCGTAAGCTCCTATCTCATCGAGCGCCGTCCTAAGGGAGGCGAGTCGTGGAGCACGATTAAAGAGGTTCGCGGCAGACTTAGTGCTGAATATATCGACAATATCGATTACGGCGAAGGATACGAATACCGCATCACCGTCAAAACCGAAAACGGAGAGCTGTCCAAGCCTAGTGCAGTCATTGCCGCAGCGCAGGCAGAATAAAGTTTGCCAAATTTCATAACCCAAAGCGTGAGCCTGCCACCGCTACCAGCTAGATTCGGCGAGGTCGAATTTTTAGAGACGGCGCGCGGCAGAAACCTGACGCTCGTGCGAACCAAGAGCTTTGATAGCGAGTTTTTTATCACCCTAAAACCCGGCAGCGGCAAAATGATAGTAAAGGGCGAAAAGATCACCAAGCCCGCCAAAATCGGTCATCTGCAGCGAGCGCTCGAAATTTTTAAAGAGCGCTTCTGCGGACGGATCATCTCGCAGGCATTTGCTTACAAAGACAGCTCGCTTACCGAAAAAACGCCGCTGATTTTGGACGAGAATGAAATTTTATCCCTCGTAAAAAGCTCTAAATTTAATAAAATTTTCATCGAGATCGGCTTCGGCTCAGGCAGACACCTGCTTCATCAAGCGCGCTCAAATCAAGACGCGCTGCTAATCGGCATCGAAATTTACAAGCCCGCGATCGAACAGGTCGCAAAGCTAGCGATCCGCGAGGGGCTACAAAACATTGCGCTGATTGCCACCGACGCGCGGGTTTTGCTGAGCCTGCTTCCCGCAGGCTGCCTACAGCGCGTATTTTTGCACTTCCCCGTGCCGTGGGACGACGCGCCGCACCGCCGCGTCATAAGCGACGAGTTCGCCTCGCAGATCGCACGTACGCTCGGGCACAGCGGCCGCTTTGAGCTTCGCACCGACAGCGAGGAGTACTTCCTCTACGCGATGCAAAAGCTCTCGCCCTACGTTCAGCGAAAAGCGGGCGAAATTTCGCACTTCAAAAACCGCGACGCCGCCGTAGCGAGCAAATACGAGGATAGATGGCGCAAGATGGATAAAGATATCTACGATCTGATCTATGAGAACAAAACCGCGGGCCTGGGTGAGCCGCAGCGGTTTGAGATGGAATTTTTAAAATTTGACACAGCGGCAATCGCGCGAAATTTTAAAAATTTCACCTTCAAAGGCGAGGATTTTTTCGTGCATTTTGAGGAAATTTTTTACTTTGACGCGCAAAAAAGCTTGGGCGCGGACGGAGCTTGCGAGGAGCGCGGCGTAAATTTAAGCGGCGCGGGCAAAGCTATAAACGACGAGGCCATAAATTTAGACGCGGCGCGCGGCGGAAATTTAACCGAGCGCGGGAGCATGGATGAAATTTCGACAGACTGCGGCAAAATTTCAGCTACGACAGCAGGCGATAAAATTTCAGCTTGCGCGAATGCTACGCAAATTCTAAAAAAAGCAAGCGCTCCACTGAATACAAACCGCGCGGATGAAGCGGGCGCAAAAGACGACGCAAATTTAAACGAGGATCGCTTGAACGCAAGCGGCGTAAATTTAGCGAGCGACATTCCCGTCGCAGTAAGCGCTAAATTTAGCCACCCCGCCCCAGGTGAAAAGCGCGCTTTAGCCTGCGAGCAGATCGCAATAAGCAGTGCGCTAAATACTAGCGACACAGAGGGTGCGCTTGCGGCTATCAGCGCGACAGGCGCAAGCACTACACCCGCAGCGATCGGCACAATAGATACAAACAATGCGCCGAATTTGGACGGCTCATTCTCAGCAAGCAGTGCAATAAAAGAGAGCGCCACGCCGAATGCAACCCACACAGACGAAGCAAACGCTACGCAAATTCTAAAAAAAGCAAGCGTCATACTTTGCAAAAATGAGCCGCAAGCCGAACTAAAAAAAGAGCTAAACCACGCTGCTGAACCGCAAGCAGAATTACAAAATAAGTCAAATTCTGTCAAGTCGCAAATCGGTCACCGAAGCGAGCCAAGCCATGACGAGCTACAAGCCGAACACCAAGGCAAATTAAATCATGCCGAGCAGCAAGATAAACAGCAAAGCGAACCAAGCTGCGCCGAACCGCTAAACAGACGGCAAGGCAAGCTAGGCGCCGCAGAACCGCAAGATGTGCTAATCCTGCTTTCGCTCGGGGCATTCGACTTTCCGCAGCAGTGTTTCATCCGCGCAAACGCAAGCGGCACGCGCTACTTCATCCGCCGCCCGCTTCCTACGCGCGAAAACCACGCGGCACATCAAAAAATTTCGGAGATATTTTCACAATGGCAGAGATAACGGACGATTACAACATCATCACCGCAGCGGGCCTCACTCTGGGCTACGAAAAGGCGGGCGCGGTCATCCAAGACGCGAGCTTCGGCATCGGCGCGAAGGACTTCGTCATCATCACGGGCAAGAGCGGCAGCGGCAAATCCACGCTGCTTAAGTCCTTCTACGGCGGCATCGACATCATCGGCGGCGAGCTGAACGTCTGCCTGTGCGATCTAAAGGGCATCACAAACTCCGATCTGCGCACCCTGCGCCAGCGCATCGGCATTATCTTTCAAAACTACCGCCTGATCAACGAATGGACGATCGAGCGCAACATAATGCTTCCGTTAATGATAATGGGCTACAATCAGCAGGTCTGCCAAGACCAAGCCAAAAAGCTACTGCGCCACGTCGAGCTCGGGCATAAGATGGGCAAGTATCCGCTCGAGCTTAGCGGCGGCGAGCAGCAGCGCGTGGCTTTGGCGCGTGCGATGGCGCATAATCCGCGCCTGCTGCTGTGCGACGAGCCTACGGGAAATTTGGACGACTACTCCAGCGCCATTATTTGGAATTTGCTGCGCTCGGCGTGCGAGTCGTGGAACGCCTGCGTCGTCATCGTGACGCATAAAATGCCCTCTACGCTGCGTTTTAGGCACCGACATTTTGAGATTAAGGACGCTAAAGTAAATGAAATCGATTAAAACCCATTTCGGCGTGATCTTTTCGCTCGTCGCGCTGCTTTTTTCGGTGCAGTTTGGAATTTTTATGAGTAACCTAACCAAAAGCTACGAGCGCTCGATCCAAAACGAATACAACATCGTGCTAGTCTCCAAAACCTCGCTCAGCCTGCAAGACGCGCAAAAAGCGGTGCCGAAGATCAGCTCGATTAGCGAAATTTCCACAGCGGGCATCACCGAGAGGCTGAAGGGTAAAATTTCACAAAACGCCTTTGCCGAGCTTAGTAAAAATTTGCCTAAATTTTATAGCGTCAAGCTCGAAAGCTTCCCCGACGCCGCACAGCTTGCAAAGATCGAGCAGGATCTAAAATCCATAGGCTCGCTTACGCGGGTTGAAATTTTTAAAAAAACCCACGATGAAATTTTTAAAATTTTACTGCTTATCAAAAGCCTCGTTTACGGCTTTGCGTTTCTCATCGTGCTTTTAGGCGTAATGCTAATCCACCGCCAGATGCGTATCTGGGTTTACGAACACAAAGAGCGCATCGAGATCATGGAGCTTTTCGGCGCGTCGTTTCTGATAAAAAGCGGCAAGCTCTACCGAATGGCGATAATAGACTCCTTCATCGCCACGCTGATCGTGACCTGCTTCTACATAGCGCTTCCTTCTTGGGAGGTGTTTTCGACCACGCTTAAGGGCATCGGCGATCTACGCACCGCCATAGTGCTGCCTTACGATGCGCTGATTCTTTTGGGTGTCGCCTTGGCGCTATCTATCATCGCGGTAAGTTTTGTGATGCTGCAAATCGGAAATAAACGAGCATGAAAAGGGCTTTTTTAGCGCCGCTTCTTGCGCTAGGGCTTGCCGCGGCTCTTACTTATGCCGCGCCCGCAAAGGGTCAAAGCACGAAAGACAAGATCGCCAAAGCTGGTCAAGAACTCAAAAGCTCGCAAAAAGAGGGGATGCAACTCTCGCAAAAGATCGACGAGATCGCTGGCCTTATCGTAAAGGAGCAGGAGGGATTTAAAAAGCGCGAGGGCGAGATCAAACAGCTAAGCGAAACGATCGAAGGGCTAAAGGATCAATACGCCGCCGAAGCGCAGGAGCTTGAAAAGCTTAATAGCCAAAATGTCACGCTTCTTAGCGTGCAAAACGATCTGGAAAGCAAGATCGCAAACGTGATCTCGCAAGAGCTATCATTTGATCTCATCACCGACGTAAATTCCACCACCACGCCCGATTCTATCATGGCTAGCGAAATTTTAGAGGGGCTCGGCGTCGTTATGAACGACGAGCTGAAAGGGCTGATCAAAGACTACGAAAATAATCAAAATTTTATCAACGAGCAGAACAAAAAGATCAAATCGATCCAGGCGAGCATGGCGGGCTACGACAAGAAAAAAACCGAGCTTAACGCTAAACAAACTACCCAAAAAGAAAAGCTCGCGCAGATGAAAAAGGACAAAGAGGACTACATTGCGCGCCTGGAGAAGATAAACGACGAGCAAGACGCCATATCTAAGACCCTGCAGGAGCTTAAGATCATCGACGACGCCGAGGAGAAAGCCAAAGCGCAGAAGGAGGAAGCGGCGCGCCAAGCAAAGCTTGAAGCGCAGAAGCAAAAGGAGCGCCAGGCGCGCGAAAAAGAGTACGCCAAAGCAAAGGCGGCTGCCAAAAAGGCAGGCAAGCCCGAGCCTGCGCCACCGCAGGAGCCCGAGCCCGAAGTGAGCGAGCCTGCGGATGAGCGCGTAAGCAAGATCAACCAAAAGGTCAAGCAGTACGGCTCTAGCTATCAGTCCTCGCGCGTCAAAAAATACAGCGGAGCCAAGACCGCAGCGCCTCTGAACGGCGCGTATTTGAAGCGAAAATTCGGCAACTACAACGACCCCGTGTATAACATCAAGCTTTTCAACGAAAATATCGTGCTGGGCTCAAACAGCGGCGACACGCAGGTTAAAGCGGTGCTGCCGGGCAAGGTGGTCTTTGCTAAAGAAACCGCCGTGCTCGATAAGGTCGTGATCCTAGAGCACAGCGGCGGCATCCATACGATCTACGCGCATCTAAATCAGATCCCGCCTACCGTGCGCGTCGGCTCCAACGTCAAAAAGGGCTACATCATCGGGCGCATCGGCTCGGATCTGACCTTTGAAGTGACGCAGCAGAACTACCACATCAACCCGCTCGATCTAATCAGCTTGAGGTAAGCCGTGAGCAGGGAAAATTCTAAATTTAGCGGATCTTGCGAGGACGCCGAAAGTTTAAATTTAAGCGGACAGAATTCAGGCTGCGATTTAAATTTAGATGAGCAAAATTCTTTAAAAGAGCAGAATTGCGCCACTTCAAATTTGAGCGATGAAAGCTCTGCGGCGGCGTTAAATTTAAGCGAGCAAAATTCCGCCTCGGCGCTAAATTTAGATAACTCAAATTCCGAAACGACGTCAAATTTAAACAATCAAAATTTTTCCGCCGCAACGGACGCCGAAGCAGCATCAAAGACGACGGCGGGCGCTGTAAAAACAGAAGCCGTAACGGCCTCGGAGACAGCGCAAAACGATATTGAAGCGGCAGAGGCAGGCGAGGAAACAACACGAAACACTACCGCGGCGGCAAAAATAACGTCAGCAGGAGCGGCGACAGCAAAAGAAGCAGAGGTGGCGAGGCCGCAGATCCAAGAGCTTACCAATTTTCTTAGCGAATACACCGCCAAGAT